>DBTK01000062.1:4477-74223 GCA_002307015.1 Spirochaetaceae bacterium UBA1318
AATAGTTGTAGAGGAGCTGAGGCTTCTCGGAAAGGACGGCGGGCGGGGCGTCGAAGCCCATGGATCCCGTCGGCTCGATGCCGTCGGTCGCCATCGGGATGAGGGTCGTCTTGATGTCTTCCCAGGTGTAGCCGAAGGCCGTCTCCCGCTTCAGGAGGTCGGCCGGATCGTCGGCCGGGAGGACGGGGGCTTCGGGCAGGTCGTCCAGGGTCAGCAGGTTCTTGGCGAGCCACTGGGCGTAGGGCCTTTCCCTGGCGTAGGTCTCCTTGAGCTCCCGGTCGTCGATGATGCGGCCCTGGGCCGTGTCGATGAGGAGCATGCGGCCGGGTCTCAACCGGTCCTTCTTGACGATGCGGTTCGCCGGGATGTCGAGAACACCGACCTCGGAGGCCATGATCACCAGGTCGTCGTCGGTGACGTAGTAGCGGGCCGGCCTCAGGCCGTTCCGGTCGAGGACGGCGCCGATACGGATCCCGTCGGTGAAAGCCATGGCGGCCGGACCGTCCCAGGGTTCCATCAAACAGGCGTGATACTTATAGAAGGCTTTTTTCGACTCGTCCATGCTCGGGTCGTGGGACCAGGGCTCGGGAATCATCATCATCATCGCGTACTCGAGGGGAAGGCCCGAAAGGGTCAGGAACTCGATGGTATTGTCGAACATGGCCGAATCGCTGCCGTTCGCGTTGATGATCGGGAAGATCTTCCCGGAATTGGCGCCGAAGAGGTCGGCCTTGATGTGGGATTCGCGGGCGTGCATGCGGTTCACGTTCCCGCGCAGGGTGTTGATCTCGCCGTTGTGGATGAGGTATCGGTAGGGGTGGGCGCGCTCCCAGCTCGGAAAGGTGTTCGTGCTGAACCGGGAATGCACGAGGGCGAAGGCCGATTCGACCGCCGGATGGGAAAGGTCGGGATAGAAGGCGTCGACCTGGTCGGCGACGAGCATTCCCTTGTACACGATGGTTCGGCAGGAAAAACTCGCGAAATAGTAGTAATCGGGCCGGCTTTCGTCCTGGTTCGTGATCGAGTTCTCGGTACGCTTGCGGACGATGTAGAGGGTCCGCTCGAACTGGGCTTCGTCGCGGATGGCCTTTCCTCGCCCGACGAAAACCTGCCTGATGAAGGGCATGGCCGAACGGGCCGTATCGCCGAGGTGGGTGGGGTCGACCGGCACCGAGCGCCAGCCGAGGCAGATCAGGCCTTCGTCCGTGATGAAACCCTCGATCCGTTTCTCGATCGCCGCCCTGATGGTCGGATCGCGGGGCAGGAAACCCATGCCGACGCCGTATTCGCCCGGAGCCGGGAGGACGATGCCGTTCTCCTCAGCCACCTGGGAGAAAAAGCGATGGGGAATCTGGAAAAGGATGCCGGCGCCGTCTCCGGTGTTGACCTCGGCTCCCCTCGCTCCTCGATGATTCAGATTTTCAAGTACGGTAATGGATTGTTTGACGATGTCGTGGGATTTTTTGCCTTTGATATGGGCGACGAAACCGATGCCGCAGGCGTCGTGCTCGTTGATGGGGTTATAGAGCCCCTGTTGCTGCCCGACTCGCTGCGGGCCCTCCATTTCGGAGTCGTGTCCGGTTGTCTTTTTGTGGTTCATAGGGCGTGATCGTACCTCACTATACGAAGTTTTACATTTTTATGCAAAATTGGTCAATGGCTGGGTGTTCGTGGTATATTTATACAATAAAACCGTAACGGCTAGACGGAAAAGAGCCTGTCCAGGAGAATGACTTCCGCGGCGACATAGCCGATCGAAATCAGGGTGAGGATGATCTTGTGCCTCGTGCCCTTCATGATGTCGCCCAGTATGAGTCTCCGCGCCAGGTAGTACCAGGCGAAGAAAACCCCCGTCAGGAGGTAGAGCAGGAAAATATATGCCACGAAGGTCTCGCGGTCGACGGTGGATTTTTTCTTGGCGACGGTGATCCGGGGTTCCGTCCTGGCTGTCCGGAATTCCTCCAGCGAGGGATGAGGGATAGGCAGATTCCTCGCCTGGATCTCGCGCTCGTAGCTGCGGCGCTCGTCGTCGTCGAGCTCCCGGTATTCGTTGATGTACACGCTGAGGAGTTCGAAGCTGGATTCCTGTTGCGGATTTGCGTATTCGGTTCGATTCAGCATGGCGCGATCCTCCGTGAGACGGAAAATCAGGCCTCGTGTATGCTGTCAGCGTTCGTGTCGGTCTTGAGGTCACTAAAAGTCTAGTTCCCCTCGTGGCGAGTATCAAGTTTGTTTGACATTTTCGGCCATCGACCCCCGGATTGGCCCCTTTGGTTTCCCATGGTTTGCGACCAAGCCCCCCGTTGCTGGCCTCAGACGTCCGGCTTGCTGTAACGCGGCAACTAGGCTATGATTTTTGGATCGAAACGTCTCCTTAAGGGGTCAGGATGAATCTGAAATTTAAACCGAAACCGAAGCACCTTACCATTGCCGTCCTGGTCCTCGGCTTTATCCTCATCGCGTTCGCGGTGATCCAGTCCATCTTCAAGATCAAGCTCGATCCGAAGGTTCAGAACGATATTCCGACGGTCATCATGTTCGCCGCTCTCGGTATCATGCTCTGGAACCGGAAGCTCCGGAAGGAGGAGGCCGAAGCGCGCGCCGCCGAGGAAAAGGCCGAGAAGGAGGCCCTCGAGGCGAAGAACGTTACGGATACCGCCGGCGATCCCGAGGAAGCCAAGCCAAACGAGGCAGTCCGCGACCATGGGGCCGACGGCGACGACGTGCCCTTCTCCCACCGCGCCGAGTATGACGACGAGGAAGACGTGCCCTATACCCTGATCGACAAATCCACTCCCCGGGATGACGACGGGAAATAGCCATGCGGGGGCGATGATGGATTCGAGAAGGCTTTCGCTCGCGGCCTGTTTCCTCCTCTGCGCCTTTCTCCTCCCGGCCCAGGAAACCCTCAGGAACGAATTCTGGGCCCAGATGGAACCCTACGATGCCTCCTCCGGCGTCCCGAAAAGCCGTTCGCCCGCCGAAGGCCTGGCCGTCATCCTTTCCACGGCGAGGACCTGCTACTCGGGCATGATCTACGGCTGGACCTTCCTCTACGTGCCATCCGACGCGACGAGGCGGATCGCCGAACGGTTCGAGATCGTCCCCATGGCCGAGATTCCCCCGGACGACCCCGGCCTCGAAACCTCGGAATTCAGGTCATCGGCCGGCCGCTACTACGCCTGGGTGGACTATCGGCTCGATCCCCGGCAGCAGGCCAGACGCGACAGCTGGGACTCGAGCGGAACACCTCCCTCCCAGGGCATCGGGAGGGCGAACCTGCTCTCGGGAGAGGCGGCTTTCGGCGAGGCATTCTCCGCGGCGACCAGGGACATGATCAGGGCCTACCTTCGTCCCGTCGTCCTCAACAAGCCGCGGTCGATCCGAGGAAGCCTCGAACTCGAGAAGCTGCCCGAGATCGGCGTCGCCTCGGGCGAGGTTCTCGTCCAGGCCCGATTCCGCATCCGGATCGACGAAATCGAATCCTATTCCCTCTACTAGCGTGATGCTCAGCGGACGGTGCCGAATCGGATCGCGAAGCCGAAGCGCCTCGGATTGAGGTCGCTGACGCCGCCTTCGACGCGGAGGTAGGTTTCCCCTATCCTGACGACGGGGCCGAGGGTGAAGGCCCAGTGGAAGGCGGGCTTTTCGGATCCGCTTCCCGTGTCGACGAGGGAGCGGAGCATGGCGGAATCCCAGAGGGTTCCCGCCTCGACGGCGGCCGCGATGCCGACGTCCGAATCGAGGAGACTCGAAACGGAGGGAAAGCGGTAGTCCAGCGAGAGGCGGGTTCCCGCGATCCCGTCGCTCAGGGTTTCGAGTTCCCGGAAGCCGGGAAAGTAGGCGATGTCCGAAAGCGAGAAACGGTCGAACCAGGGAAGATTCCCGGAAAGCTTGACGAGGGGCGAGATCTCGCTCCCGGCGACGAACCGGAGGCCCAGGGTCAGGTCCTTCCCGAGCCTAAAGTAGTTTTCGGCCTCGGTCCTCAGAAGCCGAAAATCGGAGGATCCCACAAGCCAGGGAGCGGCCACTTCGAAGGTTGCCGAGGCGAGGCCCCCCCGTCTCGGGGCGAGTCTCACGTCCACCGTGTCGTACTCCGCGTGGGCTACGAGGCTTCCCGTCGTCATGTTGATCGGGCTTTCCCCGAGGTCGGCTATCGCCGGTGAGCTCGCGTGGCGGTACTGGTAAGCCGCCGAAATCTCGCCGAACTTGCTCAGGGAAGCGCCGACGGTGAATGCCGTCCTCGCGTCGGTGAGGCGGTAGTCGGTCGACACGAGGGATGAGGCGTAGGACGTCGTGTATTCGGTCTTGAACGAAGCCGAGGGATCCAGGAAGAGGTAGGTGGCGAAGGGCTGGAAGTAGTCGGAGGAGATCGAAAAGCCATCGAAGAGGCCCGCCTCCACGGCCCAGTAGGATCGGGGGCCGGTCAGGTCGTCGAGGCTGAACCTCGTGAGGGTCGAAAGCCTGCTCGAGGCCGTCCTCCCCAGCTCCGCGTTGTAGTCCAGGCCGAAGCCGATGGTGGCCACCCCTGTGGGGCTCGCGTCCGCCCTGATGAGGAGGACCATGCCCTCGTTTCCCTCCGCGAGCTCGAATCGGACGGTCTCGTACTTGCCCGAGCCGTAGAGGTCGTCGATGACGACCTTGAGGTCGTCGGGGTACACGGCCTTGCCGATGAAGGGGGTGAAGGCCGTCATGGCGTCCCTCGTCGCCGGCGTGTCCATGCCGGCCGGCTCGACGCCCTGGATCAGCACCGGGTCTCGGGGCGAAAAGTAGAGCCCGCGGCCGGGGGCCTTTGGTTCGAGGGGCCGTGTCGCCCGTATCTTCGCCGCGATCGCCTGGAGCTCGGGCATCTGGGCCCGGGCCGCCTTCTCCCCCCGGCCGATGAACTCGCCCGCCTTGGAGAAGTCGAGCCTCGTGAGGCCGGCGAGGTCGGGCCTGATGACGATATCGGCGTCCCTGGCGTTCATTCTCGCCTTCTGCGCGAGGACGATGTCGGTCGACCTCGCCAGGGCCGCGATCGGGTTGTTGACGGCGGAGGGATCGTTCGCGATAGGTTCGGCGACGTCGACGGCGATGATGATGTCGGGCCCGAGTTCCTCGGCTTTGTCGACCGGCAGGTTGTCCAGGACGCCCCCGTCGATGAGGTACCGCCCGTTGACCTCGTAGGGCTCGAAGAGGCCCGGGATGTTCATGCTGGCCCTCATCGCGTCGACGATGGACCCGTTCGAGAACACGACCTCTTCGCCGGTCACGAGGTCGCAGGCCACGGCTCGGTACTGCTTCGGAAATCGATCGAAGTCCACGATATCGGACGAAAAGAAGGTGAGCTGGGAAAGGAGGGTCGTGATGTTCCTGCCGTTGAGGAGGCCTCCCCCCATGAGGGGCTGGTCCTTCTTGATGCCCAGGGTGAAGGGGTAGCGGGCCTCGATATCCTTCTTGCGGTAGGTGTAGGCTCCGCGGGGAGGGGAATCGCTGAAGATGGAAGCCCAGTCCGCCCTCGAGGTGAAGTCCGCGATGTCGCTCGAGGAGTAGCCGATCGCGTAGAGCCCCCCGACGAGGGCTCCCATCGAGGTGCCGACGACGCAGTCTATCGGGATCCCGATCTCCTCCAGCACCTTGAGGACGCCGACGTGGGCGATGCCGAGGGCGGCCCCTCCCGAAAGGACGAGGGCGACGCGGGGCTTGCGTCCGGTTCCGGTTTTATCCGCTCTCGTCGTATTCGGGGTTTGCTGCGAAAAGGCGCCCGAGGCCGAAAACAGGGCGAGGAGGGTGATGACGACAATTCGTTTTATCGGCATGGGCCTCCGTCTTGCGCATAATACCTAAAAGAAATAGTATGGGAACCTATTCGAACATACCATACGCGCGACGGAGTTTCAAATGGATATTCGCGGAATCGTGAAAGGCCTTCATCCGCTCGAGGTCCGGGTCCTCAGGCGATACCGGCGGGGCAGCCCCATCACGGCCGAGTCGATCATGAAGGACCTGGAATACAAGCTCGGGCAGTGCAACCAGGTCTTCTCCTGGCTCCAGGCCAAGGGACTCGTCGTCGAAAAAACGAGACGCACGAAAACGGCCTACGAGCTCACCGAACTGGGCAAGGAATACGTCGAGAAGGGTTCTCCCGAAGAGCGGATCATGAAGCTCCTCGGCGACAAGGGACCGCTCTCGATCCGTGATATCACCGACAGGCTCGGGCTCGAGAACAAGGACGTCGGAAGCGCGTTCGGCATCCTCTCGAAGGAAGGCGCCCTGGGGATGGACGGCGAAAAGCGCGTGACCATCCTCGACGCCGCCAAGGCCGCCAGGCTTTCCGTGACCCGCCGGATTTTCGAGCTCGCCGCCTCTTCCGGCATCGTCGACGAGGACGCCCTCTCCGAGATGGAGAAGGGAGTCGTCGCCGGCATCGCCAAGAAGCGTGGAGCGGGCACCGCTCCCTTCAGGGTCGTCGAGCGGGACGAGGTCGTCTACGAGCTCGAGGCAGGGGTGGACGATATCCGCGCCGAGCTCGAGACCGAGGGGATCACCGGCGAGGAAGCCGGGGCCGTCACCCCGGAGATGCTCGAGACCGGCTCGTGGAAAACCTCGTCCTTCAGGGCCTACAACATCGACCTGCCGCCGGGACGGCTCATCCCGGGTCGCCGGAACGCCTACGCCGAGTTCCTCGAGAACACCAAGGATAAGCTCGTGTCCCTCGGCTTCGAGGAATTCGACGGCTCCCTCGTGGAGACCGAGTTCTGGAACTGCGACGCCCTCTTCATGCCCCAGTTCCACGCCGCCCGCGACATCCATGACGTCTACAGCGTCAAATCCCCCGAGAAGGCCAAATTCATCGAGGAGCCCTACCTCTCGGCCGTCGCTCGCGTCCACGAGGACGGCGGCGATACCGGAAGCCGCGGCTGGCAGTACGGCTTCGACCGCGAGTTCACCAAGCGCCTCATTTTGCGCAGCCAGGGCACCGTCATGTCGGCCAGGACCCTCCCCAAGGCCCGGGTTCCCGGCCGCTACTTCGGCATGCTCCGCTGCTTCAGGTACGACAAGGTCGACGCGACCCACCTTTCCGACTTCTACCAGACCGAGGGAATCGTCCTGGGCGAGGAGGTCAACCTCCGGACCCTGCTCGGCTTCCTCGAGATGTTCGCCGTCGAGGTCGCCGGCGCGACCGAGGTGAAGTACGTTCCCGGCTACTTTCCGTTTACCGAACCCTCCGTCGAGGTTCATATAAAACACCCCGTCCTCGGCTGGTTCGAGCTCGGCGGTTCGGGCATCTTCAGGCCCGAGGTCTCGAAGACCCTCGGCGTCGACTGCCCCGTCCTCGCCTGGGGCATCGGCATCGACCGCATGGCCCTCATGGCCCTCGGCCTGAACGACCTCCGCGAGCTTTTCTCAAACGACATCGAGAGCGTGCGCATGCGCCGCGCCAAAGGAAACTGACATGCCGAAGATCGAAGTCAACGAAAGGGCCTTTTTCGACCTGGTCGGAAAACGATATACGGATCCCGCCGCCCTCGAGGAGCTCCTTCCCGCCGCGAAGGCCGAGCTCGACGAATGGAAGCCCGGCGAGGGCAAGGACGACGAGCGCACGATCAAGATCGAGCTGAACGACACGAACCGCCCCGACCTCTGGTCGACCGGCGGGCTCGCGCGCCAGCTCCGCGTCTACCTGGGCGGAAAGATCCCGGACTACCCCTTCTTTTCCCGGAAGGGCGCGCTCAGGGAGCCGCCGAAGGACCTCCGCGTCATCGTCGACCCGAACCTGAAGGGAATCAGGCCCTACATCACGGCCTTCCTGATCTCGGGCAAGCCGATCACGGACGCCGTGCTCCGCGACGTCATCCAGACCCAGGAGAAGCTCTGCTGGAACTACGGCCGGAAGCGGAAATCCATCGCGATGGGCGTGTACCGCGCCGAGCTCATCAAGTTCCCGATCCACTACGTCGCGGCCGATCCCGACGCGACCTCCTTCGTGCCCCTGGGCATGACGAGGAAGCTCAGCCTCAGGAACATCCTCAAGGAGCATCCGAAGGGAATCGAGTTCGGCTCCATCGTCGCCGGTCTGCCACGGTTCCCGTACATCCACGACGACGACGGAGAGACGGTCAGCTTCCCCCCGGTCATCAACAGCGACCGCATCGGCGGGGTGAAGGTCGGCGACTCGAGGCTTTTCGTCGAGATCACCGGCACCGACCTCCCGACCTTGAACATCGCCTGCAACATCGTCGCCTGCGACTTCGCCGACTCAGGCTACGAGATCACCCCAGTCCGGATCGAGTACCCCTACGATACCGCCCACGGCAGGTCCGTCGTCACCCCGTACTATTTCCAGGAGCCGGTCTCCGCCGAGCTTCCCTACGTCCACAAGATCCTGGGCGACAAGCTCACCATGGACGAGACGGTCTCGGCCCTCAACCGCATGGCCGACCGGACGGAAGTGAAGGGAGACACCGTCACCGTCTTCCCCGGGGAGTACCGGAACGACTTCCTCCACGCCGCCGACATCGTCGAGGACGTGGCCATGGGAAGGGGACTCGAAAGCTTCAAGCCCCAGGCTCCGCGGGACTTCACCATCGGGCGGATCACCCCCCTCGAGTCCCTCTCGAGGAAGGCGAAGAGCATCATGGTCGGGCTCGGGTTCCAGGAGATGATCTACAACTACCTCGGCTCGAGGAAGGACTACATCGAGAGAATGAACCTCGACGGGAAGGACGCGGTCCAGATATCGAACCCCATGTCCGAGAACTTCGAGTTCGTCCGCAATTCCATCCTGCCGAGCCTCCTCGCCTCCGAGGCGGAGTCGGGAAGGGCGACCTATCCCCACCACATCTTCGAGGTCGGCAAGGTCTGCTACAAGAACGACGAGGAGAACTACGGGGTTTCCACCAGGGGCGCGATTGGCTGGCTCTCGGCCGTCCGCGACGCGAACTACAATCTCGCCGCGAGCCAGTTCAACTCCCTCATGTACTTCCTCGGCCGAGAGTACTCGGTCGTGGCCTGCGAGGACCCGCGCTTCATCCACGGACGGACCGCCGCCGTTATGTACTCCGGAAGGCGGATCGGCCTCTTCGGCGAGGTCGATCCCGCCGTGCTCTCCAACTGGAACATCACGATGCCCTGCATCGCCGGAGAGGTGGAAATTGAGGCTTTGCTTTAGCCGAAGAAATGGGCCTCGAGCATCGAGCAGAGGGCGTGGTAGACCGGAAGGTGTAGCTCCTGGACCTTGAAGGTTTCGTGTTCCGGCACCCGGATCGCCACGTCGGCGAGCTTGGCCAGCTGTCCTCCGCCCTCTCCCGTAAACGACACGATCCCGATCCCGAAGGCCTTCGCCAGCTGGGCCGCGCGGAGGACGTTCTTCGAACCGCCGCTGGTCGAGAAGGCCCAGAGGACGTCCCCTCGCCTGCCCAGTCCGAACAGGTGCTGGGCGAGGGTGAACTCGGGATCGACGTCGTTCGAGTAGGCGCTGGAAAAGCCGGGATGGCCGGTGAGCGAGATCGCCGGCAGGGCGCCCTGGAGCTTGGCGATGAAGGGGTCAGCGTCGGAGCCGAGGCAGTCGGTCAGGGCCTGGGCTTCCTTCTCCCCGATGGGGCGTCTGCTCCTGAACCCCTTGAGGAGCTCGCCGACCACGTGTTCCGCGTCGGCGGCGCTGCCGCCGTTCCCGCAGGTGAAGAGCCTCCCCCCCCGCTTGAAACCCGAGAGGCTGAGCTCGAACGCGGAGCGTACGGAATTCTCGCACGGGCCAAGCCTCGGGTAGCGTTCGACGAGTTCGTCCAGTATCGCCTTCACTGCATCGTTCATACAACCTCCACGATAGTCCGTGATTTCTTGAATCCTTCCGAGGCGACGATCAGGGCCGCGTAGTCCCCGATGCCCTCGCCGAGGGCGGCTGGCAGGATGCGGCATCGCCTGGCCGAGGAGGCGAGGGTTTCCCGGGCGATCACGCGCTCGGCGGCGGGACGGAGGAAGCGTTCGCATCGGGCGAAGATGCTGCCGATGACGATGGCCTCGGGATTCAGGATGTCGATGAGGATGGAAAGCCCGAGTCCGAGCTTCTCCCCCGAGTACTCCAGGATCGACCGGGCGAAGCCATCTCCCCTGGCCGCCGCTTCGGCGACGTCCTTCGTCGTAATGTCGTCCAGCCTTTTCTCGTCGGCGCAGAATTCCACGCTCTCGCCTTTGGCGAATTTCTTCATCGCCTCTTCCCGGGCGAGTCTCGCGATTCCGCCGCCGGAACAGAAGCCTTCGAAGGATCCCCGTTTGCCGTAGCCCTCGGGACCGTCGTCGGCGATCCTCATGTGGCCGACCTCGCCGGCCAGGCAGTCCATCCCTCGATGGAGGGCGCCGCCGATGATGAGGCCCGCTCCCATGCCGGTGCCGAAGGTGAGGAAGATCATCGTGGAGGTTCCACGTCCCGCCCCGATTCTCCATTCCGCAAGGGCGCAGGCGTTCGCGTCGTTCTCGAGGAAACAGGGAGTCTCGAGTTTCTGCGAGAGCAGGTCGGTCATCGGTATCCTGTCCCATCCGGGAAGGTTCGGTGGTGAAAGGATGAGGCCGGAGTCGGGATCGAGGGGTCCGCCCGCGCTGATCCCGCAGGATGAGACGTCCATCGTCCGTATCCCGTGATCCGCGTACAGGGCGCGTGCGGTTTTCGCTATCCGGTCCATGACCCCGTTCGGTCCTCCCTCCTCGGCGGTCGCGAATTTACGGCGGTCGATGATTGTCATCGTTTCGTCTGCGAGGATGACGGCGGTTTTCGTTCCTCCAAGGTCGATGCCAAGATAGTATTTCATAGGACAATACTATCGGAAAAAGCGTATCCGGTGCAACCGTTTCATACCGGTTTTCGAATTAAATGCAACAAAATGTACGAAAAATTGCAGAAATGCAACACTATAAAGCATGAGATTATCATATATATTTAGCTAGTAAGGAAATATTATAGGTAAAAATGTAATTTGAAATATTTATTGACAGATATGTAAACGCATGATACATTTTTGCAAGATTTGGGGGCTGGATGAAAACCAAGGAAATCGCGGACGCGTTGAACCTGTCAACGGCCACCGTCTCGCGGGTGTTGAACAATAAAGGCAGCGTTCATCCATCGACCAAGGAACGGGTCATGCAGTACGTCACTGGGCGGGAGTCGCCCGACTCGGATTCCTATGACCTGAAAACCATCGGGATCGTGGATACGTACTCGCGTCATAAAATCAACAGCTACTATCTGTCCGATCTTCTCGCCGGGGCGGACGAACGGATCCATGCATACCAGCATACGACCATGCTCATCCATTCCGACCAGATCGAACTGGAAATGATGAAATACGGCCAGGTGAAGATCTTCGATCATTGCAACGGGTTGCTCTGGCTCGAGCCGATGTACAGCCGGCGCTACGAGGAGATCGTGAAGAAGCACAACATGCCCTGCGTCGTGATCAACAACTGCGAGGACGATATCGATGCCTACCTCGTGAAGAGCGACAACTATTCGTCGGCGAAGAAGGCGGTGAATTTCCTCGCGAGCACGGGCCACAAACGCATCGCCTTCGTGGGCGGCTACCTCAACCTCACCAATCACAAGGACCGCTATCTTGGCTATGTCGACGGGCTCAAGGCCGAGGGCATCGAACCCGATCAATCCCTGATCATCGACGACATCACGTCGTGGGACGACCACGGCGGCGCTGAGGGGATCTACCGTCTGCTTGGCCGAAGGAAGGACATGGACGCGATCGTGCTCTGCAGCGATTTCCTCGCGCTCGGCGCCTATAAGGCCCTCGAGGGGATGCATATCGCCATTCCGAACGATGTTTCGATCGTATCCTTCGACGATTCTCCCCTCGCGTCCTACATCAAGCCGAGCCTTTCCTCCTTCCGCCAGCCCCTGACGGAGATCGGGATCAAGGCCACCAACCTTCTCTTCGAAATCATGTCCTCGTCCGGTTCCGAGACCGTTCCAACAAAAAATTTATTGATTCATTGTCCCTTCATGGTACGTGAATCGATAAAAAATAAAACGGAGGTGTAGAATGAGAAAGAAACTGGTGCTTTTCCTTTGGGCGACGGTTCTTTTTTTTCCGTTGGTGACGTTCGCCGATACGGCGAAGGCAGCGGGAAGCGAAGAAATAACCTACTGGTATCAGGCAAACGTTGCGGATCCAACGGATTCTGGCGTAAAGTGGCACAACAACAACCTGAGCATCTTCAAGGAGCAACATCCGGAGATCAAGGTGAACGCGACCGTTGTCTCGAACGGGGACGAATACCTGAACAAGATCTCGACCGCTATGGCTGCCGGCCAGACTCCCGACATATTCCAGACCTGGATGTCGGGACGGCTGAAACCCTTCGTTGACGCGGGACGGGTACTCCCCCTCGATGCGGCAATCGAAAAGAACCCGATCCTGAAAAAGACGGTCAACAAGTCCTTCCTCGACACCGCGACGTTCGACGGTAAAGTGTACGCGATTCCGAACAGTCTCACGGCCGAGGTCGTGTTTTACAACAAGGCGATCTTCAGGAAATACAACCTCTCCGTTCCGAAGACCTGGAACGACCTGATGAACATCGTCAAGACGCTCCGCTCGAACGGGGTCGTTCCGATGTCCCTCGGAAACAGCGATCCGTGGACGGGGTCCATTCCCTACATGGCCATCTTCGACCGGCTTGTCGGCAAGGACCTGTACGCGAAGGTCTGCCTCCAGAACAAGGCGCTCTGGAACGACCCGGCCTTCGTGAAAACCTCCGAGTACCTCCTCAAGCTCAAGGACGCCGGAGCCTTCCCCGACAACTTCAACTCCCTGAGCAACGACGAAAGCGAGGTGATTTTCCAGAACGGAAAGGCCGGTATGCGTTTCATGGGAACCTGGGAAGTCGCGGGCCTGTACGACAAGCTCGGGAAGGACCTTGGCTTCTTCAATTTCCCCGCAATACCCGAGGGGACGGGAAAGATGGACGGTTGCCTCCTGAACAAGGACTCCGGCTACGCGATCGGTTCCCAGACGAAGCATGCGGCAGCGGCCGAAACCTTCCTCGCCTTCATTTTTTCTCCCGCCCGGCAGAAAGAGTGGGCTGAGTACGGGAACCTGATCACGACCCAGAACGTGCCCTACGACAAGTCGAAGATCCCGCAGATCACGAACGACCTGCTGGCCTTCTTCGGCAAGGCCGGCTACGGCATCATTCCGTGGGACAATCCCCTCGGCGTGAACATCGGAAAGGAATTCAACCAGACGACGAAGGCCGTCCTCGGGGGAGAGGATCCCACGGAGGCTTTCGGCAACCTCCAGCAGATCGCCGTTTCCGAGTGGGGCAACTAGGGTCTTCGAGTCATGAGGGTGTCGGGGAGGTCAAGGATTTTCCCGACACGATAAAAATGCTGCAATTCCCCACGTTTCGTACGGAGGCGTGGGGACTTGCGTTACCGGCTTTTTTGCCGGATATGCGGACCGCAAGGCCGCAAGGAAAAGGCCTGTCGCATGGAGAAAATGCTGAGGGATAAACGGGTTCTTGCCCTTTTTCTGCTGCCGGTCCTGCTCGTCTATTCCGTCGTCATACCGATACCTCTGATCGTTTCGGTTTTCCTGAGCTTTTTCGACTGGAACCTTCTGAAGGCCCCGATCTGGATCGGATTCAAGAATTTCATCAATCTGTTCACGAACGATTTTATTTTCAAGAAAGCCATCGTCAATACCTTCTACTACATGGGCGTCTCGGTCCTGCTGCAGCTGCCGATGGCCTTCCTGCTCGCGAACCTTCTCTACTTCAAGAAGCGGGGAAGCGATTTTTTTCGAAACATAATCTATCTTCCCGTGACGTTCTCCGGCGTGGCCGTTTCGCTGATGTGGTACTTTATTTACCACCCGAGCGTCGGGCTCCTGAATCAGGCGATTCGCCTTTTCGGGGCGAAGGATTTTTCGTTCGCGTGGCTTTCCGAAAGTTCGACGGCGATGTTCGCCGTTGTCATGAGCGTGGCCTGGCAATGGACAGGCTACCACATGGTCCTCTACATAGCGGGGATGACGAGCATCTCCCAGGAGATCATCGAATCGGCCAGGATCGACGGGGCGAACATCCTGCAGATCGTCCGGCACATCGTGTTCCCCTTCCTCATTCCGATGATCAGCGTTTCGAGCGTCCTGATAACGACCTCCTCGCTCAGGAGCTTCGATTCGGTGTACATCATGACCCAGGGAGGGCCGAACCACGCGACCGAGGTTCTCGCCTCGCACATGTACGTGAAGTCATTCGCCCAGTTGAAGTACGGCTACGGCAGCTCGATCGGCGTCCTCCTCTTCGTGCTCTGCGTCGTCGCGACGATCATCATCGGGAAAATCTTTTCCGCGATCGGAGAGAAAAATGGCCAATAAGCCCAAGCGACAATCGGCGGGCGGGGTAGTCGCCTACGCCTTCCTCGCTCTCTACGCCCTCGTCATCATCGTGCCCCTCTTGTTCATCGTCTTCTCCTCCTTCAAGACGAACGAGGAGCTTTTCGATCGGCCATGGAGCCTCCCCGCGAAGCTGGACTTTTTCTCCTACTACGACGTCCTGATCAACTTCAACCTCTACCGGTATTTCTTCAACAGTTTGTTCTACTCGGCCTTTTCCGTGATCATTTCCCTCGTGGTCTGTTCGATGGGCGCCTATGCGATCATCCGCCTGAAGTGGCGGCTCCGCGGCCTGTGCATGGGCTTCCTGCTCCTGGGCCTCATGGTGCCTTCCCATGCCCTCGTGGTGCCGCTCTACATCTTCATCGCCAAGCTCGGCATTTCGAGCCAGCGGATCAACCTGATCGTCATCTTCGTCGCCTTTTCCGTATCAACCTCCGTGTTCATCCTGAGCGGCTACCTGAAGTCGATCCCGTGGGAACTGGAGGAGGCGGCCGTCATCGACGGGTGCTCCCTCTACCGGTCCTTCGTGAGTATCATCGTTCCGATCATAACCCCGGCGCTTTCCACCGTGGCTATCTTCAATTTCCTGAACGTGTGGACGGATTTTTTCATCAGCTTGATTTTCATAAACGACCAGAAACAGTGGACCATACAGCTCGGCATCAACATGTTCAAGGGCAGCTTCGCGACGAGGTATTCCTACCTGCTCATCGCGGTCATCCTGGCGATCATTCCGAGCGTCGTCGTGTACATGATCTTTAACAAGAAAATAGTGGCCGGAGTGACGGCCGGCGCACTCAAAGCGTGAGGAGACGGTAATGAAAATTGCATCGCTCAACGGAGACTGGAAACTCTACTATCATCCCGAGGAAGGCGGCCTGCCCATCAACCCCGGCGAGCTCGAGAACTCGGGGTGGAGCTCCATACCCGCGAAGGTCCCCGGAAATGTCGAGCTCGACCTCGCCAGGGCGGGGAAGGAAAAGGACCCTTTCTTCGGGGAGAACATCTACGAGTACCGGAAGTATGAATTCTTCCAGTGGTGGTTCGTCAGGGACTTCACCGTCTCCGGCCTGAAAAGCGAAGGCTCGTACAGCCTGAGGTTCGAGGGTCTGGATACCTACGCGACCGTCTGGATCAACGGCGCCGAGGCGGGAGGGGCCGCCAACATGTTCGTCGCTCACTCCCTGGACGTGACGGGACTGGTCCGCGAAGGCAAGAATACGGTCGCCGTCAGGATACGATCGGCGGTCAACGAGGCGAGGCGGAAGGAGTATCCGGTCAACCTCTTCGGCAGCGAGAGGAGCGACGAGATCGTCTGGACGAGGAAGCCGGCGAGCTCCTTCGGCTGGGACATCGTGCCCCGCTTCGTGTCGGCCGGGATGTGGCGGGACGTCTCCCTCGACTGGGAGCCCCCGACAAGGCTCCGCGAGGTCTACTGGGCCGTGAGATCAGCCGACAGCCGGCGGGCGGCCCTCCGCGTTTCCTTCCGGTTCGACACCGACGAGACCTACCTGGACGGGTTTTCCGTCAGGATCCGGGGCGTCTGCGGGGAGAGCGAATTCGGCGGGGAGTGGATCACGAAATTCGTCTCCGACGGCATCGACCTCGTCGTCGACCGGCCCCTCCTCTGGTGGCCCAGGAACTACGGGCCCCAGAACCTCTACAAGGTGAGCTTCCAGCTTCTCCACCGCGGCGCCGTCGTCGACGAGAGGACCGAGAACATCGGCATCCGCACCGTGAAGATCCACACCGAGTACGATGCCAACACGGTGGGGGAGTTCAGGATCCTGGTGAACGGGGTTCCGGTGACCGCCCACGGCACGAACTGGGTTCCCCTCGACGCCTTCCACTCCCGCGACGCGGAACGGCTCGACAGGGCCTTTGAAATGGTGGACGAGCTCCAGTGCAACATCGTTCGTTGCTGGGGCGGCAACGTCTACGAGGACCACGAGTTCTTCGACCATTGCGACCGCTCCGGGGTCATGGTCTGGCAGGATTTCGCCTTCGCCTGCTCCTCCTACCCCGTCGCGGCCGACTTCGTCGAGGCGGTGACCGAGGAGGCCTCGGCCGTCGTGCGCAAGCTCCGCAACCATCCGTCGATCATCCTCTGGGCGGGCGACAACGAGATCGACCAGCTCTACCTGCACCGAGGCTACACCCTCGACCATGCCTACCATAATCCGATCTCGCGGGAGGTCCTGCCCGCCGTGGTCAGGAACCACGACCCCTACCGCTATTACCTCCCCTCTTCCCCCTTCGTTCCGGCCGACATCCGGAACGACTACCGCGTGCCCGAACAGCACAACTGGGGACCCCGGGATTATTTCAAGGGGGACTTCTACAAGCATTCGACGGCGCGGTTCATCAGCGAGGCCGGCTACCACGGCTGCCCCTCGAAGACCTCGCTCTCCCGCTTCATCTCGCCCGGGAAGATGTGGCCCTGCCGGAACGACGAGTGGAATACCCACGACACCGACTACATCAGGGCCGGGAAGCGCGAGTACAGCCGCATCGGCCTGATGCTCGACCAGGTCTCCTCCCTTTTCGGCGAAATCCCTGAGCGCATGGAGGATTTCATCCTCGCCTCCCAGATCTCCCAGGCGGAGGCGAAGAAGTACTTCATCGAGCGGGTGCGCCTCCACAAGGAATCGATATCCGGGATCATCTGGTGGAACCTGCTCGACTGCTGGCCCCAGATCTCGGACGCCGTCGTCGACTACTATTTCTCGAAGAAGCTGGCCTACCACTACATCAGGAGATCCCAGCTTCCCGTCTGCGTCATGATGGACGAGCTGGAGGAATGGCACCACCGCGTCGTCGCCGACAATAATTCGGCCGTCGGCACGACGATCGACGTGACCGTCCGCGACGGGGATACCGGAGAGCGGCTTCTCGAGGAACGGGGGGTGAAGCTCGAGCCTTTCGGCAGCGTCTGCGTCGGGAAGCTCCGGGCCCTCCCCGGCACCCAGCGCTTATACGTCATGACCTGGAGTCAGGGGGGCTCGACCTGGTCGAACCACTACGTGTCGGGCTACATCCCGGTTTCCTTCGAGCGCTACCGGACGTGGCTCGGGAAAATCGAGGCCCTCGAGCTTCCCTTCTCGAGCGAGGACTGCGTGAAATGAAACCGGGAATGACGAGCAGGGAACGCTTTCTCGCGGCGATGAGGAACCAGGTTCCCGACCGGGTTCCCTGCGTTCCCGACATCAGCAACATGATCCCGTGCCGGCTCACGGGGCTTCCGTTCTGGGACATCTACCTGAACGGCAAGATCCCCCTCTGGCGGGCCTACCGGAAGGCCGTCGAGCATTTCGGCATCGACGCCTGGTACCAGTATTCCCGCCTCGATTTCCTCTACAACCATCCGGTCGTCGAGCGGGAGGTTTCGAGAACGGAGGGCGGCGGGAGGATCGTCGTGGACTACGAGGTCGAGACCGGAGCGGGCACCCTAAAGAAGCAGGTCACCTACTACCTCGCCGATTCCCCGACGGTTACCAGGAAACCGATCGTCGACATCGCCGCCCAGCTCGAGCAGTTCAAGGCCCTCTACCCGGAGGCGATCGGCTTCGACGCCGCTTCCGCGATCGAGCAGAAGCGGGAGGTCGGCCCCGATTACGCCTTCGGCACCATCGTCGGCTTTCCGGGCTTCCAGAGCTGGTTCGGGGAGGTCGCTGGCGGGGTCGAGCCCCTGGCTTTCTCCTTCTACGACGACCCCGCCGCCCTCGACGAGATCCGCGAGGTCCAGGAGAGGGCCATCCTCCGCGAGGTCTCGATGATCATCGACTCGGGACTCTACGACTTCGTCCTTCTCGGCGGTTCGGGCTCCATCACCCTCGCGAGCCCCGAGCTTTTCGACCGCTACGCCCTGCCGACCATCGGAAAGGCCTGCGCGATGCTCGAGGCCGCGGGGATTCCCACGATGCTCCATTCCTGCGGGAAGGAGAGGCACGTCCTCGAGGCCTGCGCGAGGGAGACGGCCCTCAACTGCATCAATCCCCTGGAAGAGCCCCCGATGGGCGACATCACCCTGGCCGAGGCCAAGAGGGAATTCGGCTCGAGGCTTTCCCTGATGGGAAACCTCCACACGACGGCAGTCATGCTGATGGGAAGCCCCGAGGATGTCACGGCCGCCGCGGAGAAGGCCATCGCGGACGCCGGGAAGGGAGGGGGCTTCATCCTCTCGACGGGCGACCAGTGCGGACGGGACACCCCCGACGCCAACATGTTCGCCCTGGTCGAGGCCGCCGAGCGGTTCGGCCGTTACTGAGGGCCTGAGGGCTTTCCCACCGCCAGGATCTCGTCCGGTATCGGGCTGATCAGCTTCACGAGGTCGTCGAACCGGAAATCGATGTCCATCACGGCGAACATCTTTCCGTCCGGGTCGCGGATGGGCATGGCCGCCGTGAGGATGAGCTTTCCGGTGTACTTCGAGAAGAAGAGGTCGGAGTACCAGGCCTCCCCCGTTTCGAGGACGGCGACGAACCAGTCGTGTTGGCTGAAGTCCTTGCTCATGAGGTTGCGGAAAAGGATCTTCTCCCCGCGCTGGGTATGGGCCTGTGATATCCGCTTTCCCTCGAGGTCGGTGATGGCGATGAGCTGGATCGAGGCCTCGCGGTTGACGATGCCGCTCAGGAAGGATTCGGTCCGGGCCGGGTCGAGCGAGCGGACATCCTCCGAGGCCGAGATGCCGACGGCGAGGCGCTTCGCCTTTTCCGCCGCCGCTTCCTTGACCTTCTGGAAATCCGAGACGAAAAGGGAGGGGAGATAGTGCTTGGCCTGGGCGACGAGCTCGTCCGGCGAGATGCTCGTGGTCCTCCCCTGAATGTACTGCTCGGCCACCCAGTCGGCGATGTGCTTGACCCCGGGGTGGCGCTTCCCGACCGCTTCGATCTTCCTCCCCGTGATTCCCGGGATGTTCTCGTTGATCCATTGGGCGATTCCCGCCATGCCCGACTTGTCGGTCACCATGACGCGGAGCGGCCGGTTCAGGATCCTTTCCGTGTCGAAGATGTTGTAGATCTCGGGATTCTTGAGGATGCCGTCGGCGTGGATGCCGGCCCTCGTCACGTTGAACTCGGTTCCGACGAAGGGGTAGTTCGCCGGGATCGGGGCGTGGATCTCGGTTCTGAAGTAGTCGGCCATCTCCGTGATGACCCGGGGATCCATCCCGTCCTCGGTGCCCTTGAGCCCGATGTACTCGATTACCGCCGCCTCGAGGGGAGGATTCCCCGTCCGTTCGCCGAAGCCGAGGACAGTCGAGTTGAGGGCCGAGCAGCCGTAGAGCCAGGCCGTCGCCGCGTTCACGTGGACCTTGTGGAAGTCGTTGTGGCCGTGCCACTCGAGGAGCTCCCCCGGGTAGCCGAGCTCGGTGGCGAAGGCGTGGACGAGGCGGGGGACGCTCCGGGGCAGGGCGGCTCCGGGGTAGGTGAGGCCGAAGCCCATCGTGTCGCAGAGCCTGACCTTGATCGGGATTCCCGATTCCTCCATCAGGCGCTTGAGGCTGGCCGCGAAGGGCAGACAGAAGCCGTAGATGTCGGCGCGGGTGACGTCCTCGAAATGGCAGCGGGGCCTGATCCCGGCGGCGAGAGCGTCCTTCACGATCCCGAGGTACTCGTCCATGATTTTCGCCCTGGTCGACTTGAGCTTGAGGAAGATATGGTAGTCGGAAACCGAGGTGAGGATCCCGGTCTCCTTAAGCCCGAAGCCCTTTACGATCGCCAGGTCCTTCGCGTCGGCCCTGATCCAGCCG
This sequence comes from Spirochaetaceae bacterium UBA1318, assembly GCA_002307015.1. Taxonomy (GTDB): domain Bacteria; phylum Spirochaetota; class Spirochaetia; order Treponematales; family UBA1318; genus UBA1318. The sequence continues at coordinate 24,614 of DBTK01000062.1, forward strand.
GTGACCTCGGGAAACTCGTAGCCCCGGGAAAGGCAGGTCTCGACAGCCTGGGCGTCGCGCTTGGAGTAGAGGAAGAACTCGCTTTGCCTGATGATTCCCCGGGGCCCCCCGAGCCGATGGAGGAAGTCGAAGATGACGCCGATCTGCTCGGGCGTGTAGGGGGGACGGGCCTGCTGCCCGTCGCGGAAGGTCGTGTCGGTTATCCAGATGTCCCCGGCCGGACGGGGAGCCGCGTCCTTCCCGTCGAAGAGTATGCGGGGTATGGAGTCGTACGGGAACTGGTTCCGGTAGAGTTCGGGCTCCTTTGCGTCGACGAGAGGGAAGTTTCTTGTTTCCTTGATTGGTGAAAATCCGTGTTCCATGGCCGGTTCCTCCTGGCTTTTCTTCGTACTATCATTGTCGATCGAAAAAAGCAATCGCCGAAGCGTTAAAATTACAAAAAAGGCCAATTTTTGATAGTTCTGTGATTGTAATACTATCTGTTCAAGCGTCTATGTCGGTTATTGTTTTTACGTTGGGGTGGCTGGGCGGACGCCCCAGGCTCGCGTTGATCCCTGAGGCTTCCCGGTGTACAATGGCCTTCGCATTGGGGAGGTAGCCATGTCGTCACTCGTCTGTTGGAGCGATCTTCGGACCCGCTCCGGAATGAACCTGCTGGAAAAATTCGGGAAGCTCGTGAAAGCCGCCGGCATCGGATCCATCGATTTCAAGGACAAATTCGTCGCCATCAAGATCCATTTCGGCGAACCGGGAAACCTCGCCTACATCAGGCCGAACTACGTCGCCGTGATCTCGAAGCTGGTCGCCGAGGCCGGCGGCAAGCCCTTCCTCACGGACTCGAACACCCTCTACTCGGGTCGGCGGGCGAACGCGGTCGACCACGCGCGCTCGGCCGTCGAAAACGGCTTTTCCCACGAGACGACTGGCTGCGACGTGCTCATCGCGGACGGGCTCAAGGGCATCGATTACCGCGAGATCCCGATCCCGGGAGAGTACTGCAAGACCGCCAAGATAGGGTCGGCGATCGCCGAGGCCGACATCGTGATCAGCCTCACCCATTTCAAGGGCCACGAGCTCACCGGCTTCGGCGGCGCGCTCAAGAACCTGGGCATGGGCTCGGCCTCGAGGGGCGGCAAGCTCGAGCTTCACTCCACCTCGAAGCCCAGGATCGAGACGGCGAACTGCACCGGCTGCGGGGTCTGCGTCAGGAACTGCGCCCACGGGGCCATCGGTCTCGACGCGAAGCGGAAGGCCGTGATCGACTACGAGAAGTGCGTCGGCTGCGGCCAGTGCATCGCCGTCTGCCGCTACGAGGCGGCCCTTCCGGTCTGGGACAACGCCTCCTCGATCGCGAACTGCAAGATCGCCGAATACGCCCTGGCCTCCGTGAAGGACAAACCCTCCTTCCACATCTCCTTCGTCGTCGACGTGTCGCCCGATTGCGACTGCTGGAATTCCAACGATGCCCCCCTGGTGCCCAATCTGGGAATCTTCGCGTCCGCGGATCCCGTGGCCCTCGACGCGGCCTGCGTCGACGCGGTCAATGACGCGCCGGCCCTGCCCTCGAGCGTTCTCGGCGACAAGCAGTACCGCGAGGGCGACGACAAGTTCACCTGCATCCATCCCGAAACCGATTGGCGAGCCGGCCTCGAGCATGCCGAAAAGATCGGGCTCGGCACGATGACGTACGAGCTGAAGAAGGTCTGACCGCGATTCGCCGGAGGGTCCATGCCCCGCAGTTTGCCGCGAGGTTGTTGATTCGCCGGCTTGACAGCGCTTCCGGGCTGGTCTAGGGTAAGTCCATGAATCGTACGTTCCCGGTTTCCTCGTATTATTACCGCCTCATGGAGTTCGCGCGGGGAGGAACCGTCACGGCACGATCGTAGATCGTTTCGTATCCATGGGCCCCGCCGGCGTGCGGGGCTTTTTTTATGCCTTCGTCCGTCGGGTCCCGGGATGAAGGAGAAATCATGGACGACATCGAAATCGAGGCGGCCCGCCAGACCCGCCTCGTCGTGGAAGGGGCCGACGACGTGGTCTCGGAAGAGAGCCTCAGGGGAAAGATCAGGCGATCCCTCGAATCGGCGAGACCCCTGAGGATCAAGATGGGGATCGACCCCACAAGCCCCGACATCCACCTCGGACACATGGTCGTATACCGCATGATCAGGCGGTTCCAGGACCTCGGCCATACGGCCGTGCTCATCATCGGAGACTACACGGCCAGGATCGGCGACCCGACCGGGAGGAACAGCGAGCGCCCTCCCCTGGACGCCGAGCGGGTCAACGAAAACGCCGAACGCTACTGTGAGCAGATCTTCAAGGTCGTCGACCGGGAACGGGTCGAGATCCGCCGCCAGTCCGAATGGTTCGACGGCTTCGACCTCCAGAAGACGGTGAACACGCTGTCCCGGTTTTCCGTGGCCCAGCTTCTCGCCCACGAAACGTTCCGGAAGCGTCTCGATTCGGGCGACCGGCTCTCGGTCCACGAGCTCCTCTACCCGATCCTCCAGGCCTACGATTCCGTCGAGATCGCCGCCGACGTCGAGTTCGGTGGCAGCGACCAGCGGTTCAACTGCCTCTGCGGCCGGGACCTCCAGCGCCAGGCGGGCATGGAACCCCAGGTCGTCATCACGATGCCCCTCCTCGCCGGGACCGACGGCTTAAAGATGAGCAAGTCGAAGGGAAACCACATCGCCGTGCTTTCGACGGCCGCCGAGAAGGTGGGGCGGGTGATGTCCCTCCCCGACGCCCAGCTTCCCGATTTCATCACCTACGCCTCGAGCTGGACCGGTTCGGTCCGCGAGTCGAGGCTCGCTTCCCTGTCGGCGGGAAGCGGGAATCCCCGGGACCTGAAGCTCGCCCTCGCCCTCGATATCGCTTCGATCTACCATCCCCGCGAGGAGGCCGAGGCGGGGGTCGCCTCCTTCGTTTCGCAGTTCACGAATCACGAGCTTCCGTCAGACATCCCCGAGTGGTTCCTTCCCGCCGGATCGCTCGCGATCGACCGGCTGATGAAGGAGGCGGGTCTCGCCCCGTCGCTCGCCGAGGCCCGTCGGCTTATCGTCCAGGGCGGGGTTTCGGTCGACGGGGAACGGGTATCCGACTGGTCCTCCGTGGTTCGGCCCGGGCTCGTAAAGGTGGGCAAGCGCCGCTACCTGCGGGTCGTCGAAGCCTTGCGTTAATGGTATAAAGATTGCGTATGAATCCGATGAGGGAAAGTCGGTTCTATGCGCTATCATGCCGTGCAGCAGCGGATTTTATGCTACAGTAGTGGCGGGTCGCGGCGTGTCCGTCGCCTTGCCCCTCGGTAAAAACGGGATCTCCCTTCCCAAAAAGTGCAGAGAATGATCGAAGAGCGCCGCCGTCGGATCCGGGGTTCCGGAATTCGACGGCCGGATGGATCCAACGCCGGTTTTACCGGCTCTTTCCGTCGGACGAGGGAGGGAAGAATGAGGGCGGGCAGATGATCTTTCGAAAAACCCGCGTTTCCCCTTTAGCGGTAGCCGGGGCAGCGGCTATCGCGGCTATCGCGATGACATTATTCTCGTGTTCCCCTGCCAGGGAACCGCCGGCGGCGGTCGATGGGGTCCTGGACCTCGGCGGTTGGGATTTCGATCGCGACGGCCCCGTTCTCCTGCGAGGCGAGTGGAGGTTCTTTCCGGGCGTGCTCCTCTCATCGGGTGAGGCCGCCATCCGGTCGGGCGCCGGGACCAGGAAGGTGCCCGATTTCTGGAAAGGCGCTGACGCGGCGGGGGTCGACGGGAGGGGATGCGGCACCTACCGCCTCGAGGTCATCCTTCCCCGTACGGAAAGCGGACTGGCCCTGCGCTACACGACGGAGTCGACGGCCTTCGAGCTCGATGCGAACGGGACCTTGGTGGCCTCGGCAGGCGTTCCCGCGGCGTCCTCGGCCGATGCCGTCGCCGCCTATCGGCCTGGAGTCGCCCGGTTGCCGGGACCCGCGGCGGCTCTGGATATCGTCGTTCGGGTGTCGAACCATGAGTACCGATCCGGGGGAATCTGGCGGGCCTTTCAGCTCGGTAGGGAGAGCCGGCTGGCCTCGGGGAAACGTCTGAGCGACATGCTCGTCATCGGCTTCGCCTCGGCGGTCGCCGCCATGGCGGTGAATTCGCTCTTCCTTTTTTTCTTTCGCCGGCGGGAGCGGAGCTATCTGTTCTTTTCGATCTCGGCGCTGATCATCGCGCTGCGTGCCCTGGTCACCGGAGAATACGTTTTCGTCCAGGCCCTGCCCGGGGTAGGGTTCGATACCCTCATACGGATCGAGTACGTGACGGCCTTTCTGCCGCTGCCCCTGATCGAGCTTTTCCTGATCGAACTTTTCCCGGGGCGACTCGGTTCCCGGAAAAAGCTTGCGATTCTCCTGCCGAATCTTCCCTTCATTCTGTTGATTCCCTTCGCATCGCTTCCGGTCCTGACCCGGAGCGTCCTTCTGTTTTATCCCTTCCTGGCTGCGAGTCTCGTCGTCGTCTTCATCGCCGTTCTCCTTCCCGCCCTGATTCAACGCACGTCGGGGAGCGTGATGATTTTTGCGGGATTCCTGGTGGTCGCCATTGCCCAGGCGAACGACAGCCTGTTTACCTCCTTCATCGTCAACACGGGAAACATTCTCGTTTTCGGCTTCGCCGCCTTCATCCTCATCCAGGATCTGATCCTGGCGAAACGGTTCACCTGGGCCCTGAACGAGGTCGAATCCCTTTCCTCTGAGCTCTCGACGGCGAACGCCCTGCTGAAGGAAGAGAACGAGCGCTACCGTATCGTCCAGCGGCACCTCGAGGACCTGCTCGCCGAAAAGGAAACGCTCATCAAGGAAGTCCACCACCGCGTCAAGAACAGCCTGCAGATCGTGTCGAGCATCATGGGCCTCGAGGCTCACCGGAGCTCGGACGCCGAGCTGGTGAGGTCGTACGGCGCCATGCGCGACCGGATCCGCTCGATCAGCCTCGCCCATGAAAAGCTCTACGGGTCGGCGTCTTTGAAACTCATCGACCTGGGCGATTATGTCCATGGGCTCGTCCGACAGTTCGAAACGGGCTTTTCCTCGGCGGGAGAGAAACCGGGGATTCTGGTCGATGTCGAGCCGGTGCCGGTGCCGATGGATCTCTGCATCGACATCGGCATGCTGCTTTCAGAGCTCGTCTCGAACGCCTTCAGGCATGCCATACTGCCCCGGGGCCGGGGAGAGGTGGCCGTTCGCGTCCGCCTGGAGGGGAAGGTCCTCGTCATCGTCGTCTCCGACGACGGTCCGGGCTTCCCGTCGGGGTTCTCGCCCGACAACTTGAATTCGCTCGGTTTCCGGATCGTGGGCAGCATCGTGCGGAAGCGGGGCGGAACCATCGGCTTTCCCTCCTCCGTCGGGGGGACGGTCGAAGCGAGAATCCCCTTCGCCCTTCAGTCGGAACAGAAAAAGGAGAATTGATTACGGCCAACGAAACGGTTTTGGTCGTCGAGGATGAACCCCTCGTCGGCGCTGAGATCAAGGAAGACCTCGAACGTCTCGGGTACACGGTACCCGACATCGTCGCGATGGGCGAGAAGGTGGAAGAGGCTGTGGCGAAATACCGCCCCACTCTCCTCCTGATGGACATCCGGATCGATGGGACGATCGACGGCATAGAAGCCGCGCGGCGGGTAAGGAAGAACTTCGACGTGGCGCTGATCTATCTGACGGCTTTTTCCGACGCCGGCACCCTGGAGCGCGCGGTCGCGACCGATCCCGACGGCTACCTGCTCAAGCCCTTCGGCGAACGGGAGCTCGCCGCGAACGTGTCGATGGCCATCGCCAAGGGACGGAAGCGGCGGGAGGACGCAGGGGTCCGTGAATCCGCGGTCCGGGGTGCGGCTGATCGCCTGGATCCGCCGGACCTACCGGATCCGCCGGACCTACCGGATCCGCCGGAGGAGGCTCGAACCGACGAGCGGCGTCTGCTCGAGTCGTCTTCCCTCGAGGCCAACGAGGCCTTTTCGCGATTGCTCCCCGCCCCCGACTCGGCCGGACCCGATTTCGACGTGGAGGGTTTTCTCGTTCCCTGCCCCTCGGGATCCGGGGACCTCTTCGACGTCTTCAGGCTCGATCGTTGGCACGCCGCCTTCTACGGCCTCGACGTCATGGGGCACGGGGTCTTGCCCTCCCTTCTCGCCTACTCCCTCCATGACGTGGTGAAGTTCATCGCCCGCTCCTCCGAAGCGGACGAACCGCTCACTCCCTCCGAAGTCGTCGGTCAGCTCAATACGCGGTATTCGGATCCGGGCGGGGATTCGAAAAGATCCTCGCCGTTCTTCTCCATGGCGTACGGGATTCTCGACTTGAGGGACGGCGGCTTCCGGTTCGTCCGGGCCGGCCATCCTCCCGTCGTCGTGCTGCCCTCGGGAGGCAAGGCGAGGAGCTTCTACACGGAGGGGTCGGCCATCGGCGTGCTCTCCGACTTCGACGTCGAGGAGGTCCGGGGTTCCCTCGCCCCGGGGGACAGGCTCCTCGTTTTTTCCGACGGTCTTCTCGAAACCTTCTCCGAGGATGGCATCGCCCCGGCGCTGGCCGCCCTGACCGCTTTTGCGGGGGAGAGGGGGAAGCTGGACGGCCGGGCTTTTGTCGATGCTTTCAGGGCGTTCGCCTTCGCGGCGTCCGGATCGAGGGCCAAGGACGATATCAGTCTGCTGATGATCGAGCGCCGCGGGAATTGAGCGATCGCGGCTCCCTGGATCGGCCCGGCACCTTGCCGACCGAGTCGGGAAAGAGGGAGTTCTGCTTGTCCCCGAGACGCTTCTCCACCGCCTTGACGACGGCGTCGAGGTCCCCCGATTCGGCGACGAAATCGATCCGGTCTCCCGGCACGACGAGGACGGGGGCGAGGGTGAAGGATTCGATCCAGGAATCGTAGAGCCGGTTGAGGCCCTCGAGGTACTCGTCCGGTATCGCTTTTTCGAAGGTCCTGGCCCGCTTCGCGATGCGGGTTTTCAGCGTCCCGACCGAGGCCCTGATGTACACGACGAGGTCGGGAGCCGGGAGTATCCTCGAAGCCGTTTCGTAGAGCTCGCGGTAGGTTTCCCAGTCGCGGTCGGCCATCTTTCCCTGGAGATGGAGGTTTCGGGCGAATACCTCGGCGTCCTCGTACATCGAACGGTCCTGGACGACCGACCGGGGATCGAGGGAGAGCTCGCGGTGCGCCCCCATGCGGTGGGTCAGGAAGAAAACCTGGGAGTGGAAGGCCCACTTCTCCATGTCGAGGTAGAAATCCTCGAGATAGGGGTTTTCGGCGACGGGTTCGTAGAAGGGCTGGAATCCGAGGCGATCCGCGAGCAGGGAGACGAGGGTGGATTTTCCGGCTCCGATGTTGCCGGCAAGGACCAGGTAGTTTTTCATGATGTCGCGGAAGCATAGCACCTTTTTTCTGTGTGAACAAGAAAAGCCCCGTCCTCGCCCGGATGGGCCGCGGGCGGGAGGCGCGGCGGACGGGGATCGGGGCATGGACGGAAAGCCCCTCCCGGGTTAGCATGGGACGTCGCCGGCCGTTGAAGGCCGCGCGATCGAAGGGAGGTTTCACGATGACAATCGAGTCGGTCAAGCTCGCCTGGTCCGAGGGGTGCAACATCATCGTCGGGCAGTCGCATTTCATCAAGACGGTCGAGGACCTCGCCGAGATCCTCGTCTCGGCGGTGCCGAACATCAAGTTCGGCCTGGCCTTCAACGAGGCCTCGGGGCCCTGCCTCATCCGCACCGAGGGAACGGACCCCGCGCTCGTCGCCGACGCCGTCGGCTGCGCCAGGGCCGTCGCGGCCGGCCACAGCTTCTACATCGTCCTCAGGGACTGCTACCCGATCAACGTCCTCAACCAGATCAAGGCCTGTCAGGAGGTCTACCGCGTTTTCTGCGCGACGGCCAATCCGGTCGAGGTCATCGTCGCGAAATCCGAGTCGGGGAACGGGATCCTCGGCGTCGTCGACGGCGAGAGGCCGAAGGGCGTCGAGAACGAAGGCGACAGGGCCGACCGGAAGGGCATGCTGAGGAAGTTCGGCTACAAGTTCTGCTAGCGGGCTGGCTACTGTCCCGGCATTTCGACACGCCGCAAGGGCTGCCGATTGTCCGATCAATTCGATACGTTGCGGGGGGACCATGAAGATCATTGACGCTCACATGCATCTTGGCGAGGACCTGATGTTCAATACGGACGATTCGGAGGAGGTCCTGCTCAAGGCGATGGACGACAACGGGATCCACGCCCAGATCGTCCAGCCGGGTATCCTCACCAGGGACCAGAGGAAGGCCCACGAGAGGATACGCCGCTTCGCCGACGCGAATCCGGGCAGGGTCTGGGGCCTCGCCTGTTTCAATCCCTATGTCGACGAGGAGACCTATTTCGCCGAGGCCCGGTGGGCGGTGAAGGAACTGGGCTTCAAGGGGCTGAAGCTCCATCCCAACGCCTTCTGCATGTCGCCCCTCCATCCTTCAGCCGACAAGATCTACCGGGCGGCCGAGGAACTCGGCGTCGCGGTGATGATCCACACCGGGTCGGGTCTGCCGAACGCCCTGCCGTCGCTCTGCATTCCGGTCGCGCGGAAATACCCGGGCCTGCCCCTCGTCCTCGCCCACGCGGGAGGGGGGATGTTCGGCACGGATGCCCTCATCGTCGCCCAGGAATGCCCGAACGTATTCCTGGAAACCTCGTGGACGACGGTCTACGAACTCAAGGACATGGTGGCGAAGCTCGGGGCCGAACGGGTGATGCTCGGAACGGACCTCATCCCGAATGTGCCGGTCGAACTTGCCAAGTACCGGAGCCTCGGCCTGAAGGACTCCGAGCTCGAGTGGTGTTTCGAAAAGACCGCGAGGGCCGCCTTCCGGATAGACTGAATCGGCTTTCCCTTTCGGGAACCAGAAGGAATTACCACGAACGCACGAAAACACGAAAAAGATGGTTGGAAGGGTTTTCTTTTTGTGGGCCTCATCGGGTGAAGAAGCGCTCGACTATGTCACCGTCCAGTCCTTGAACCTCGGCGAAACCGGCCCTGCCCCGTCTCATCGTGAGGATGCGGCGTTCTCCATGGGCTTTCGCCAAGAGCTCGGTTTCGAGCGGTGTCCTTCCCTTTTTCTTCGCGAGGTTCGAAAGCCGGGAGAGCCTGAAGGCCGTCACGATCTGGGCCGTCGTCATCGACCCCGTCCAGGCCCGGCAGGAAGAGCCCGCGGCGAGAAGGGAAGGAAGCCCCGAAAAGAGATCCCGGTTTTCGAATCCCTCGATGCCGGGGACGGGGTAGAAGGGCGAGATGCCGATGATCGAGGGCAGGGCGTCTATCGTCAGGATCGTGTCGACCACGGCATCCGGGGTGTCGCCGGGAAGCCCGCAGATGAAGTAGACGACCGAGGGTATTCCGCCGTCCCCGTGTCCCTGGTTTGCGAGCCTCCTGACTATCGCCGAGAGCCTGGCGATATCTCCCCGCCGCGACTCGGCGGCGAGGACTTTCGCGTCGCCCGAGGCGAGGGAGAGGTTGAACTGCCTGAATCCCGCCTCGACGAGGCGATCGACCGTTTCGTCGTCCATGAGCATGTAGTCGAGCCCGTTCTCGGCCGAAAAGAGGACCTCGTCCCGGCCATCCCGTGCCGCGGCGATCACGGCAAAAAGGTAGTCGGGGTCGAGGAGGAGATTGTCGTCCTCGAGGTCGAGGAAGAGCCGCTTCCCCCTCGGCAGGGCGGCGAGCCGCTTCGCGACGGCCCCGATCGGGGCTGTGCGGAAAACACGTCCCTGGGTGAGGCGGTTGGAGCAGAAGGCGCACGACATCGGGCAGCCCCGGCTCACGACGGCGGCCGCGAAAACGTCGCGGTCGGTTTCCCTCAGCACCGAGACGAAGGGCTCGATCTCTCCGCCATGAGCCGTGACGCCCGCCTCGGGGCGGCCGGGGGCTTCGCCCTTTCCGAGGCGGGAAAGGAAGCGGGGCAGGGCCGTTTCGGCCTCGCCCTCGATCCCCCCGTCGAAGAGCCCGGTGCGGAGGCAGTAGTCGGGATACACCTCGAAGCCGGCTCCGCCGATATAGACGGAAAGCTTCGGCGCCTTTTCCCTCAGGGCGCGGACGAGGGAGATCGCGCAGTCCGCGTAGGCGAAGGCGAAGAGCGAGACGAAGACCGCGTCCGGCTCCGATTCAAGGACCAGCCTCGCGGCATCCCCGTCCGGGGGGCCGAAACGCCGGTAGCCCGAAAAGAAGGAGGCCGGTCCCGTCTCGTCCGGGAGGATGAAAGGGGATAGGTAGGAGAGGGCGTCGGGAAGGGGAAGCGGGGCCGGCCGGCCTCCCGCTACCGGGAAGTTGAAAAGGGTCGTTTGCCAGCCGAAGGCCTCGAGGATGGATCCGACGATTCCCGCCCCCATGGCAGAGGCTCGCCTCGGCGAGAAGTAGAAATCGCTGATCGGCGGAACGACGACGGCTGCACGCATGGGCACAAGTATAACGGTTCGCGCCATGTCGTGCAGCGTCCTGGAGGGGTTCCGGCCTTCTGGAATCGTGCGCTCGTAACCGTCCATTCAGCGGTTGAATACCACGGGCATCTTCCCGATGTGGAGGCCCTCCTCCGTTACCTTGAGCATGAAGGCTGCGACGTTCCTTCTTGAAACCGACATCCGGACCGGGCCTTCTCCCAGCCAGACCCCGTAGTCGTCACTGACATGACGGGCGTTCGGGTTGACGATCCTGACGACGGTCCAATTGAGTTCCGATTCCCGAAGCACCGGTCCCAGGGCGACGATGTCCCGGTAAGGGCCGGGGAAGAATAGTCGGGCCATGAGACCCGGAAGTACGGTGACGGGGGTTCTGGGATCTTCGTCGGATCTGAGGGATGGGGTCGCGAGAGTGACGAGGCGGCTGACGCCCCGGTTCTTCATCGCCTTGACGATTGTCCGGTGGCCCTCCGAGATGTGGAGACCCTGAGGCTTGCGGGAGGTGTCGAGGGCAGGTCCCAGGGCGCTGATTACGGCATCCGCTCCCCCGACGGCTTCTTCGATCGCTTCGAGGTTGTCCAGGGATCCCACGAGAACGGTGAGCCCCGGGATGGGAGAGGGGAAGGCGTCGCTCCGGCGGACGTAGGCTCTCACCTCGTGGCTCGCTGCCAATGCCAGGTCGGCGAGAATACGCCCGATGGCTCCGGACGCTCCGAAAATGGTCAGTTTCATGTCAGCTCCTTGTTAGATTGTTCTGTATGGAACAATCTAACAAGGGACAGTCGAGTTGGCAAGACTATTGTTCAGGGTTTCATCAGGAGCAGAAGGCGGTCCAGCGCCGATCCCAACTCGGCGGCCTCCCTGGACGGGATGAAACCGTCTGAGCCTGGAAAAAAGGTCGTGAGGGCGCTTGCGAGGCATTCGTCCATCAGGGCGGGCTTCAGGGCGATGAGGACGGTTCTCCTGTTTTCAGGGGGGATGTCCCTGGTCGCAAGATCCAGTCTCACTAGGTCGTCCACGAGCCTGGATACCGTGCTCTTGGGCCAGTCCAGCCGAGAACAGACCTCCTGAAGTGCCGACCCCGGGTGATCGGCGAGATCCTGGGCGACGGTAGCCTGGGCGACCGAAAGGCCCATCCCGCGGGCCTTCCTGGCCAGGTTGGACCGGAAGGCGACCTGGAGGGCCAGGATCTTCTCGAGAAGCTCCCGTGCCCGGCCGTTATCGTCATTCATCCCATGACTATAGCGGGTTTTTCATCGGAAGTGAACCGATGGCGCAGGGGGAATCCTGCGAGTATACTCCACCAATGAGGAGGCACCGGTCATGGATGAACATCGGGCGAGGCTGGAAAGGGCCGAGCGTTTTCTGGACGAGGCGAAGAAGGCGGCCGCCGAGGGACGGTACCGGCAGCGGTGGCATTTCATGCCCCAGGCCGGATGGATGAACGACCCCAACGGACTCATCTTCTTCAAGGGAGAGTACCATCTCTTCTATCAGTTCAATCCCTACGCCCCCGTGTGGGGCGCGATGCATTGGGGCCACGCCACGAGTCCCGACCTCGTGCACTGGAACCACCTGCCGATCGCCTTGGCGCCGAGCGAGCCCTACGACGACTTCGAGCGGGGTGGCTGCTTTTCGGGCAGCGCGGTCGACGACGGCGGGAGGCTGACCCTCATCTACACCGGCACGGCGGAATCCGGAGGCTCGTCGGTCCAGACCCAGTGCCTCGCCTCGAGCGGGAACGGGATCGATTTCTGGAAGTACTCAGGCAATCCCGTGATCGGCCATTTCCCCGCCGACGGCTCGGCCGATTTCCGCGATCCCAAGGTCTGGAAACACGACGGGTCCTGGTACGCGGTGATCGGCTCGTCGCAGGATGGCCGGGGAAAAGCCCTCCTCTACCGGTCGGCGGATCTCAAGGCCTGGGAGTACCGGGGCGTTCTCGCCCAGTCGGATGGGGACCTGGGAACGATGTGGGAGTGCCCCGACATCTTTCCGATCGGCGACAAGTACGTTCTCATGTTCTCGCCGATGGGGCTGGGAGACCGGAAGACCGTCTACCTCGTCGGGGATTTGGATTACGGCACGGGAAAATTCCATCGGGAGACCATGGGCGAGGTCGACTGGGGCTGCGAGTATTACGCCCCGCAGACCCTGGCCGACGGGTCGGGAAGGAGGATTGTCCTCGGCTGGCAGAACGGCTGGGACTGGATGCCCTGGTGGCGCGATTTCGGCCCGACACGGGAGGAGGGCTGGTGCGGATCCCTCGCCATGCCGAGGACCGTCGAGCTCGAGGGCGACGGCCGGTTGGCCTTCTCGCCCGCGAAGGAACTCGAGTCGCTCAGGGGGAACCGGCTTCACCTCGAGGATTTTTCCTACGGCGCCTCCGGCAGGGAGCTCGAGGCCGGCGACGGAAAATCCTTCGAGCTCGAGGTCGAATTCGACCGCTCGGGCACGACGGCCGAGACCGTCGGGCTGATGCTCCGCTGCTCCGAAAAACATCGGACCCTCGTCCTTCTCGACCTGAAGAATCGGGAGCTCGTCTTCGACCGGAGCGCTTCCGGCCGCCAGGCCGGAGGGGTGAGGAGGTGCCGGGCCGAACTGAAAGGCGGCACGGTTTCCCTCCGCGTTTTCGTCGACAGCTGTTCCGTCGAGGTCTTCACCGACGGAGGCCGGACCGTCATGTCGAACAACATCTACCCTGACGACGGGGATACGGGAATCAGGCTGGTCTGCGGGGGAGGCGGGGCGAGGGTGAAGTCCCTGAGGTGCTGGGAACTGGGGCCTAGCCGTTAGGCCGCCGTCGGCCCTCAGGCTCCGAAAACGGCGGCCGTGGCCGCCATGGTATCGATGACGTCGATGCCGAAGGGACAGCGCTTCATGCAGTCGCTGCATTGGATGCAGTCGGAGGCATGCTTCTCGAGGGCGAGGTAGTCGGCCCTCAGGGCCTCGGTCATCCCGGATTTCGCGGTATCGGAGAGCCTCGATACCCGGCCGATGTCGATTCCGGCCGGACAGGGAAGGCAATGGTTGCAATACATGCACCGATCCTGAAGTTTCCAGAGCTCGTTCGTCGCGATGGCGCTGTAGTCGCGGCTCTCCTCGCTCGCCTCGAGATAGGCGAGGCACTCCTCGAGTTCGGCGACGCTCTTGCAGCCGGGGACGGCGGTCACGATTCCCGGCTGGGAAAGAGCGTAGTGCAGGGCCTGGACGGGGGAGAGGACGATCGAGCTCGGGTTCTCCTTCCAGAACAGCCAGCCGGCCGCGAAGGGCTTCATCGCGACGACGGCGACGCCCCGCCGGGCGCACTCAGCGTAGAGTGCCCGTTTGTCCTGGATGGCGCTCCGCTTCGAAGCGGCCGCCGTTTCGTAGGTTTCGGATTCCCAGAGGGCCTCGACCCGGGCGTTGTTTCCGGGAACGAGGTCGAAGGTCGGGTTCACGGGGAACATGAGGATGTCGATGATGCCCGACCTCACCGCCCTCAGCGCCGAGGGAACCGAGTGGCTCGACATGCCGATGAACCTGGCCTTGCCGGCCTTCTTGAGGCCGATGGCGATGTCGGCGAGCCCGCCCGGCGCGAAGGTCCTGTCGTAGTCTTCCTTTTCGTCCACGAAAAAAAGCATGATCGTGTCGATGTAGTCGGTGCCGAGCCTGGTGAGGAGGTCCTCGAAATGGGCGAGGGCGAGCTTGGGGTCGCGGGACTGGATCGTCTTCCCGTCGGAGACGACGGCGCCGAGGTGGCCGGTGATCATCGCCTCCTTCCTCCTGCCCCTGATGGCCTCGCCCATGGCGTCGCGGACGTCGGGCGTCGCCATGAAAAGGTCGAAGTAGTTCACCCCGTTGTCGAGGGCCGTCCGGACCACCGAAACGAGGGTTTCCTTCGTCTCCGGTTCCAGATGCTCCATGCCGAGCCCGACGATCCCGACCTTTGCCCCAGTCCTTCCCATGGTCCGATATATCATGGTTCCTCCCTGTGCGACGCTTTGGAGTAGCATACGCGAGGTTTCCAGATCCGTCAAATGGGCGGGCCAACAGGGTGTGGAAATGCTTCCGGTATTTCAACACCCTGCTAGAGTTCCAGCTCGAGCTGGCCGCTCCCGGCTTCCCGGGGCACGAGGTCGAGGCCGAGGGTCTCGGCGACCGATCTCGCGATCGGCAGGACCTGGTGTTCGACGTAGTGTCTCCGGTCGATCGGCGCCGTCAGGGCCTGGACAGGCTGGGCCCCCTCGGTCGTGATCAGGTACTCGATGGTCCCCCGGCGGCTCGTCCAGCCGAGGATCCGCGCCGCCCTGATGTGGGGAGGCTCCACCTTGAGGTATTCGGCGGGGGAGCGCCTCAGCACCTTCCGGTAGACCAGTTCCCCGTCGTGGGCGCCGGAGATCACCGCGAGAATCGTACGGTCGACGAAGGACCTGATGTCGGTTTCGGCCTTTCCTTCGAATACCAGGCCGAGGAGTTCGCGCTGGAAGCTCCGGCCGAGAGCCGTCCCGTCCGACCGTGCGGCCTCCATTCCCTTGATCTCGATGATGCCGTTCGAATCCTCCGCCGGGGGAACCCTGCCCGCGTAGCCCTTCGCCCGTCCCCGGGGTGAATCGGCCGCCGTGTCGTTCCTGATCCGGGGCAGGAAGAAGCGGTCGTAGACCTTGTCGATCTTGATCTCGAGGTGGGAGGGGAGGCTGTATTCCCGTTCGATTTCGCGGGCGACCTCGGCGTTCAGCTCCGACGCGAGGCGTTTGCCCAGACCGGTGAGGGCCTCTCCCGACGCCTCCCGGCCCAGCCCCGACTCGATGAAAACCGAGTCGGTATCGCCGTAGAGGACCCGGAAGCCCTTCGCCTCCGCCCAGGCCTTCGTCCAGGAGAGGTATTTCTGGCCGAAGGAGGTGACGGCCCCGGCGAGTTCGGGGAGGGCGTAGCGGCACCCGTCGGCTCCGAGGACGCCATAGAACGAATTCATCAGGATCTTGAAGACGTGGACGGCCACCGTGTCCCCCTGGGCCCTTGCGGCCTCGCGGCGGGCGAACCAGTCGGCTATGGTGTCGGGAAGGATGCCCGGCTCCCGCGAAAAGCGGGCGCCGTTCGGGGCGACGATGTCGTTTTCGCTCCCCGCTCTTGTATGGGACAGGGGATCGATGTTGAAGGTCCTGATGAGGGTGGGGTAGAGGCTCTTGAAGTCGAGGACGATCACCGCGTCGAAGAGCCCCGGCATCGGCTCGAGGATGAGACCGCCCGGCGAGGGTCCCGGCTTGAAGCCCGGTCCCGAGGGCACGGCGATTCCCCTACGCCTCAGGGCGGAGGCGTAGAGCCTCTCGAAGGCCGGGATGCTCGTCCAGGCCCGGTCGATGCCGACCCCGGTCGCGGCGGCTCGACGGACGGTCAGGGCGTCGAGCCCCGTTTTTTCCAGGATGCGGAGGACGAGCCTCGCGTCTCGGGCGCAGTAGAGGCAGAAGGAGGCGGGGTCCTCCCGGTAGAGCCGGTCGAGTTCCTCCAGCTTGTCGGCACCCCGCGAGGAGACGGATTTCCCCTCGCCGAGGACGGCCTGGGCGACGGTCTCCAGGGTGAGGTCGTCGTAGCGTTCGGGGCCGGAGCGGACGATCCGGAGCGCGTCGACCACCTGCCTTCCCGGAACGATGATCGTCGCCGAACCTCCCCCGTTTCCCGCGAGGTACTTCGCCTTCTCGGTCGATCGGCCGATGTCGAAGGGAAGGGAAAGCTCCTCGAACCGCCTGGCGATGACGCGGAAATCGAAATCGATCGCGTTCCAGCCGGTGAGCACGTCGGGGTCCAGGGCGTCGATCCGTTCGGCGAAGGCGGCGAGGAGATCGGCTTCCGAGTCGAAGGCTCGCGCGTTGGGAAGCTTCGGGTCGGGGCCGAGGAAGAGGATGTCGTCGCCCGAGTCCCCCGCGATGCCGATGGTCAGGATGCGTTCGTCCCGCGAGGTCTCGATGTCGACGGAGACCCACGTGAGGGGGAGATCGACCTCCACCGGCTCGAGGCCGGGATCCGCGAAGACGAGGTCGACCCTCCTCCCCTTCCGCGGTTCGCCCCGTATCCTCACCCCCGCGCCGATTCCGTGGTCGGTCAGCCAGGCGTCCTTGAGCTTGGTGTCGGCTTCGAAGAGTTCGATCCCGTCCTGGGCGAGCAGCCGGGAGACTGAGGAGAAGGAGGCTATCCCCGTTTCGACGGCGACGCAGGCCCGTCCGTCGAAGGAGAGGACTCCGCACGGCTCGACCCTGGCTTCGAGACGGGAAGCCCCGGAAAGGAGGGCCCGAATCCGGGAGAGCGAACCCTCGGGCGCGAAAAACCGCGGCTTCCACCGGGAATCCGACACGGCAAAGGATCTGCCGTCGAGGAGCCTCCCCGAAAGGTAGGTCCTGGAATCGGCGAACGACACCGAAGCCGAAACGATGAAACCTTCGAAGGAATCCTTTGGGGAAGGGGCGAGCGCGGCCGTCTATTTATCCGAAAAATCGCGCTCGATGATGTGCCGCGTGCGGTAGGGCGTAGGGATCGATATGGTGCCGGCGGGGGTTTCGATCCTGCAGGTCGTCAGCCAGAACCGGCGGCGGTACTGGACCGATTCGACGAGGGTGGCGCCGAGCTTGGTGTGCTGCTGGATGCTGCGGTCGTTCCTGGATTCGAGCTTGATGAAGCAGCGGATGAGGCCCATGTCGGCCAGACGGCGCTGGGTTCCCTTGAGGAAGAACTGGTAAAGGCTTCGGCCGCGGAACGCGGGGGAGATGAAGAAGTCCCAGAGGTAGGCGCCGTCGCCGCCGAGATTCATGCGATATCTGTCCTTGTCCTCGATCGGATTGAATCCCGCGTTGGCCCAGCCGAACCCCGCGATGCGTTCGGCGTTTCGGATGATGAAGCACATGGATCCCGAAAGCATCCGGTCCGTGAAGATTTCGGTGTCGCGCTCGAACTTGCCCTGGGACCTGCAGCGGGAAAGATCCTGGATCTTGTCGAGTCCGATGGATTCGACGAAAAACTCCGGACTCTCCCTGTCGCCTGAAGGCAGGGGTGTTTGCGAATCTACGCGGGGAAGCTTGTAGATGCTGAAAGCTCGTTCTTCATAGAGAATATCGGTGAACATGTTTCCTAACAATATACACAATTATGAGGAGGATAACAAATTATTTGCGGGGTTTTTTCGGTCGATTCAGGAAGCTCCCGAGCCGGTATGCTCGGGAGCTCGTCATTCCTTGGTGGCAGGTAGCTTAGGCGGGTGAACAGTCCGGCCCGAAAACGCCCATCATTTTCATGATGGGCCGGGCCTCCGGGACGGCGCCTAGAGTTGGACCCTGACGTTGCCCTGGGCTCCGAGGTTTCCTCCCGTGACATTGTACATGGCGGCAAGGTCGAGCTTGATGATGAGCACGTTCAGGGATAGCCCGCCGAAGACGCGGAATGAGGTTCCGGTGACGTTCCTCATGTAATAGATGCCTTCCGAATTGATCGACGGAGCACCCGAGACCTTGCTCAGGGCGCTGTTGAGCGCCGATATCTCCGAGCTGCTCAAGGCTTGGCCGTTTTCCGAGACGGTCGCGTTCAGGCCTCCGCCCGCGTTCGACTTCCCGAAGGTGATCCCCGTTCCGAGATAGGGGGTGATGATCCAGAAGACGTTCTTGGAAATCTGGAGATTCAGGTCGACCGCGTCCGTCGTCCATTTGAAGGCGAGTTCGGGCTGGGAGATTTCCAGGACGGTGCTGTCCGGCATCGTGTAGCTGAAGGGGCTGGTGTTCGGCATGGGCATCCCGAGATTTCCCTCCATGTGGTTGTAGCCGAGGCCGACCGAGACGGAGGGGATGAAGAATTTTTCCCGGACAAGGGGAACGCGAAGCTCCAGGCCGAAGAGGGTGTAGTCGAAGTCCATTCCCGTCGAGCTTTTCATCGCCGCCTTCTGGCTTCCCGGAATCGTCATGAATTTGACGCCGAAATCGAATGGCAGGATGATGCCGCCGATCCTCGCTTCGACGTCGGTCGCCGGTATCGGGAGGCCGAACGAACTGGTGTAGGGGGAGGCGGCGGAGGGCACCGAGACCCCCATCTTGTCGATGATCGGGTTTACGTCCTTCATCGGTATGCCGGTGAAACCGACTGTGGCGCCGACGCCGAAATGGGGCGGCAGGTCGATGAGCTGGCCGATGTAGGCGTTCGACCACTGCAAGCCGATCGTCGAGTTGAAGGGAAGGACCTTCGCGAATGCGGACGAGAACGTCTTGAAATCCCCCGCGTATTGGTTAAAATCGTAATTCTGCGCGTAGGTGGCAGCCGACGTCAGAACGATGAGCGAAAAAAGCGCCGTCAATTTCTTCATGTTGTTTCTCCTTTTCAGGATGAATACCTTAAGGATAGCGCGGTGGGAGCGTATTATCAAATGATGGCACGGACTTATCGAAAGGAAACGGCTCATGGCCGATAGACCGATACCGATGGGCGAGACCGGGGACTGGCTCGTTCTCGACAAGCCTGCGGGCATGCACACCGCGCCTCTCGAAGCGGGAGAGAAGGGCACCCTGGTCGATTTCGCCAGGGATTTCTGTCCCGCCATCGCAGGGGTTCCGGGGATCAAGCCGACGGAACCGGGGCTTCTCCACCGTCTCGACCGGGAAACCTCGGGTCTCGTCCTCTTCGCGAAGACTCCCGAGGCTTTCGGCGTGCTTCTCGCCCACCAGAAAGGGAATCGTTTCACGAAGGAGTATCGGGCGCTGTGCCTGAAATCGGAGGGATCGCCGGCCGCCGATGGCGGCCCTGAGGAGAAGAGCCCGGGTTCTGGAAGCGAAGCCGCGTTTGCCGCCTGGCCCTTCACCGGAAGCCTCGAACGCTTTCCCCTCGAAAGGGGTGTCGTCATCTCGAGCGCGTTTCGCGCCTGGGGTCCCGGCCGGGCCCGGGTCGCCCCCGTCAATCCTGCGGCCGACGGGGCCGTTCCGTATGAAACGAGGATCCTCGAAGTCGCCGACGGGCCGGCCGGCCTCCTTCGGGTCACGGTGTCGCTCACCCGCGGATTCAGGCACCAAGTGAGGGTCCATCTGGCCGCCTCGGGATTTCCGATCGCCGGGGATCCGCTCTACGAGCCGGCCGTGACGGCCGGACGCTACCCGCGCATGTGGCTTCACTCGTCCGCGATCGAGTTTCCCGACCCTGCCACCGGCCTGATCGTGAGGCTGGAATCCCCGGAACCGTTCTAGCGGCGGTTCGGGATCGCCGGCCTCATGCCTGGCAGGCTTCGTCCTCGTGAGGCTTCCAGCCCGGAAGCCCGGTTCCCGTCGTCTTCACGAGGTAATCGTTGATCGCCGACCGGATCGCGTCCTCGGCGAGGACGGAACAGTGCATTTTGATCGCGGGAAGCCCGTCCAGGGCCTGGGCGACCGCCTTGTTGGTCAGGGTCAGGGCTTCCTCGATCGTCTTTCCGATGATCAGCTCGGTGGCCATCGAACTCGTCGATATCGCCGCGCCGCAGCCGAAGGTCTTGAACTTGGCGTTCGTGATGACGCCGTTGTCGACCGTGATGTACATCTTCATGATATCGCCGCAGACGGGATTGCCGACCTGGCCGATTCCCGAGGCATTCTCGATTTCACCCACGTTCCGGGGATTCATAAAATGGTCCATGACCTTTTCGCTGTAGGGTTCCATGCTCATGCTCCTTCGATGATGCCGCCGGCGACCACGGTTTCCCCGTCGTAGAGTACGACGGATTGGCCGGGGGTAATCGCCAGTTGCGGCTTTTCAAACGTTACTCGTATCCGCCCCTCTCCCAACGTCTCCACGGTCGCCATCGCCTGCCTTGATTGGGACCGAATTTTCGCTTCCATTTTTGCCGTCCCCGATATCGGAGACCCGGATGTCCATCTGACGTCCCAGGCGGTGAGCGTCGTGCCGTAGATCTCGCTTTCGCTGCCGAGGACGACCCGGTTATGCTTCGCGTCCAGCCTGATCACGTAGAGGGGCTCGCTCGAGGAGGAGATGCCGATGCCCCGCCTCTGGCCGATCGTATACCGTGGCAGTCCCCGGTGGCGCCCGAGAACCTCGCCGTCCCCGTTCACGAAATCCCCCGGTTCGATCGGGGATCGGATGAGGTCGGCATAGTCCCCGCAGGCGAAGTTCTGGCTTTCCTGGCGGTCCGCCTCGACCTCGAGTCCCGCCTCGCGCGCGATCGCCTTGACGTCGACCTTGATCATCTCGCCCAGGGGAAAGGTCACGCGAGAGAGCTGCTTCTGGGTGAGGCGGTAGAGGAAATAGCTCTGGTCCTTCGTCCCGTCCAGGGCGCGCAGGAGTTCGGTCATGCCGGTCGTCCCGTTTTTCCTGACCCGGGCGTAGTGGCCCGTCGCGAAGCCCTCGAAATCGATGCCCGCCTCGAAGGCCCTGTCGACGAGAAGCCCGAATTTCATCGAGCTGTTGCAGACGACGCAGGGGTTTGGCGTCCTTCCTTCGGTGTACTCCGACGAGAAGTATTCGAGGACGGTCGCGTCGTAGTCCTTCCTCAGATCGATGACGTGATGGGGAATGCCGATCTTCTCGGCCACCGACCTCGCCTGCTCGATCTCCTCGTCCTCGTTGGGTCCGAAACAGGCGTGGCGTACGGGTCGTGCCGGGGTAGGTGAGGTCGCGGTTGTATCCGCGGAAGCTTTTTCCGAGCTTTCCGGCCCCTTCTCGCCATGGGAGTCGAGCTGGCCGCCGTAGATTCTCATGGTGAGGCCGACGACCTCGTAGCCGGCCCGTTTCAGCAGCAGTGCGGCGACCGAGGAATCGACGCCGCCCGACATGCCGACCGCGATTTTTTTCATCGTGACGCCTCGAGCATGAGGCGGATCGCGTCGCCCGCCTTTCCCGCGACGTCTGACGGGACCTGGATGTCGTATTTCATTCCGGTAAGCGACTCGAGGATATCGGAGAGGGTCGTCTTTTTCATGTTGATGCAGGCCTTCGGCCCTCCTGCCGCGTGGAATTCCTTGTGCGGGTTGAGCTTCCTCATCCGGTGGAGGATGCCCTCCTCGGTCGCGACGAGGAAACGGCGGGCGGGCGAGGTCGAGACGTAATCGAGCATCCCGTTCGTCGAGAGCACCGCGTCGGCGAGAGCGAGGACCTCGGCCCTGCACTCGGGGTGGGCGAGGATCGGCGCATCCTTCATGGAAAGCCGCGAGGCCGCGACCTCGCTCGCGGAAATCCTCTCGTGGACGGCGCAGAATCCGTCCCAGGCTATGATCCGCTTGGTGCTATGGGCCTGGACCCAGGAGGCGAGGTTGCGGTCCGGGACGAAGATCACCTCGTCCGCGTCGAGGCTTTCGACGATCCGGACGGCGTTCGCCGAGGTGCAGCAGATGTCGGCCTCGGCCTTGACGTCGGCGTTCGTGTTCACGTAGGCGACGACCTTGGCCTTCGGGTGCTTTTTCTTGAGCGCGCGCAGGTCCTCGACACTGATCATGTCGGCCATGAAGCATCCCGCGTCGGGCCGGGGCAGCAGAACCGTCTTTTTGGGGGAGAGGAGCTTGGCCGTCTCCGCCATGAACCTGACCCCGCAGAAGACGATCACCCGAGCCTCCGTGTCGGCGGCCTTCCGCGACAGATCGAGGGAATCCCCCACGATATCGGCGATGTCCTGGACCTCCGGGATCTGGTAGTTGTGGGCGAGGATGACGGCATCCCTTTCCTTCTTCAGTTTCAGTATCTCTTCGACCATGCGCCTGCTTCCCGATCCCGACGGTTCCGCGATCCGCGGGATTATCGGCCTTCCTTGAGGTGATCCTCCCAGACGGGGGACATCGCGCGGAGCCGCTCGACGATTGCAGGGAGCTTTTCGATCACGGCGTCCACGTCGGCGTCGGTATTGTCGCGGCCGAAGCTGAAGCGGAGCGAGCCGTGCGCATGCTCGGCCGGGACGCCCATGGCGAGGAGGACGTGGGAGGGTTCGAGCGAGCCCGAGGTGCAGGCCGAACCGGACGAAACGCAGATCCCCGAGGCATTCAGAAAGAGGAGCATCGATTCGCCCTCGATGTACTTGATCGTGATGTTCGTCGTGTTGGAAAGGCGCTCGGCCTTGGCCCCGTTCGCGAAGGACTCGGGGATTCTCGCCAGGAGCTCGCGTTCGAGCCGGTCCCTGAGTGTCTTTTCCCTCGAGGTTTCGCTTTCCCGGTCGGCCAGGGCCTTCTCGAGAGCCGCGGCGATGCCGACGATGCCCGGAACGTTTTCCGTTCCCGCGCGCAGCCCCTTTTCCTGCTCCCCGCCGTGGATGATCGGGTCGAGCCTGACCTTCCGGTTGGCGTAGAGGATGCCGACGCCCTTGGGGCCGTAGAACTTGTGGGCTGACGCGGTCAGGAGATCGATCCCCATTTTCGAGACGTCGATCGGGAGCTTGCCGACTGCCTGGACGGCGTCGGTATGGAAGACGGCGTTGTGCGCGTGGGCGACCTTCGCGAGCTCCTCGATGGGCTCGACGACGCCGGTTTCGTTGTTCGCGAACATGATGCTGACGAGGATGGTTTCGCTCGTCATCGCCTTCTCGAGGTCGGAGGGCCTGACGAGGCCGTCGTTCGTCACCGGGAGGTAGGTGATCTCGAAGCCCTGTTTCTGGAGGTACTTGCAGGAGTTGAGCACGGCGTGGTGCTCGATGCTCGAGGTGACGATGTGCTTGCCTTTGGCCCTGTTCGCCATCGCGAAGCCGATGATGGCCTGGTTGTCCGATTCGCTGCCGCAGCCCGAAAAGACGATGCGCCCGTCCCCCGCGCCGAGGAGGCGGGAGATCCTTTCGCGCGCGTCCTCGACCGCCTTCCGGTTGTCCTGGCTGATCGAGTAGATGCTCATCGGGTTGGCGAATTTTCCCGTGAAGTAGGGCAGCATCGCTTCGAGGACATCGGGGGCGACCGCCGTGGTCGCGTTGTGGTCGAGGTATACGATCCGTTTATCAGACATTGATGACGCTCCTTTCCATCGGTGCGGGCGGGATAGCCGCCACGGTTTTTTTCTTGTTTTTTTCAAGGTACTCATCGACCAGGCTTTTCAGGCTGATCTTCACGAGGTAGTCGGACATCGCGTTTTCCAGGCCGTGCCAGACCTCGAAGGTCTCGCAGTGCCCGAACTTCGCGCAGGTGAGCTTGCCGTCCAGGCATCCGACGGGGCTCAGGGAGCCCTCGAGGCTTATGAAAACCTCCCTCATCGTGATGTCCTCGGGCGCCCTCGCGAGGGCGTAGCCGCCGTAGGCACCGCGGGACACGGCGAGGAGGCCGGATCGTTTCAGAAGCCTGACGATCTGCTCGAGGTACTTCATCGAGATGCTCTCTTCCTCTGCTACCTGTTTCAGCTGTATGAAATCCGGTCCGTTCCTGTGCATGGCGAGGAACACCAGGAACCGAAGCCCGTATCGAGTGCGCGTGGAGAATTTCATGGATTTCCTACCTGATTGATAGGGTATAACATAGACGAATTTGTGTCAATTGGGAGATTATTTCGGGTGCTTCGGGCGTTTTCGGTCGCCGACGACGGCTTTCAGCTCCTCGAAACGTTCCATGATGGGGAGCTTCTGGGTGCAGGCCGTCTCGCAGGCCCCGCATTTGATGCATTTGTCCAGCTCGTCGATCGACACGTTCCAGTGCCATTTGAGCCTCTCGGCCGGATCCTGGGCCTTGAGGTAGAGGGAGTTCGCCGCTTCCATGAATTTCCAGGGTTCGATGCCCTGGGGGCATACGTTGCAATATTGGCAGGTCGTGCAGAGCCTGTCGAAATTCTGCACGATCTTTTCCTTGATGTCCTTGAGACGGTCGATGCCCGGTTCCCGGTAGCTCGCGACCGCGGCGATGGCTTCGTCGACATCACGTAAGTTCCTGAAACCGACGAGGATGGTCGATATCCTCTCGTCGGCGAGGAGAAAGTGGATGGCGGCGTCGACGATCGGTTCCTCGGGGCTCGTTTTCAGGAACGAGAAGGCCTCCTCGTTGTTCGGGATGACGCCGCCTCCGAGCGGGTTCATTACGGCGACCCCGATTTTCCGTTCGAAGGCAGCCCGAATCCCTTCCTCGCGGTAGGGAAAGTTGACCGCCGAGTAGCCCAGGGTCACGCCCTCGAAGTAGCCCTCGTCGACGACCTTGCGGATATCGTCTCCCGAGAGGTGGGTAGAGAAACAGGCCCGCTCGATCAGCTTTTCCTCTTTCGCCTTCATGATGGCGCCGATCGCGCCGCGTTCCTTGCGCATCGCCCAATCGTCCATCGTCATGACGCACCAGGCGTTGAAGAAATCGATCTTCTCCACATCGAGGCGCTTCAGCGAGGCTTCGAGGTCCTTTCTGAGCTCATCGTCCCTGACGCGGCTGGACTTGGTGGATACCATGAAGGGGAGCTCGAGCCGTCTCATCTCCTTGAACGCCAGGGCGAAGATGAGTTCCGAATTGCCGCCGCAGTAGAACGGGGCGGTGTCGAAATAGGTGATGCCCTCGAGGGCCGCGTGTACGACGGTCTGGGCGCAGGCGTCGAGATCGGCCGGGTTCTCGAACCTCATGCCGCCGAAGCCGACCGCGGAAACCATCAAGCCGGAATTACCGTATGCGCGGTATTCCACCGTCGCCCCCTTGTATCATCGCGCAATCTCGCGTCTTCAACGCGCCGAGTCGAAAAACGTTCAGACGTTGAATTTGAAGAACATGATGTCGCCGTCGCGAACCGTGTAATCCCGGCCCTCCGTCCGGTATTTACCCGCTTCCCTGACCTTCTGCTCGCCGCCGTAGGCGATCAGGTCGTCGAAGGCGTAGACCTCGGCCTTGATGAAGCCCTTCTGGAAATCGGTGTGGATGACTCCCGCCGTTTCCGGGGCCTGGGCCCCTTCGTGGAAGGTCCATGCCCGGCACTCGTCGGCGCCGGCGGTGAAGAATGTCCGTAAGCCCAGAAGCCGGTAGGCGCCATGGATGAGGCTCGAAAGTCCCGATTCCTCCAGTCCCACTTCCTTGAGGAACTCGATCCGCTCCTCCTGGGTTCCCAGGTCGGCGAGTTCGGCCTCGTATTTGCCGCAGATCACGACGGCTTCGGAACCCTCTTCGGCGGCGCGCTTCTTGACCTGCTCGACGTAGGGATTGGTTCCCCTGAGGCCGGCCTCGTCCACGTTGCACACGAAGATCGCCCGTTTCATGGTGATGAGCTGGAGTTCGGCGATCGCTTCCTTTTCGTCATCCGTCATTTCCAGGGAGCGGGCTGGTTTTCCCTCCTGGAGGAGGGGCCGGACGCGCTCCAGCACGGCCTTCTGGGTTTCGGCGAGTTTCAGCTGGGCCTTGTCCGAAACCTTGAGCTGCTTGACGACTTTTTCGAGCTTCTTGTCGACCGATTCGAGGTCCGCAAGGGCGAGCTCGATCTCTATGGTTTCGATGTCCGATGCAGGGTCGATCTTGCCGCTCACGTGGACGATATCGGGGTCGTCGAAGCAGCGAACCACATGGGCGATGATTCCCACATTTCTTATGTTCGCCAGGAACTGGTTGCCGAGACCCTCGCCCTTTGAGGCGCCTTTCACGAGGCCCGCGATGTCGACGAATTCCACCGTCGCGGGAACCCGTTTCTTGGGCAGGAAGAGCTCCACGAGCTTGTCCAGCCGACGGTCGGGAACGTTGACGATCCCGATATTTGGATTGATCGTGCAGAAGGGATAATTGGCGATTTCGGCCTTGGTGGAGGTCAACGCCGAGAATATGGTGGATTTCCCGACGTTCGGGAGTCCGACGATGCCGCAATTCAAACCCATTGATTGTAAACCTCGAAACCTGATGATTCGCAGGCGGGCCCTGCTCAGGGCCGAAGGTCCCGACTGAGGCGGAAACCGCTCGACGCCAGTCTAGTGTACCCCGTTCCCGGCGGAACCGTCAAGGCAAACGGAAAAACGACTCGTTGGCTCTTTTTGTGCCGTGGTGCGAGGTCTTTATAAGAATTTCCGCGCAAAGCCGCCAAGAGCGCCAAGGGCAAGAAGGAACAGAAAAGAGCTTTCGTATTCCTCGATTTTCAGTCTTTCCGTGATTTCGTGGTGAAGATCCTTCGAGAAGGAGAAGGCAACCACGAAAACTCGAAAACACGAAGAAGATCAGAAAGAATCTTTCCCGTTCGTGGTTTCGCGCTTTCGTGGTAAATCTTCTCTCGGGTAAGAATAAGGCAACCACTCGAAAGACCCGAAACATGGCGGCATCCTTATCCTCTGCATCCTTTGCGTCGTGGCGCGACATCTCTTCCATGAATGGAGAAAGCCAATATTGCAAAAAAAAGCCGCCCCGAAGGACGGCTTTTCTCGAGTGAGAAGAACTAGAACTTGACGAAGGTCTTCACCTGGATGGCGAAGGCGCTTACCTGGGAGGTGTTCTTGCCCGCGAGGGGGACGAGGTAGGTCAGCTTGAGGTCGACCGGGAAGGCGGTGGTGAAGAAGGCCTCGAGGGTCGGGGTCATGGTCCAGCTGGTCGAGGCGCTATCGGCGACCGAGGTCCCGTCGACCTTGAGGGCGGGGGAATACTTGTAGTCGACCATGAGGCTGCCGCCGAGGCTTACCCAATCGTAGACGGGGTAGAGGAAGGTCGGCTCGGTCTCGAAGGTGAAATCGTAGCCGTAGTCGACTTTTGACGGAGCTGAAAGGCCGTGGGCTTTATAATACTGGGCAGTCCCGTAATTGGTGAGGGAAGAGTCCTCGTATTTTCCCTTGATCGGGTAATCGATGTATTCGGTGAAGAAGTTGAGGTAGAAGTACTTGGTGAAGACATAATCGAAGTAGCCGCGACCGCCGATCCCGAGCACGTGCTGGTCAAGGTTGACCGCGGTGTAGGCATCACCCTTCTGTTCGTTCTTCAGCTGGTCTTTGTAGTTCGGGCCGGCGTACGGGATCTTGAAGCCCGGAGCGACGGCGAAGCGGATCGTGTCGTTCTGCACGAGGCCTTTCTCGCCGAAAATCTGGAATTTCGCTCCGGCGAAAAGATCGTACACCCCGTTCATGTTGGCATCGTTCGTGCCGGAGATGTGAGAGGCATAGGTCCAGCCGGGAGCCCACTGGAGGGCGCCGGAAACCCAGTCGTTGATGCCGTATTCGAAGGCGAGGCCGAGGTTGTTCGCCCAGAAGGCATTGGAATCCTGAAGCTTTCCGTCGGAGTCAAAGGTCTTGCTTGAGGAGGCGAAGCTTGGCGCCGTGGTGATCCTGAGGACTCCGGTGGGAAGCACCTTGGCGTCGTCGGCGAAAATGGGAAGAACGAGGGCCGCGAAAAGAAGGACTACGAGTAATTTCTTCATGAATCGATCTCCTTTGCGTTTCAGGGGCGCGGCGACCGCTTCCTCTTACATGCATATGAACTATACGGGAGAGATATCGATTCTGTCAATGACATTTTGACGTATCATGTCAAAATGCATGGCAAGTCCACACTTTTCGGCAATGGGCATAAAAAAACCCGGCGCGAATGCGCCGGGTTTTTTCTGATTTATGAAAGATTGCCGAGCGTTCCGCACGCCCGATAATCGCTACCAGAACTTAATGAAGGATCTGATCTGGAAATTGAGGGCGCTGAGCGCTGTGTAGTTCGTGCCGGCGACCGGAACGAGGTAGCCGACCTTGAACATCGTCGGAATGCCGGCGGTGACGAAGGCAGAGATGGTCGGGTTCAGGGTGAGGTGGGAGGTTTCGGTTCCGGGAAGCTTGTCGCCGTCGGCCTTGATGGCGGGCGAGTACTTCCAGGTGATGGGGAGGCTGCCGCCGAGTGCAACCCAGCTCGCGACCTGATGGGAATAGGTCGGCTCCACCTCGAAGGTGAGGTCATAGCCGTAGTCGACCTTGGAAGGCGCCGATACATGGTAGGCTTTGGCGATGTACGCCGCCTGATAGGCGGAAAGCGACATGTCGTCGTAGTTTCCCTTGACCGGGTAATCCAGGAGCTCGGAATACAGGTTCACGTAGAAATCCTTGTTCACGATATAGTCGAAATAGAAACGGGGACCGAAGCCGAATACGTGACGATCGTTGTTTTGGGCGGTAACCGAATCGGTATTGAGCGGATTGATCGCGTCCTTGAACTCGTCAGCGTAATCGATCTGGCCCATGGGGATCTTGACGCCGGGTGCGACGCAGAAGCGCATGGTGTCGCTCTGGACCGGAGCCTTTTCTCCGACAATCTGAATCTTTGCGCCGATGAAGAGGTCGTTGATGCCGTTGATGTTCGCTCCGCCGGGAATGCCGGTTCCCGCGGCGTAGGACGCGTAGGTCCATCCCGGAACCCACTGCACGGCGCCGGAAATCCAGTCGGTGACGCCGTACTCGAGGGCCAGGCCAAGGTTGTTCGCCCAGAGGTGTTCCGAATCGTTGAGGCTGCCGCCCGCGTCGTACGCCTTGGTAGCGGTGGCGAAGGTCGGAATGATGGAGAGCCGGAATACCCCGGTGGGAAGGGTTTGGGCATCGTCGGCGAATGCCGCGAACACCACGGCGGTAAGCGCGAGGGTTGCAAAGGCTTTTCTGAGATTCATGTGATTCTCCTTGTTGTTTCCGGTTCAGGTGCGATCAATCGCGAAAACCGGCGAACAAACTATAAAAAAGAATCGGAACCTCGTCAATGACATTATGACTATTTTTGTCTTCATGATTAAGGATCAACCACGAAAGCGTAAAACCACGAAAAGGGAAAAAAAGGCTCCTTTCTTTTCGTGTCTTTTTCGTGCTTTCGAGTTTTCGTGGTAAATTCTGTTTCCGTCAGAAGAAATACGAACCACGAAAGCGCGAAACCACGAAATAGGAAATGAAGTACTAATTCTCTTTTCGTGTCCTTTTCGTGCTTTCGAGAGTTCGTGGTAAAAATTCTTTCTTTTCATGCCAGGTCGGACATAAAAAAGGCCGCCCTTTCGGGCGGCCCAACCTTACGAGTGGGTAAGATTAGAAGGAGTACATCCAGTTGGCTCCGAAGTTGAGCGGGTAGCCGGAGTGCGCGACATCGGTCGCATCGATGTAGATCTTGCAGGTGCCGAGATCCGAACCGACCTTCACGTAGGGAATGAACTCGACAACGCCGGACTCAGTTCCCTTCTCGGTGTAATAGCAGGCTTCCACACCGACATTGTTCTTGCCGATCGCATAGTCGAAGCAAGGATCGAGCTTGATCGAGGACTTCTTGGTATTGTACGCCGCATTCTCGTTCTTGAAGGAGTAGACAACGACCGCGAGGCTCGGGGTCATGGCATCGATCTTGTAGGCGCCGTTCAGGAAGAGTTCCATGGAGGTGTCGGAATCGCCATTCGCGTCCTGGCCGTTCACATACTGGACCTCGGCCTGGGCGGTAAGCCCGGCAATGGCCTTGTAGGAAACGCCGGCTTCGATGGCGCCGTCTTTTCCGAGAACTGAACCAGTATCGCTGCCGATAGCGGTCTTGCCGAAGTAGACGAAGTCAAACCGCGCTACGGACGGGAGAATGTACTCGGCGCCGACGCGGAAATTCTTCATGGCATCGGAGGTCTTGACGGCCACGACCGGGGTCGGGATGGCGAGACCAACGACGAGTCCGGCCATGGGGGTACCGGAAATCTGAACGCCCTGGATTCCGAGGCTGTTCCAGCCCTTGTTCTCAGTGGAGACAACACCGGGGTCAATCTCGCCGGCGCGGACCGTGAGGGCCTTGTCGAAGAAATTCTGACCGATATAGGCGTTGATGACCGGGTTGGTCGCATAGTCGGTGGAGCGGGTGATCAGGTGGGCAGTGGTGTCCCCGAGGGTCACGCCGAAATCAACGGTAGCCCGGAGAGGGGTACCATCATCATTATCCCAAGCCTTGATCGTTTTGGCGGCAGTATCCGTATCCTTGGTCTGGAGATCGGCGACAAAGCCGGTCTTCATGTTACCAGTGACGGAAACGACGGGCTTCGCGGCATCGTCCGCATACGCGAACCAGCTGACGAGAGCCACAGCGAGAAGTGCTACAAAAGCTTTCTTCATTGTTGAAATCCTCCTTAAAAGTTAAGGGGAAAAACCGACGGTTTTTAAGGTCCCCTTTATTTTGTTCATTGGCAGTATAGCAACCATGTAAAGAATGTGTCAAGTTTTTTTTAATTTTTGACCTTATGGAAATTGACAAAAAATGGTTCAATGTCAAAAAAGAATAAAAATAAATATTTATGCAAGAAAGATTTATTTTTCGGTCTGAAAAAGAAAAAATATACGAAAAAAATACGGAAGATGTACCCGTCTTTACTGAATGGAATGGGGAAAGCGTCGCCGAAAGAAAATGGCCGAAACCTGCGACCTCGACGCGATTCGGGATCAGGCCGAGGATCAGAGAGTCCCGACCTCGAATGAACGGCGGAACATGATGCGCCTGAGACGTTCACCCCAGACGCAGAGCAGGGCGAGAAAGAGGCGGGGAACGATGATCCAGAACGCGCCGACGCCGATGGCGACGAACAGAAGGGTATCCTCGAGCAGCGAATGGCAGACCGCCACATGGCGGTTGAACAGGTCCCCGTCCTTGGCGGAGAGGGCGCCCGAATCGTGGAGGTCGATCATGATGGCCGCCCCATAGGCGAGGCCGAGGGTGTTCGCGACGATCCAGAGGAAGGAGGTGGATTCGGGCAATCCGAAAAAGACGACGACGGGCTTGAATATGAGGGAGAGGATATCGAGCACCTTGAATTCTTCGAGAATTTTCACGAGCACCATGAGGACGATGACGATGACCGCTATCTTGAGAAGGAGGAAAACCGTCGTGATGGCCCAGCCGCGAAAAAGTGGCACGAGGGCCGTCGCCGCAGGAAGGGCTATCGGCGAGGTGATATCTCCCGAAGCGAGATGGAAGCTTTTCTCTCCGGGGAGGACAAGGTTGATCGCGAAACCGGCGAGCAGGCTCATGAAAAGGCGCAGGGTGACTGAAACCCATGCGGGAGTTCCCGTCTTTTTCATCACGGCAGTCTCGACGATCATGTTGTGGGAGACGAGGCACATCAGCGCAATGATCGTCACGGCGCGAGGTCCCATGTTCAGCGTCGCGATGACGGCGATGGCCGAGTAGATGTTGAGAAGGACGGACGAAATGAAGACGAGGGCCGATTCGCCGGGCAGGCCGAACAATCCCATGACCGGGGCGAGATAGTGGGCGATATACCTGATGACGCCGCTCCAGTCCATGAGGGCGACGACAAGTGAAACGGGAACGATGATCGTCGCGAGAAACCTGGTGGTTTTAAGGGCGGGCTTAATCGCCCGTTTCGCGCTCGCGCGCATCCGTTCGGGTATCGTCTGGTTGGCCATCGGCGCATCCTACCACATTTTGCATGGAAACTGTCAAGGATTTCTCGTCCGGCGACGGCTTCCGTTACGGGGTCGTCGGTTTTTTCGCCGATTTCGCCTCGGCGGCAAGCTTGTCGTTCACCTTGGCGAGGATCTTTTCGCCGAGCACCTTGTACTGAACGGGCAGGAGGCGCGCGTCGGGCTGGTTGTACCGGGCGAGGAGGGTTTCGAAGAGGGCTTTCGAATCGGCGAAATGTTCCTGCTTATAATAGATAAAAGCGATTTCATATTCGCACTCGCAGACCACCGAAAGGTCCTCGGAAAACCGCTGGCGAGCCGTGTCGTAGTACATGAAGGCGGTCTTGAAGTCGTCCTTGTCCGATGCCTCCTGAGCTCGCTGGATTATCTCGGCGGCGGTGAGGCCGTCGGGCACCGAGGTCGGGGCGGTGACACAGGACGAGAACAGTATCGCGATCGCTGCGGCGACCATGGCTGAACAGGCGAGGACGGAATTTCGCTTCATCGGAATCCTTTTATTTGACGGTATAGAGTTCGTCGCGCATCGGCAGGGACTTTTTCAGGTCGCGGATAAAATCCTTGACGTCGCCCATCGGCTCGTACGCGTCGCATGAGGGAATGCTTCGTCGCGCAACGGTGAAGTATTTGTAGATCTTTTCCTCGCCGAGCTTCTTTCGCCATTTCCCCGAATCGCACCTGACCCTCAGGTAGTACTGATCCGAAACGGCGGCGGGAGCGGAAACGAGCTTGCAATGAATGCAATTGGCGCAAAAGATCCTGGTGGAATCGGCGTCGAATTCCTCGATGTCGATTTCTTCCCTTTCCATGACGTTCTTGAAGTCAGCCATGAAAGCCCCCTTTTCTGTAGTCATACTATAATCTCGGCCTCAGGTCGTCAAGTCTTGAATACCCTTCCCCGGCGGCGTATGACAACGGAAGGGGATTGGGATACACTCCAGCCATGATGCAAAGCACATTGGCTCCGATAATCCTGCTTGCCGGCGGCAGATCCGAACGGGCTCGAGGATCCGATCCCGGCCTTCTCGCGGCGATGAAAGCCTCGGGGAAGGAAAAGCCCTCGATCGGATATGTCGGCGCGGCTTCGGGCGATAATGCCGCCTTCAGGCTCATGGTCACCGGATTCCTCAAGGCGGCGGGGTCGGGCGAGGTCCTTCCCGTCCGCCTCACCGGAAAGCGGTTCAACCGGAACGCCTGCCTCGCGACCCTCGGGGCCGTCGACCTCGTCTATCTGAGCGGCGGCGACGTCGAGGAAGGGATGAGAGTCCTCGCTGAAAGGGACTTGATCGAGCCCCTGAGGAAGATCCGCGAGGCCGGCGTTCCCTTTTTCAGCCACTCGGCGGGAAGCATCATGCTCGCCAGGGAATGGGTGAGGTGGCCCGATCCGGATGACGACGCGAGCGCCGAGATCTTCCCCTGCCTCGGCTACGCGCCGCTGATCTGCGACACCCACGGCGAGGGCGAGGGATGGGAAGAGCTGAAGGCCCTTGTCGCCCTGGAAAAGGAAGGGGTGATCGGCTACGGCCTCCGAAGCGGCAGTTCCGTATCCGCATCGGTCGACGGCGGGGTCGCCGTAATCGGCGGGGTGGTCGACCGATTCGTGAAACGGAACGGCGCGGTCGTACCGATGGAAAGCCTCGCGGCGGCCGGCAGATGATAAGGGCGACCGCCCTGTTCAGGAATTGTCCCGAAGCTTATTGAAAACGGCTTCGGGAATCTCTGTTCAGGAGCTGGCTTCGCCAACTCCTGAAATCTCTGTCCCGAAGCTTGTTGAAATCGCCTATTTCCCGGGGTTTTTCTCCGCCAATTCCAGAAAAAGGTCCCAGAGGGCGTCCCGGGGAGGGGCGGCTACCGCCGAAACCTGACGGACCGTCGACGGATCGACGAACGAGATCGAGCGGGCGTGCAGGTGGATGCCGCCGCCCGGATCCGAGCGCTTGGCCCCGTACTTCAGATCGCCCTTGATCCTGCAGCCGATGTGGGCGAGCTGGGCGCGGACCTGGTGGTGTCTGCCGGAAATGAGCTTGACCTCGAGAAACCAGTATCGGTCCGACGAACCGACCGTCCGGTAGCTCAGGGACGAGAGCTTCGAGCCCTTCGCGAGCGAGGCCTTCTTTTCCGGCTTGCTGTCGAAAATGAAACTCTTATTCTGCTTCGTGTCGAAGAACAGCCAGGACTCGATCGTGCCCTCGGGCTCCTTCGGCGGGGCGTCGACGACGGCCCAGTAGCGCTTGTCGACCGCCTGATCGGTGAACAGCCTCTGGAGGTCGGCCTGGGCCGCGGCGCTTTTAGCCAGTGCGACGACGCCGGAAACCGGCTTGTCGATGCGATGGGTGAGAAAGATCTTTCCGCCGTATTTCGTCGAGAGCTCCGCGAGGAGGGATTTCTCTCCCGTCGCATCGTCCTGGACGCTCGTTCCTATGGCTTTGTTCACGATGATGTATCGATCGTCTTCGTAGAGCACGTCGATGGCCGCGGGTGCGGGGGAATCGGATGCGTTTTCCATTTCAATCCTTTGCCGGCCGTCCGGGGAATTCCGGCGGCCAAAATGTTTCATTGCCCCGACGGGGCTGTTTATTCGGGAAACTTGAGCGACGCCGCGGCACGGTAGACGGAATCGTCGTAGGGGTAGTCGACGAGGCCGACGAGGAGCCTTCCGTCATCGGGAACGTGGGTGACCACGGTTTCGGGGGCCTTCCTTTCCTCGTTTCCGAGGCTGAAAAGCTGCCAGCAGGCCGCTTCCACCGCCTCCGTGCATGAGGAGTCTGCCGAACGGATGCTCAGCTTCTCGCCCGAGGAAAACTCGAAATTGACCGAGGCGCTCCAGCCGTTTTCGACCGAAAAGGAGAAGGGTTCGCCCTGCATCCGGCTTCCCAGTCTCGAGGCGATCCATCGGCCGAAGAGGACGGCTTCGGCCCGCGGGAACCCCGAGAGCCTTACCGAGGAAAGGGCCGGGATGAGGGACGCCGACGCCGGATCGTCGAAGAGACGCGCGGTGAGTCCCCTGAGCCAGGCGAGCCTCTCCCAGGCGAGGTCGGCCGTGGGCATGGCCGGCGTCGGGGGAATCGATCCCAGCCGGGTCGAATCGATGACCGCGAGGTCGACGTGATCGGCGCAGTCGGCGAGAAAGGTTTCGAGAAACTCCGGTTCGGCCAGGTAGAGGAAAAAGGTCGGAAGCTCCCGGACGAGAAGCGGCCCCCAGAACCGTGAGGTTAATGGCTCGGGAAGCGCCCGAGCCACCGGTTCCGGCAGGGCCCGAGCCACCGGTTCCGCTTCCTGGGGCTGACCCATCGGCGCGCCAAGCTCGATCGTCTCGAAGCAGACGCTGCGCATCCCGGCATCCAGGGTACAGCGCGCCGAAACCCCGGCGGAGGCTTCACGGGCTCCGGTCGAAAGGGAAAGGATCCTCGATGGCCGCGCCCCGGCGAGGGCTTCGAGAAAGGGCTCGCGGTCTGCGGGCTTTTTCGACGCGACGACGAGGTTGAGCAGGGTCGGCTTGAGGCTTCCCGGCGCTTCCTCGGCGACGAGGGATCGGAGTTCGGATTCGAGTTCCGATGGCCTTTTCAGGTTCACAGTTTCCTCCATCGTCGGCCCTCGCGGGCGACCAGGTCTCGTGCCGCCTCGGGGCCCGCCGACCCGGCCGGATAGGAACGAAGCGCGGGGGTACCGGCTTCCCAGGAGGCGAGGATCGGATCGATGACGTCCCAGCAGGCCTCGACCTCCCCGGAGGAGGTGTAGAGGCTCGGATCGCCCAGCAGGGCGTCCAGGATGAGCCTCTCGTAGGCGTCGCGGGGGGCGTCGGCGAAACCGGAGCCGTAGGAAAAATCCATCAGCGCGGGTCTCAGCGCTGCCGAGAATCCCGGTATCTTGGTATTCACCGAAAGAGAAAAACCGTCGTCCGGCTGGATCCTGAAGACGAGGACGTTCTCGGCAGCCCCCGGCCCCGGAAAGATGCCGAGAGGCGGCTTCCTGAAGTAGACGGCGATTTCGCTCATCCTCCGGGGCAGCCGCTTGCCGACCCGAAGGTAGAATGGCGTGCCCGCCCATCGCCAGGAATTGACCATCACCTTGAGAGCGACGTAGGTCTCGGTCGGGGATTCGGGAGCGACGCCCTTCTCCTCCCGGTAGCCGGGAACCGCCACGCCGTCTATCGTCCCGGCCGAGTACTGGGCCCTCACGGTGTCCGAGGAGAGCCGATTCCGGTCGAAGGGCTGGATGGCCCTGAACACCTTCTGCTTTTCCGCACGGATCGATTCGGCCGCGAGGTCGTTGGGCGGTTCCATCGCGGTGAGGGCGAGGAGTTGGAAGAGATGGTTCTGGATCATGTCCCTCAGGGCGCCCGCGCTTTCGTAGTAGCCGCCCCTGGTGCCGACCCCGGCCGTTTCGGCGACCGTGATCTCGATCCGGTCGATGAAGCGGGAATTCCAGATCGGCTCGAAGAGCCCGTTCCCGAAGCGGAAGGCGAGGATGTTCTGGACGGTATCCTTGCCGAGATAGTGGTCGATCCGATAGATCCTGTCCTCGGTGAAGAACCGGTGGATGAACAGGTCGAGGGCGCGGGCGCTTTCGCCGCCCCTGCCGAAGGGTTTCTCGATGACGATCCGTTCGTCGACCCCCGGAGGCAGCCTCCCGCGGATCGCCCCGATGCGTTCGATGATCGTCTGGTAGCTCTCCGGCGGGGTCGAAAGGTAGTAGAGGATGGTCTTCCGCCCGGAGGCGGCGCCCGCCGAAAGGACGGCAAGGAGGTTCTCGTAGCCCTTCGGATCGTCGAAGGACGAGGAGAGGTAGCCGAGACGGGCGAGGAAGGAGTTCAGCGCCTCGGCTTCCGCCGGGTTCCCGGTTTCGGGGGATGAAAGCATCGACCTTGCCTCAGACCTGAACTCGTCGTCGGTCCAAGCCCTGCGGGCGAATCCGACGATCGAGAACCGGTCGAGGAAACTATGGGCGCACAGGGAAAAGAGGGCGGGAACGAGCTTCTTTCTCGTCAGGTCGCCCGTTACCCCGAAGATGACGAGGGTGAATCCGGTCGCCCGCTTTTCATCGGTACGGCCGTCGCTGAACGGATTTGCCGCTACGGTTGCCATGGAGCCCTCCGGCCGCCGAACGTTCTCGACAGTCAATTAACCGCTAAGCCGCTACAATGCCTCGAATTCCGAGGCATTCCTGTCGACGAGAAAATCGGGAAAGCAGTAGACGATGACGCCGGACTTCCTGATCCTCATCTCGGCGAATCCGTTCTTCGCGAGCCGCTCGAGCTGGGTCTTCGCCTCCTCGAGGGAAACCTCGGCCTCCAGGGCGATGTCGGAAGGGGTGACGATGCCGGAATTCTTCTTCGCCGCGCGGAGGATCGCATGCTCGATCGATTCCTTTCTCCGGCGGCCCTCGTCCTCAGCCTGGCGGGGAAAGCGCCCCAGGGGTTTCAGGTCCATCGCGTCCCTGATCTGGGCACGGATGTTCGCCTCGCGGACCTGGTTGGAGAGGGTGAAGAAATCGTAGACCGAGCCGATCATGCAAACCCCGCCCGTGCAGAGGTACAGGATACCCGTCCCGAACTTTCCGAGGTAGAACCGGTGAAGGCCGAGCGCGCCAAAACCGCCGATGAGCCATAGAAAATAGGCGATACCCGTTGAATACAACTGCGTCCCCTTTCGTCCAAGTATACTACGCCGGAACGCCGTCGCAAAGCGTTCCCGGCGATTATACGATCGTTTCGGCCCTTTCGAGGGCCTCCTTGAGGAGGTTCTCGATGTCCAGGGCCAGGAAGCTTTCCTTTTCCGCCTCGAACTTGGCCTTGAGCACGGGGTGTTTCGGCGAGAAGAGGACGCAGCAGTCCTCGTAGGGAAGGATCGACACGGGATAGGTTCCGATCCTTTCGGCCGTCGCGACGGTGTCCTCCTTGTCGATCCCGATGAGGGGCCTCAGGACGGCCATGTCGGTGAAGGATCCGGTGAACCTGATGTTCTCCGCCGTCTGGCTGGCCACCTGGCCGAGGCTTTCCCCGGTGATGATGCAGTTGGCCCCGATCTTCTCTGCGAGGCGGTCGGCTATCCTCATCATGCAGGCCCTCATCAGCAGGGTCCTCTCGTCCTCCCTCGCCTTGGCCTTGATCCTGACCTGGACCTCGGTGAAGGGCACGACGTGGAGCTTCATGCCCAGGCAGTAGCGGCCGACAATCCTCGCCAGGTCGACGACCTTCTGCTTGGCCTCGTCCGAGGTGTAGGGATAGGCGTGGAAATAGAGGGCCTCGAGCTTGAGCCCCCGCTTGGCCATCATGTAGCCGGCGACCGGGGAATCGATCCCGCCCGAGAGGAGAAGGAGGCCCTTCCCCGACGAGTGGGTGGGCAGGCCCCTCTGGCCCGGGATGTTCAGGGCGTAGAGGTAGATGCGGTCCCGGACCTCGACGTTGAGGACCCAATCGGGATGATGGACGTCGACGGTCAGCTCGGGAAGGGCCCGGAGCAGCTCGTCCCCGACCGCGTAGGAAACGGCGTAGGAATCGAGGGGGAACTCCTTGTATTCCCTCCGGGTCTCGACCTTGAATTTCAGGCCCCGTCCCGCCGCGATGACGGCCCGGGCCGCCTCGACCGCGGCGGGAAGCAGGGCCTCGACGCTCCGCTCGACGGCGGTCGCCCTGGCGAATCCCGCGAGTCCCGGGGTGCGGCCGAGCACGTCCTCGATCAGGGCCGGATCGGCGTCGCCTGCGACGTAGAACCGTCCCCCCTTGTGAAGGACCTGGCACTTCGTGCCCTCCAGCTGCCGCTTGATGTTCGCCCTGAGCCTATCCTCGAATTCGCGGCGGTTGCCGCTTTTCAGGGTCAGCTCGCCCGGTTTGATCAGGTATAAAACTTCCATATATAACACGTTCCTTGCGGCGCCTTGGTCCGCGCCAGAGATTTCGCCCCGTCGGGGGCGCGATGCAGAGCGTATGGTGCCGTGATCTCTACAGGAATTTCGAGACGATTCCCGCGAGGGCGTCGACGAAGCCGTCGATGTCGGCTTCCGTCGTCGTCCATCCCGTCGATACCCTGATCGAGGAGGCAGCCGTCGCGGCGTCGATACCCATGGCGTCGAGGACCCGACGTTTCCCTCCCTTCCGGGACGAGCAGGCGGCCCCCGTCGACACGGAGAAACCGGAATCGCTCAAGGAGCGGACCAGGGCCTCGCCGGGAATGCCCGGGACGGCGGCCTGGAGTATCCAGGGCGAGTAGCGGGTGTCGCCCGGCTTCCGGTCGGCCGGGATCACCGCCGCGTGGCGGATCCCCGCGAGGCCCCCGATGAGGCGATCCATCAGGCCTTGAGCCCGCGGAAGGCTTTCGGGGAGGGCCGCCGTCCTGGCCTCGAGGGCCGCGGCGAGGGCCGAAGCCCCGGCGAGGTTTTCCGTGCCCGGTCTCATGCCGGACTCCTGGCCTCCGCCCGAGTAGAGGGTCTCGAAGGGCTTCGCCGTGTAGAGGAGGCCCGTTCCCCGGGGACCGCCGATCTTGTGGGCGCTGATCGAGGCCGTGTCGACCCCCTCACCGGGCGAGAAGGGGAGCTTGCCCGCCGCCTGGACCGAATCGACGTGGAAGCGGATCGCACGACCTGATCCCTTCGAGTGGTCCCTGAGCACCTGAGCGATCTCTGCCGTCGGCTGGATGGCCCCGGTTTCGTTGTTGACCGCCATGACCGCGACGAGGACGGTGTCCCTCGTCAGGAGCTTTTTCACGGCGTCGGCT
This sequence comes from Spirochaetaceae bacterium UBA1318, assembly GCA_002307015.1. Taxonomy (GTDB): domain Bacteria; phylum Spirochaetota; class Spirochaetia; order Treponematales; family UBA1318; genus UBA1318. Next base: position 64,003 of record DBTK01000062.1, read on the forward strand.
GTGACGAAACCCGAGGGGTCTGGCTGGATCCAGTCGATCGCGAAGCCGAACCGTTCGAGAAGCTTCGCCGGTTCGTAGACGCAGGCATGCTCGATCGCGCTGATAGCGATCCTGGGCTTGTCCCGCGAATCGTAGACGGCCGAGGCGGCGATGGTGCGCTCGGCGAGAAGCCGGTTCATCAGCAGGGAATAGAGGACGATGTTGTTCGATTCGCTTCCGCCCGAGGTGAAGACGATGCGGTCCGGCCTCGTGCCGAGGGCCTTCGCGCAGCGTCCCCGCGCGTCCTCGAGCTTCGCCCTCGCGGCCGTGCCGAGGGCGTGGAGGGAAGAGGGGTTGCCGAAGGTTTCGACGGCCGTGGCGTCGGCCGCGCTCAATATGGTCTGATCGGGAGGCGCCGTTGCCGCCCAGTCGAGGTAGACTGAATTCATCCCCTATTTATACGCACTCGGGATCGGACGAGTCAATGGAAAGATAATTATTGCAAAAGTTTTGAATATAGTGTAATTTCAATAGTCATGAGCGAAAAATCCGGCTGCGCCGACGAGGTCATCGAAGAATATTCGCGGAAGCTGAAGGTCTGCGGACATCCCGTCCGGCTTCAGCTCCTCGTCCTGATCGAGAAGAACGAGGATCCCTGCGTCACCGACCTCTGGACCTGCATCAACGAATCCCAACCGGTCGTCTCCCAGCATCTCGCCGTTTTGAAAGAAAACAACATCGTCCAGTCCGATGTCCAGGGCAACCGGCGGCTCTATTCGATCGTCGATCCCTTCATCAAGCAGATCGTCGACGCCATCATCCAGACAAAGTAGGCCTGCTCCACACCATGGAAAACTACCTCGAATTTACGTTTGGCTCGGCAAAGAGCCGGGTCGTGTTCACCCAGCCCTCCGCCATCCCTTTCACTGAAGCGGACCTCATCGTCACCGACGGCTCCGTGCCCGCGCTTCGGGATCTGCCTTCTGAGCGCCTCGCGACGATAGGCAAGGGCGAGAACGCCAAGACCTTCGACTCCGTCTCCCGCATCCTCGCCACGGCCCTCGACCGGAGGCTTTCGAACCATGCGGTTTTTCTCGGGCTCGGAGGCGGGATCGCCTGCGACCTGGCGGGTTTCGCCGCCTCGGTCTGGCAGGGAGGCTGCCGCCTCATCCTCGTTCCGACGACCCTCGCGGCCCAGGCGGACGCCGCCATCGGCGGCTACGCCGCCCTCAACTCGATGCCCTACCGCGACGTCGTCTCGACCGTCCATCCAGCCGAGCGCGTCTTCGTGTGCGGGGAATTCCTCACAACCCTCGGGGAGAGGGACTATCGCTCGAGCCTCGCCGAGGTCATCCGGACGGGAATGGTCGAGGGGCCAAAGATCTTTTCGGACCTCCAGAACGAGAGGGAAGCCGTCCTCGCCAGGAAGCCCGAACTCCTCGCCGAGCTCGTCAGACGCTCGATCCAGGTGAAGGGCTCGGTTTTCATGCACGATCCCCGCGGCGACGGCCAGCGCCGCTACCTCTCCCTCGGCCACCAGTTCGCCCACGGGCTCGAGACGGCGAGCGGATTCTCGGTCTCCCATGGGGAAGCCGTCGCCTGGGGCCTCGCCCGAGCCATGAAAGCCGGGGAAATGCTGAAGCTCACCGACGGCGCCTATGCCGGCGAGGTCCGCGCCCTTCTCGCCGCCTACGGCTATCCCCTCGTCCGCCCCGAGGTCGGAGCCGATGCCATCCTCGACGCGATGCGCCGAGACGGTGCCCGAAGCGGCCAGGGCTTTTCCCTCGTCCTCCAGCGGGACCTCTGCTCCAACCTCGTCGAGGACGTCGACGAGGCTTTCATCCGGTCGGTGCTCGAGGACTGAGCTCGGGACGGCTTCCGCCTACGCGAAATACTGGAACAGGAAAAGGCCCTCTCCCGAAAGGAAGGTTATCGCCCAGAGTACGAAGAGGGGTTTCGAAACCCTCGCGTGGCCCTTCGGCATGGTTCCCTTCCTGAAATACCCCACAGCCGACACGAGAAACCACACCTCGAGCACGATGACCACGGCGGCGATGAGTCCGTGGAAGGCGAAGAACAGGACCGCCGCCCCCTGGGGATGGAATGTCGATCCGCCGACCTCGCCGCCGAAGGTCCTGAACAGCATGTAGCCGATGGAGAGAACGAGGTCGCCGGTGATGGCGGTGATTCCCGTCCACGCGTGGGATGGGCGCCGCCCGAAACCGGACCAGAAGGTGTGGACGTAGAGGACTGCCACGGGAACCAGTCCGACCGCGACGATGATGCTGGCGAGGGGTGCGTTCATCAGGGTATCCTTTCCCGAAGGCCGCTAGTTTTCCACCGGATATCGGTAGACGAGGCCGTCGAGGGGCGAGCGATAGGTTCGGCAGCCGTCGGCGGCTCCGACCAGGGCTCCGTCGGTGAGGGAGATCTTGCCCCCGCCGCCCGGAAGGTCGACGGCGTAGGAGGGAAGGGCGAGCGGCGAAAGCATCGTTCTCAATTTCGAATAGATCATAAGGCCCTCGTCGATCGGCGTCCTGAGGTGGGCCGTTCCCTTCGCGAGGTCTCCCTGGAAGAGGTAGTAGGGCTTCACCCGCGCGGCGACGAGGCCCTGGAAAAGTTCCGCGAGGGTTTCCGCCGAGTCGTTCACCCCGCGCAGGAGGACGGTCTGGCTCAAGACCGGGATGCCGGCATCCACGATCCGGGCCAGGGCCGAAAGGCTTTCGGGCGAGAGCTCCCTCGGGTGGTTGTAGTGGACGACGAACCAGGCGGGTCCCTCCTTCGCGATGACGGAGAGGAGTCCGGCGGTGATCCTCGCCGGGAGGACGGCGGGAATCCGCGTGCAAACCCGGAAGACGATCCGGGGCGAGGCGGCCCTCAGCCTCGAAAGAAGATTCCCGATCCGGTCGTCCGAGCCGGTGAGCACGTCTCCCCCGGAAAGGAGGAGCTGGCTGATCTCGCCGTGTTCCCTGAGGTAGCTCTCGACGGGAACGAGCTCCCGATCGGAGATGAAGCCCTCTTCCCTCCTCGTGTAGTTCCGGCGGAAACAGTGCCTGCAGTAGACGGCGCAAGCTCCCGTCGTGAGGAGGAGGGCCCGGTCGCGGTACTGATGGACGAGGCGGGGGCAGGGGGAAAAACGGTTCTCCCCGAGGGGATCGTCGAGTTCCCACGGGGTGGTTCTCGCCTCCTCCGGGGAAGGCATGAACTGCCTTCGGATCGGGTCGTCCACCCGGTTTTCGGCGAGCGAAAGGTAGTAGCCGGTGACGGCGAAGGGAGGGACTTGGGCGCCGGCCATGGTTTTCGCGAAAGCCCTCTCTCCCCCTGAAACCTCGAAATCCGGCGGAAGCGAGGCGAGATCGAGGTAGCGGTATTTCAGCTGGATCTTCCAATCCCGGTCGTCGGCCATGACGTAGAAATAGCAGGGAACGGAAAATTTAGCAAGGCTGGCCGGTGTTGTGAAGCTTAGGTATGGCGCCGGACGAGGGTCGAAAAAGCCGATCGGGGGCTTTTCTCGTTCCGCTACAGGTTGTCGTAGACGATCCGTCCCCGTTCCTTGTCGATCCTGAAACGGACGTGCTTGAGGGGTTTGTCGACGGCGAGCGAGATATGGCAGATCTCGATCGTGACGCCCGGAAAAACATCGCCGGTCGCTTCGAGGAAGGCCTGATCGTCGACGTCGACCCAGGCGAGGATCTCCGAGACGATGACCTGGAATTCCTTCGCCTCGGCTATCATCCGCTTCCGGAGTTCGATGAGCCGATCCGAGGGCCTGGCCTTGAGCTCGGCGTCTATCCTCCTGATCCTCTGGGCGAGGACCCTCTGCCGCTCGTTCGCCTTGTTGAGCCTCTGCTGGGCCGCGAAATCCGTGCCGAGCCTGATGGTCGTCCCCCGTCCCGTTTCGTTCCCGATGGAACAGGCGGTGATGTGGTGGACCGCGTGGAGCTCCCCGCCTATCACCTTGGACTTGTCCCCGAGCTCGATGGAGTCGAGGGTGTAGACCTCGGAATTGAGGATGTTTCCGGAAACCCGGACCGTGGACCGGCATGCGATTTTGCAGTTCTGGATGAAGCGCGCGGTCAGGATTCCTCCGACGCGAACCGTTCCCCCGTTCCGGCCGATGATCCCGCTCGCGGCCGTGAGGTCCTTTTTCGCGACGACCTCGGTCGCGTCCAGCGTCGACTTGCAGAATATCGATCCGCCCGAATGGAGCTTGAATCCCTCCTGGACGACCCCGTCGATGGAGACGTCTCCGGGGAAATCGACGTTGCCGGTGTGGTAATCCACGTCGCCTTTGATGGCGAGGAGTTCCTCGACGGCAGCCTCGCCGTTCGAGACCTGGAGCCTGCCGTCGACGACGGCGACGAGGTTCCCCGCCCGGAGCTCGGTATTCTTGCCGGGCCTGACCGCCTCGACCTTCCGGTGGCCGAAGGCGATTTCCTTGCCGTAAACGGTTTTTCCCGGGACTCCCTTGACGGGGGCGAGGGTCGTCGCGATGACGGTGTCCTTTCCGACCATGATGAAGGGGCTCAGGGTGTGGTAGTCGAATTGGGCGACATCATCGCCGGGGAGGCGGGTGGGAGAGGCGAACTTTTCCTCGAGGACCAGGCGCTCGGGTATTTCCTCGCGCGGAGGATCTCCCCGGGCGATGATGACGCCCTTCTGGAGTTTCCTGTTGAGGTTGCAGGCCAGCATGGCCTCGCTGATCTCTTCCCATTTTATTCCATATGACAACTTTACCGCGTCGATTTCGCTCTGGACAAGCTCGGGCGTGAGGGGCAGGCCCTCGCCGACGGGCGGAGAGAAATCGGCTCTCGCGGTCAGCTCATCGTCGTCGACGACGATGCGGACGCCCGCGTTGTCCTTGAATTGGCGGTAGAGTATTCGTTCTTCCGGATGCGGGTTTTCCTCGTTGCTCACGGCGCCCCCATATCTAGTATCGAGAGGAGCGAGGTTGAAATTTAGCCTAAAATACGGTAAAACACTTGTCAAGATAGCAGTGGCTATGCAATTATATACAATAGATCGGTATAATTATTCGTGAGGTTAAAGGGTGAAAGAACGTCTTGCACGGCTCAAAGCGATCAAGAAACTGATCAAGAACTACCGAATCGAGTCGCAGGAAGCGTTACTGCAGTACCTTGAGAAAGACGGTTTCACCGTTACCCAGGCGACCCTTTCCCGCGACCTCAAGCTCCTGAAGGTTGGCAAGGTATCGGACGGCCACAACGGCTACTACTACACCCTCCCCGGGGACGACGAGCGGAAGGAATCGGAGAAGAGCTACATCCAGGATTTCCTCCGGGGCTATATTTCGATCGATTGGGCCGGCAATCTCGTGGTCGTCAAGACCTTTTCCGGCCATTCCGACAGCGTCGCCCTCGCCATCGACAACCTGAACATAGACGACGTGCTCGGCACGATCGCCGGCCGCGACAACACCGTTTTCGTGGCCATCCGCGAAGGTACCACGGGCGAGGAATTCCTCACGCAGATGAAGGAAAAGATTCCCGAACTCGAGGCTTGAGCCGGAAGTTCGAACCCGTGCCGCGATCCCGTTTCGAACCTGTCCCTCCCCGATTCCATCGCGATCGCCTCTTACCGCCCGTTGAAATGAACCCGCATCTCATATAGAGTATTTCTAGGTATCCATAAAGGAGACGAATATGCCCACCTATAGCGATCTCGATGCCGCCAAAGCATTTAGGAACCTTGTTTCCGCTCCGCGGCCGAAGCCGCTCCCCGAACTCCTCACTCCCGCCCGCGTTTCCGCCTGTTCCATTCCGATGGGCGGCGGGCTGACCTATAATTTCGCGGCCAAACTGGTGGATGACGCCGTCGTCGGCCTTCTCGCCGATCTCGCCCGGGAACAGGACCTGATCGCCAAGTATCGGGTCCTCCTCGACGGCGAGGAGGTGAATACCGGCGAGGGACGGAAGGTCCTGCACCAGCTTACCAGGGGCCAGCTCGGCAAGAACGTGGAATTCGAGGGGAAGAACGTCCGCTCCTTCTACGAGGGTGAACGCGAGAAGTTCTCCCAGTTTGCCCGCAACGTCCATTCGGGAAAGATCGTCGGCTCGACGGGCAAGCGGTTTACGCGGGCTGTCCAGGTCGGCATCGGCGGGAGCGACCTGGGACCCCGTGCCCTCTACCTCGCCCTCGAAAACTGGGCGCGAAATTGCGGCATGCTCCGCATGGACGCCCGCTTCATCTCGAACGTCGATCCCGACGACGGCTACGCCGTCCTCGAGTCCTGCTCCCTCGAATCGACCCTGTTCATCCTCGTTTCCAAGAGCGGCACGACCCAGGAAACCCTGACGAACGAGCTTCTCGTTCGCGGCGAATTGGCGAAGAAGGGTCTCGATCCGGCCAAGCACATGGTCGCCGTAACCTCGGAAACCTCGCCGATCGCGAAAAGCCCCGATTATCTCGCGTCGTTTTTCATCGACGACTTCATCGGAGGGCGCTACTCCTCGACGAGCGCCGTCGGCGGCGTGGTGTTGAGCCTCGCCTTTGGCCCCGAAGTTTTCGCCCAGATACTGAAGGGTGCCGCCGAGGGAGACAAGGCTGCCCTCGAGCCGGACCCGAAAAAGAACGCGGCCCTGATGGACGCGATGATCGGGGTCTACGAACGGAACGTCCTGGGCTTTCCGGCCACGGCCGTCCTTCCCTACAGCCAGGCCCTCGTGCGCTTTCCCGCCCATCTCCAGCAGCTCGACATGGAGTCGAACGGCAAGAGCGTGAATCGCTTCGGCACACCCGTTTCCTATTCGACCGGGCCCCTCGTCTTCGGCGAGCCGGGCACGAACGGCCAGCACTCGTTCTACCAGCTTCTCCATCAGGGGACGGACGTCACGCCCCTCCAGTTCGTCGGCTTCCTCGAATCCCAGCGGAACGAGGACCTGATCGTCGAAGGGTCATCCTCCCAGTCCAAGCTCAAGGCGAACCTCGCGGCCCAGATCGTGGCCTTCGCCAAGGGCAAGAAGGACGGGAACCCGAACAAGACCTTCGCCGGCGGCCGTCCCTCGAGCCTGATCTGGGGCTCGAAGCTCGGACCGGAGGCCCTCGGGGCCCTGCTCGCCCATTTCGAGAACAAGGTCATGTTCCAGGGCTTCGTCTGGAACGTCAACAGCTTCGACCAGGAGGGCGTCCAGCTCGGCAAGGTCCTGACGAAGCAGGTCCTGAAAGGCGGAGACATGGACGGGGCCCTCGCGGCCTATGCCGCCCTTCTCGAGGTATGAACTCGTTCCGCGTAGCGATCACACTAGGAGGCGTTTAATGGTTACGTACAAGGATTTCCGTCCGCGACTGATTTTCAACACCGTCCTGTCGGCCTTCGTTCTCGGCATCGGCCTCGTCGCACTCAACGTCATGGATGTGTCCATCAATTTCGGCAGCGGAATCGATGCGACCAGCTTTTCTTTCTTTTTCTCAAATGTCGAATTCCAGCTTCCCGTGCTGCTGATCGGCGCCATCTATCTGTATCTACGCTTCGCCCCCCTCCACTCGGCCTTCCTGAAAACCTCCCGGGGGGAGACCCTTACCGCCGACGAGGACATGCTGGCCCGAAGGATTCTTCGCTCGATCCAGCGTATCATCCTCACGGTGAACCTCTGCGCCTTTCTCATTCCGTCCATTGTCAACCATATCTTGATGCCCCACGAGATGTTCTCGTTTTTCGTCATCATCAACATCCTCTACGATGCCTTGGCCGGCGTACTGATCTCGTACGTCCAGGTGAGCTGGGCCCACCGCCTGCTCGAGAAGCCCCGTCTCACGATGAAGATATTTACGATGGACGAGTCCGAGATGACGGACGAGACGCTCAACGCCCTCGAGGGCCGATCGAAAACCCACGAGAACGGGATCAAGCGGCGAATGCTCTCCCTTTCCGTCTCCATCGTCGGCTTCGTCATGATCGCCCTGCTTTCCCAGAGCATGACCATGATCCGCAAGGAGACGACGTACTCGAGCTACCTCGAGAAGATCACGAAAAACGAGCTTTCCCGCGAGGACGCGGAGGCCGGCTACCAGAAGGACATCTCCGCCTTCGCGGGAATTCCCCCCGCGGCCGTCGTGTTTCCCCTGGACAAGACCACGAGCAACGTGGAGAACAGCCGCATCCTTTCCGTCGAGGCCATCCTCTTCCTCGCCCTGCTCGCCGTCTCGTTCTGGATGCAGAGTTCCTTCGCGAACGAGATCGTCGGCCAGGTGACGGGCTTGAGGAAACGGGTCGAGGAGCTGCTCGCCGGCTCCGGTGACCTGACGGCCCGGATCGAGATCGTCCGCTTCGACGAGGTCGGCCTGCTGACCGACCGGATCAACAGGCTCATGGAATCCCTCAGGGGGATCTTCCTCAAGGTCAGGCAGACCGGCAAGGCCGTCGGGGAATCCTCGATCGAGCTCAAGCGCCAGCTCCAGTCGACGACCGCGGCCACCGAGGAGATGATAGCCTCGATCAACCAGGTGAGCTCGAACACCCAGCGCGAGCTTCCCGTCGTCTCCTCGACCAAGGCCTCGGTCGGCGAGATCATCGATTCCCTCGATTCCATCACCGAGAGCGTCAACAGCCAGGCGACCTTCGTCGACCAGACCTCGAGCGCCATCAACGAGATGGCCGCGAACATCCAGTCGGTGACCCAGGTGACCCAGAAGGCGAGCGACCTTTCCGAGGGCCTCGTCCAGGTTGCCCTCGAGGGCGGCCAGGCGGTCAACACCTCGATTTCGGCCATCAGGGACATCGAGGAATCATCGAAGCAGGTCAACGACATCGTCGTCGTCATCGCGAAGATCGCGAATCAGACGAACCTCCTGGCGATGAACGCCGCCATCGAAGCGGCCCATGCGGGAGAAGCCGGCCGCGGATTCGCCGTCGTCGCCGAAGAGGTGAGGAACCTCGCCGAGAACTCGGCGAAGAGCGCCAAGGAAATCACCGTCCATATCAAGGGGATGATGGGCAAGGTCAACAACGGCGTGAAGCTCTCGGAAAACGCCGGCCTCGCCCTGAAACGGATCTCGGACGATATCCAGTCGACGACGAACCTCGTCAGGGAGATCGCGAACGCGATGAGCGAGCAGAACATGGCGGCCAAGGAGATACTCTCGGCCATCACCTCCCTCGTGAACGAGACCCAGTCGATCAAGGAGACAGCCCGCGTCCAGAAGGACAAGAACGCCGCGATGCGCGATTCCATCCAGAAGATCACCGACGCCTTCTCCGAGATCGCCCTGGCGACGAAGGAGCAGGTCATCGGGAACGACGAGATCGTCAAGGCGGTCAACAACCTGTCGAAGATAGCGGACGAGAACGACGAACGGGTGGTCGCCCTCCGCGCCCTCGTCGACGGCTTCAAGCTCGAGGCCTAACCCGAGCGTTCCTGCAGATTCATTGGGGCATAAAAAGGGCTATCCTTTCGGGATAGCCCTTACTTTTGGGATCGCGAAGCAGAATGCCTCCAACGTGCCGCAATGCGTACCGACAACGAGGCATCTGCTGCTACCTTTGCGCGAAAAAACCCCGTAGCAATGCCACGGGGTTTCTGATTCCGTCAGCCGCTTTCGCGGTGGTTTCGGTGCGATACCCCCGATTACGCGGTGGTATCGATGTTCTGCCCTTGAAACTCGGCCAGGGGCGCCTTCGTCCGCTGAGTTTCCCGCGATTCGTTGTCCGGGATCCTCTCGGTCTTTTCGTTGTCGCGCTGCCCGATGGCCGCAATGGACGATACGGCGTCCAGGCTGTACGGGGCGCTCATGGCGCCGATTGCGCTTACATTCATCCTTGCCTCCTCGTCTATCTCAAAGATACGCTATTCGGATTCCGTCATCAAGGTTTTCTCATCCACCCTGCGGCCGGTCAGCGGTATCCGAAGAGGTGGCCCACCGATACGACCGCGAAACCGAGAACCCAGGCGAGGACGAGGCCGTAGGCCACCGAAATCGCCGGCCATTTCCACCTGCCGGTTTCGGACTTCATCGCCGCTATGGTCGCGACGCACGGGGTGTAGGCGAGGGTGAAAACCATGAATGCGTAGGCCGAAAACGGGGTGAAGGCGGTCGCGAGGGCGTGGGGAAGTCCCGCCTCCCCGCCCGAGTAGAGCACCCCGAGGGTCGAAACGATGACTTCCTTGGCCGCGAAGCCGGTCACGAGGGCTATGGCCGCCTTCCAGTCGAAGCCGAGCGGGGCGACGACGACGTCGAAGTAGCGGCCGATCATGCCGATGAGGCTGGCGGACCCGCCGAAATCCC
>DBTK01000062.1:74461-74894 GCA_002307015.1 Spirochaetaceae bacterium UBA1318
GATGAGGCGGGCGGACCCGCCGAAATCCCTGCCGTCGGGCAGGTAGGAGAGGAGCCAGATCGCCAGGGAGAAGCAGAAGATCATGCTGCCGGCCCGTATGAGGTACTCCCTCGCCCTGAGCCAGGTGTTGATGACGACGTTTCCCCAGGCCGGCGTCCGGTAGGGCGGAAGCTCCATGATGAAGCCCTCCGAGCGCTCGCCGTGGAAAAGCGTCCACCTGAAGATGAAGCCGGTAAGTATCGAAAGCAGGATGCCCAGGAAGTAGAGGCTGAACAGGACCAGTCCGCCCCATTTTCCGAAAAGGGCCGCCGCGATCAGGGTAAACACCGGAAGCTTCGCCGAACAGACCGAGAAGGGGATCATGAGGATGGTCCTGATCTTCTCGGACGGCTTTTCGAGGGTTCTCGCCGCCATGATGGCCGGCACGTTGCAG
>DBTK01000062.1:75145-102123 GCA_002307015.1 Spirochaetaceae bacterium UBA1318
TGATGGCCGGCACGTTGCAGCCGAATCCCATCACGAGGGGGATGAAGGACTTGCCGTGAAGCCCGATCGCGTGCATGAAGCGGTCCATGATGAAGGCGGCCCTGGCCATGTAGCCCGAATCCTCGAGGATCGTCATCATGAAGAACATGATGACGACGTAGGGGAGGAGAAGGATGACGTTCCCGAGTCCGTTGATCAGGCCGTCGGAGAGGAAGGACCTGAGGATGTCGGGATGGATTCCCGAAACGGCCGAGGACGCGAACCCGAGCCCACGCTCGAAAAAGCTGGAGATCCAGTCGCCGAGACGGAAGGTGACCCCGAAAACCGCCGCAAGCACGACGAGGAAGGCGGGAACCCCGAGCCATCGGTTGAGGGCGATGGCGTCGATGACGTTCGCAATGGAATGGCGGTGGCGCCGCCTGCCGTCGGCGCAATCCGGGTCGAGCTCCTCGGCATTCCCCGCCAAGACCGCGACGCGGGCCGCCGCCGCGTAGAGGCCAGCGGAGGCCTCGGCCGGGTCGTTGCAGGAAGCCGGCGCCTGATCGGAGGAGGTCGGGACGCTCTGTTCGGCCTCCAGCGCCTTCAGGGCCCGGAAGTAGCGGAACTCGCCGTCCTTCGGGTCGGCCCTCGCCTCGAGGATGCCGGAAAGCGGGTCGCCGAGCATGGCCACCGTGGGCGCTCTCGTCCGTCCCTCGCCGAGCGAGAGGATGGTCTCTTTCAGGATGGAAACTCCGTCCCCCGTCTTCGCGTTCAGCGGCACGACCTCAACCCCAAGTTCGGCGGAAAGGGCGGCTACGTCGATCCTGATTCCCTTCGAAGCGGCCTCGTCGATCATCGTGAGGGCCACGACCACCGGATTCGGGGTCAGGAGGACCTGGAGGGTGAGGTAGAGCTGCCGGGGAAGGTTCGTGGCGTCGACGACATTCACGACGAGGTCGGGATGGGCGTCCATCACGTAGTCCCTGGCGACCTCCTCCTCGATCGAGTAGGGGGTAAGGCTGTAGGTTCCGGGGAGATCGACGATGACGGTGCTTCCCGGCGCCTCGATGGTTTCGGGGACGACATCGCAACAATCATCGCCTCGGCGCCCTCGACGATGGTCCGGCCTTTCTGCCCGGCCCTCATCCCGCCGTTCGGTCATCAGGCCTTCCTTCCGTTCGACCGTGACGCCGGGCCAGTTCCCGACATGCTGGGAGGATCCGGTTAACCGGTTGAACAGGGAGGTTTTTCCGCAATTGGGCTGGCCGATCAGGGCGACATGCAAAGTTTTTTTTGATTGAGGGGAAGGATCGAAACCGCCCGGCCGGACCGGGGTGGTTTTTCTTCCTCGATTTCCGGCGATTCGGGCGGGAGCGTTCATGCAATCTCCTCGCTTTCCCCGACGATGCTGGAGGCGATGGAGCGTCCGAAGGCGATGCAGGTTCCCCGGACCGAAATGACGACCGGATTGACGCCGTCGTTTTTCACGACCGTGACGTCCTCACTCGGAGATATGCCGAGATCCGCGAGTCGGCGAGCGAGCGGAGCAGCCGACTCGATTCGCGATACGCGAACCCTGGTTCCCTCTTTCGTACGATCAATGCTTGCGAACATCTTAGTCTCCTACGTACATTATAATACATAGTAAACATTTTTATGCAAGACTAACATTCGGGAAAGCGGAAAGAATTCGGCTTTTTTGGGAGAAGTTCCGTCACCTGGCTTCCGCCCGTTGACGGGCGGCTGTCAGGCGTTGGTTTTCGGTTTGCGCGGGGGCTTGTAGGCGGCCAGGAAGTCGGTGATATGGGAGAAGGTTTCCTCGCTGACGTCGTGCTCGATGCGGCAGGCGTCCGCCTCGGCCGTCGGTTCCGAAACCCCGAAAACGGTGACAAGAAGCTTCTTTATGAGGACATGCTTCTGGGATACGGATTCGGAAACACGTTTTCCCTCGTCGGTGAGCTGGATATAACCGTATTTCTGATGGACGATGAGGCCGCGCTTCTCGAGTTCCTTCAAAGCGTTGTTGACCGAGGGTTTGCTCACCCCGAGCTTGTCGGCTATCGTGGTGACGCGGGCTACCTGGCCGTGGGTGACCTGCAGGTAGATCTCTTCAAGATAGTCTTCAAGGCTTTCTGTCATCTTTCCCTCCGAATCGCGAATCCCCATGCCGGACCGTTTCCCGCGCCTGGAGGTTCAGGTCGATGGCTTCGGCGAGATCGTCGGGCCCATGGACGTACCCGAGTTCCCGCTTCGCCTTTCCCGAATCGATGAAGTGCCATGACGAACCGAGTAGGGCCTGCTGATCCGTCATGCCGATGGAAAGCCTTCCCAGGATCCTGGCCACCGGACGGGGAAGGGTCGGGCAGGGGCGCTTCGATACATCGAGGCCCGCTTTTCGCGCGCGTTCCCGTACGAGGGCGGCGAAATCGGCCATCGGAAGGTTCTCGCCCCCGAGCAGGTAGCGTTCTCCCGGCCTTCCCCGCTCCGCGGCCGCGGCGATACCCTCGGCAACGCGGAAAACGCTCGCGTAGCTCGCGCCGCCGGAAAGCATCGGGCCTCCCCTGATGGCTCTCGCCGAAAGCTCCACCGTCGTCGTTCCCCTTCCCGCAATGCGCGGCCCGACGAGCGATCCGGGGAGAACCACGATCGGGGCTATGCCGAGGCTTCCGCAGGCCTCGTACAGGGCATCCTCGGCGTCCCTCTTCGCGTCACAGTAGGCCGATCGCCCGCGACTGAAAAGGGAACCGGTTTCGGTCAGCGCCGTCTTGGGCGGGCGATCGCTGAAGCCCAGTGACGCCACCGAACCGACGAAAATGAGACGTTCGAGAAGGCCCTCGGCGGCGAGATCGGCGCAGAAGGCGCAGAGTCCCTCGACGGGGCCGACGTTCGCCCTCGCCGCCTGGATGCGATCCTGCCGGTAATCGACGCTTCCCATGCATGAAACGACGATGAATGGGCCGTCCCCTGTCGGCAGGGCCGAACGGAGCGCCTTCCGCGCGTCGCCGTCGCCGAGGCTTCCGGGAACCGGGATGCAACCCCTGGTCACGAGATCCTCGGCCGCGGCCAGGTTGCGCGCGGCGGCGAAAACGCGCCGTCCTTCCAACAAAAAGGCCGCGCACAGGTACCGGCCGAGGAAGCCCGTCGAACCCAGGACGACGACGTTTTTACGCATAGTGGTCAATACTACCAGAAAAATCGTATTTGTCAAATCTCGCATGCTCTTCGGGGTCACTGATTACTCGACATTTCGGGCCGTTCATGATAGCGTTTAGCCGCGATGTGGGGCGCTTCCGATGTCCCCGAACGATTATGCTTCCGGCATCTTGATTTAGCTGGCAAATCGAATATCCTGATTGTAACTTCTTCTATATGTAATGGCATCGGACGAAAATCACCCCCAACCGAAAGGAGCTCCTGCATGAGAATGTATCTGAAACTATCCGTCATCGCAGCCGTCGCGATCGTTCTCGTTGCCTGTCAAACGGCAGGCCCCGTCCCCGCGGCATCGGCCCCCGCTGCCCCCGTTCCGGCTCCGAAGGCCGTTGAAACTACCGAGAAACCGAAAACCATTAAAACAGTTGTCGTGAAAACCCCCGTGCTCGTCAAGGAATCGTCTTTTTTCGCCGACGGCCAGCTGGATGAGTATACCGTCTACGGCTATTCCGACGACAAGAAAATCCTTCTGTCGGAGAATCGGTTCGATGCTTCCCGTCCCGAGGCCATTGAAAAAACGAGCTACGAGTTCGCAAACGGTGCCCTGAAGGGCAAGACCACCCTCGATGCCGACGGCAAGATCAAGTATCGGCACGCATACGAGCTCGATCCGTCCGGCCGCGTCGTCGTCGACACCACCTTCGACTCGAAGAACAGGCCCCAGTCGGTCTCGCGGTACACCTTCATGCCGGACGGCAAGCGTTCCGAATGGAAGACCCTCGACGGTTCCGGTTCGGTCCGGGCGACGACGACCTACGCCTACGCGAAGGGGAATCTCGCACGGATCGACATGAAGAACTCGACCGGTGCCAACGACGGAGCCATCGTCATCGATTACGATTCCTCGGCCCGGCCCGTCAAGCGGACCTACCTGCTCGCCAACGGAACGGTCGACAAGTACGAAACCTATGTCTACACCGACGGCAAGCTTACGACCGAGGATCATTACCTCGCCTCGGGTGCCCTCGAGTCGCGGATCGCCTACGAGTATGACGCGAATGGCGCCGTCGTTCGCATGAAAACCACGAACGCCGCGGGAAAGATCCTGGACAGCGTCGCGTACGAGTATGTCGTCATCGAAACCACAAAAACCGTAACGGAATAGGGAGTTCCCCGAATGAGAAAGAATTGCAAACCAATCATTTTGATCTGCGCACTCGGTCTTATGGTCGCGGGAACCGTCCTCGCCGACGAAACCATCGAGGTATGGTCCCGATTGTACCGGACATCGACGTCGCTTTCCGAAGAGTTCACGATCATGCAGAACGTCGTCCAGCTGAACGACCATGCGAGCGTTCCCCTCATGGTCGAGGCCCTGCAGAAGCTCCTGATCGACGAATCGACGATCAAGGGCGCGACCGATCGGGATACCTACCGGCAGTACCTGACCCTCCTGCTCGATGCCCTCGGTTCGTTCAAGGCGACCGAAGCGGCGCCCTTCGCCTATCAGGTGGTCCAAACCGGGGATGATCCCCTCGTCAAGGCCGAAGCCCTGATCGCCCTCGGCAAGATGCGCGCGACCGATTACGTCGAGCCGATCGTAGTTTTACTCAACGGCCTGAACCTGGGACCGGGCGCGTCGCCCGAGAACAACGAGAAGCTCGCCTACGGATGCATCATCGCCCTCGCCAAGATGAGGGACATACGAGGCTACGCTCCCGTGTTCTACTCCTCGGTCGGCTGGTATTCGAAGCGGATCAAGGCCCTGGCTGAAACCTCGCTCGCCGACCTGGCCGATGATCCGACGGACGCTCTGATCTCGGTCATCCATTCCGACAATTTCTCCCTGCGCATCCGCGCCCTCGCCTTCGAGGCCAAATCCAAGGCTGCGGCGGACCGCAAGGCAACGGTGGCTCTCGCAGCCCTGGGCGAGGGTCACCGCACCCAGTCGAACGACGTCCAGCAGAACGGCCTCCTCTCCCAGCTCAGGACCGATGCCATGACCCTGCTCGTCCAGACCGGATCGAAGGATCCTGATGCCGTCGATCTCCTGAAGCGCTCGGCGGAGCAGGGGCTCGACATCAACGAAAAGGTCATCGCCGTCTATGCCCTGGGCACCAACGGCACCGACCCGGCCACGAAGGCCCTGTCGACCCTGTTGATGGCTCTCAACGATCAGGAACGTGTCGGAAAGGTGAGCGGGGACAACGACCGCCTCGCCATGGCCACGGTGAAGGCTCTCGGCGCGACGAAGAACAAGATCGGCCGGCCTGCCCTCCTCGGCGTCGAGTTCGCCGGATGGCCGGCATCGGTTATCCGCGCCTCGAAGGACGCGATCGCCTCGCTCCAGTAGCGGCCGTCTATGCCGTGAAATTAGGGCCGTCCGGTTATCCGGGCGGCCTTTTTTCGGCTCGTCTCATGATGATATGAAGCCCAGAGGGATGTCGAAAGGGCCAATCGAGGCTTTTTCCGCGCAACCGTGGGTGTCGGTGTCCCGGGTCGCTTGTCATGAAAGGTAATACGAAGTAATATAGTCCCATGGGTATGAACAAGGAAGAGATTATCACCTTCAAGGCCGATGCGGCGCTCGCCGAGGCCCTGAGTCTGATACCGAACCGGTCGGATTTCATCAGGGGAGCGATCCTCAACGCGATGATGAACGTCTGTCCCCTCTGTCAGGGAACGGGGATACTGACCCCGCTGCAGAAAAAACATTGGGAGGAATTCTCCCGCCACCACGAGCTGAAACGCTGCTCCGACTGCAAGGAGGTCGTCCTCACCTGCGACCTTGACGGTAGCCACCCCGATGCATGACCATTCCCATTCCTGCCATACGGTGATCTCGGGGCTTTCGGTAAGGGCCGGCGAGACCGTGATCCTCGACGGGATCGATCTCGCCTTTTCCTGCGGAGAGCTGACCGCCATCGTCGGACCGAACGGGGGAGGCAAGACCACCCTGCTCAGGGCCATCCTCGGCGAGACGGCCCACGCCGGGAACGTCGGATTCTTCAACCCCGACGGGTCGCCGACGAAACCCCGCTTCGGCTACGTTCCCCAGAGCGTGAGTTTCGACCGCGACACCCCGGTGAGCGTGACCGACTGCATGGCCTCGGCACTCTACTCAAGGCCGGTCTGGCTCGGCCCGACGGCCGCCCAGCGCCGCCGGATCGCCGATTGCCTCGCCATCGTATCGGCCGAAGGGCTCATGAAAAGGCGGATCGGGGAGCTTTCAGGCGGCGAGCTCCAGCGCATGCTGCTCGCCATGGCCATGACCCCGGTGCCGAACGTTCTGCTGCTCGACGAGCCGGTTTCGGCGGTCGACGCGGCGGGGATGGGTATGTTCTACGAGATAGCCTGCGGCCTCCGCGACCGCTTCGACCTTTCGGTCATCATCGTGAGCCACGATATCACCGGAATTTCGGCCCATGCCGACCGGATGATCCTGCTCGCGAAAACCGTGATCGCTCAAGGGACGCCCGCCCAGGTCATCGCCGATCCGGCGTTCAGGCGGGTCTTCGGCCACCTCTTCGTGACCGCCGCCCCGGCCCACGGGCACGAGACGACGGGAGGGGCGGTATGAACCTTTGGTACGGATTCGTCGCCGCCGTGCTTCCCTTCTCGTGGGCCAAGTACGATTTCATGAAGAACGCCCTTCTGGCGGCCCTCCTGATCGGTCCCTCGTTCGGGGTCCTGAGCACGATGGTCATCTCCTCCAGGCTGGCCTTCTTCTCCGACGTGATCGGGCACTCGGCCCTGACCGGGGTCGCGATCGGCATCCTCTTCGGAATGGTCGATCCCCTGCCGGCCATGGTGGGTTTCGCCGTCGTCCTCGCCATCGGCATCACCTTGTTCAGGCACTGGACCCAGGCGGCCTCGGACACCGTACTCGGGGTATTCTTCGCCGGCGTCGTGGCCTTCGGCATCGCGATCCTCACCCGGTCGGGGGGCTTCGCGAAGTTCACGAACTACCTGATCGGGGACATCCTCTCGATCGGTCCGAAGGAAATCGGCTTCCTGGCGCTGACCTTCGTCCTCGTCTTCGTGTACTGGGGCGCGGCCGGAAACTCCCTGATCCTTTCGACGATGAACACCTCGCTTGCGAGGAGCCGGGGCATCAGGGTGATGGTGCTCGAGGCGAGCTTCGCATCCCTCATCGCGGTCGTCGTCACCCTCTCCATCCAGTGGCTGGGGGTCCTCATCATCAATTCGCTTCTGATCCTGCCTGCCGCCGCCGCGAGGATACCGGCCCGGACGGTCAGAGCCTACACGGCCTGGTCGGCCTCCATCAGCCTCTTCTCCTGCGTGACGGGCCTCATCGTTTCCTTCTATCTCGACTCGAGCGCGGGGGCGACGATC
The DNA here is from genome assembly GCA_002307015.1 of Spirochaetaceae bacterium UBA1318. Classification (GTDB taxonomy): domain Bacteria; phylum Spirochaetota; class Spirochaetia; order Treponematales; family UBA1318; genus UBA1318. Next base: position 82,634 of record DBTK01000062.1, read on the forward strand.
GTCCTCGTCGCCGCCGCCTGCTACATGATCTTAGCGCTGGCCTCGGTATTCATGAAGAAACGCCAATAGGTACTGCTGGGTCCCCTCGAAGAAGGCCCGTTCGAGCTTCGAGGCGGCGACGCCGATGTAGCGGAAGTGCCAGGGCTCGTACATGTAGCCGGTGATCGATTCGGCCCCGCGGGGGAAGGAGAGGGAAAAGCCGTACTCGCCTGCGTGCAGGGCGAGCCACTTTCCCGCCTTCGTCGAGGCGAAGCTCGGGTCGATGGAGCCGAAGTCGGACGCCGTCCCCAGCTGATGCTGGGAATGGCCCGGCTCGGCCGATTCCCGGCTCGCCTCCTCCTCGCCCATCTCCTTCGCGATGCGTTCGTGGACCGTCTTCTGGTAGGCGTAGGACCGGTAGGTCGAGGAGAAGACGAGGACGACCCCGTCCCTTTTCGCGGCCTTCGACATCGCGAGGGCCGCCTCGACGGCTGGTTTCCTGAGCTCGAGCCCCTTCCTGGAAACGGAAAGCCCCGTCCTGTCGAGGCTCGAGAGATCGGGCGGCACGAAATTCGAGGAGAGGGCGTGGGTCTTGTCGACGAGAACGAGGAGGTCCTCCCGTTCGGCGAGAACGTCGGCGAGGAGGGGGTCGAACCGGGACCGGTCGGCCTTGATTCTCTCGGCGATGGGAGCCGGGATCACGGCGAGGCCCCGATCGAGGGCCGCCTGATCGATTCCCGCGCCTTCGGCCCAGACAGCGGGAAGGGCGGAGATTCCCGCGAAAAACACGATGGCTACCATACGAAAACTGAAGGGTTTCATGAATACTCCGATGGATCGAATTCCGGCCCCGGGCCGCGATTGGCTAGTCTTCCGAGCGCAATATCCCGTTGATGAAGGAAATGAGCACCTGGAGGGCGTTTTCGTTGTTCCCGCCCTCGGGGATGATGATGTCGGCGAAGGCCTTCGTCGGCTCGATGAATTCGTAATGCCCTGGCCTGACGACGGCCAGGTACTGCTCGATCACGGAATCGACCGTCCTTCCCCGTTCCTTGATGTCGCGCTCGAGACGCCTGATGAACCTGATGTCGTCGGGCGTGTCGACGTAGATCTTGAGGTCGAGCAGGTCGCGGATCCGCCGATCCGTGAAGATCATGATCCCCTCGAAAATGATGAGTTTCCGGGGTTCCATGTGGATCGTCTCGACGGCCCGGCGGTGGTGCACGAAGTCGTAGGTCGGCATCTCGACCGGCTCCATACGCTTGAGGCGGAGGAGGTGGTCGTGGAGGAGGGCGTTGTCGAAGGCCTCCGGATGGTCGAAGTTGAACGCGGTGATGTTGGTGTTCGAGATGTACTCGGCGGACTTGTAGTAGTTGTCCTGGGGGACGAAGACGAAATCGGAGACGACCTCGGATATCTTCCTGACGATCGTCGTCTTTCCCGATCCCGAGCCCCCGCAGATTCCGATCAGTTTGGCTTCTGACATGTGGCCTCCTAGAGTTTCAAAAGACCGAGGCTGTTCAGCAGGATGACGACGATCAGCACGGGGGCGACGAACTTGATGAAGGCGTAGATCGTCTTCGAGTACCAGGGTGTCTTCCCGTAGCCCTTGTCCAGTTCGGCGATGAATTCCTTGCGGGCGAGCCGCCATCCCGCGACGATCGCGATCGCGACGCCCCCTATCGGCAGGAGCACGTTCGAGGAGGCGAAATCGAAGACGTCGAAGAAATTCTTGCCGAAGATCTTCACGTTCGAGAGGATCGGGCCCTGGGAGAGGGTGGCCAGCACGCCGAGAAGGAGCATGACGGCTCCGCTGATGACGGCCGCGACGGGCCTCTTGATCCTGCCCTTTTCGCTCATCCAGGCAGTCGGCACCTCGATGAGGGATATCATCGCCCCGACGGCGGCGATGGCGGCCAGGATGAAAAAGAGCGAGGTGAAAAGCCCGCCGAGGGGCATCTTCGAGAAGATCATCGGGACGGAGATGAAAAGGAGGCTCGGGCCCGCCGAGGGCTCGAAGCCGAAGGCGAAGACGGCGGGGAAGACCGCGAGGCCCGCGAGCAGGGAAACGACGGTGTCGGCGAGGGCGACCCTCGTGGCGTTCGGCACGATCCTGGTGCCGTCGGGAAGGTAGGAGCCGTAGGTGGTCATCGTCCCCATGCCCAGGGAGAGCTTGAAGAAGGAAAGCCCGAGGGCGGCGAGGATGACGCCTCCGGTGATCTTCGAGAAATCGGGGGCAAAGAGGAAGCTGACCCCCTTGAAGGCCCCGGGAAGGGAGAGGGCTCGGATGTCGCAGAGGATGAGAAGGCCGAGGAGGACGGGCATCAGGAACTTGGTGACCTTCTCGATCCCGCGGCTCACCCCGGCTGCTATGACGACCGTCACGAGGGCGATGACCCCCGCCTGCCAGGCCAGGGGTTCGAGGCTGCCTCCCGCGAGCGAGGCGAAGCTCTCCTTGGTGAGCGGGCCCGAGCCCGTGGCGAAGGCTGCGACCGACTTCGCCACGTAGGCGAAGACCCAGCCGGCTATGTCGGTGTAGAAGGCCATGATCAGGACGGCGGCGAGGACCCCGGCGAAGCCGATGAGGGACCAGGCCCGTTCGTTCGGGACGACGTTTTCGTAGGCGTGGACGGCGTTCAGCCTCATCCTCCTGCCGATGACGTGCTCGGCGACCAGCAGGGGAAGGCCGACGACGGCCACGCATATCAGGTAGGCGAACACGAAGGCCGCGCCTCCGTTCACCCCGGTGAGATAGGGGAATTTCCATATATTGCCCAGTCCGACGGCCGAACCGAGGGTCGCCGTAAACGCGCCCAGGACAGACCTGAAGCCGTCGCGCTGGACGGCCGGACCGGTGGAAAGATTTTCGTTGTTCTTCATGATGCTCCTCTGTTGTCAGCATTCAGGCGCCGGCATTATATGACAGGACGGCTCCATCGTCGAGCCATGAAGGAACGATCATCCCCCTAATTCTCCAAAATGGTTATTTCCACCCGCCTGTTCCGGCTCTTTCCCTCCTCGGTGGCGTTGTCGGCGACCGGCTTGTCCGCCCCGAATCCCCTGGTGACGATCCTGTCCTGGCTCCTGACCCCGCTCCTGAGGAGGAAATCCCCGACGGTCTTGGCCCTGTCCTCTGAAAGTTTTTGCCGGCCCTCCGGGGTTCCCGCGAGGGCGGTGTGGCCGGCCACGAGAAGGTCCCGGTCCGGATAGCGCTTCAGGATGTCGCCGATCTTTCTCAGCTTCTCGAGTTCCGAGGGGACGAGGGTCGCCGAATCGGGCAGGAACTGGATGTTCGAAAGGCTGATCGTGACCCCCGAATCGGTTTTCTGCACGCTCGCGTCCGGGATCTGCAGGGCATCGATCTGGCCCTGGACGTCGGCGCTCACCTTGTCCTTGTCCATCCTCTCCGCCTCGTACTGGTCGGCCTTGGCGCTGCCGTGGTATTCGACCACGGTCCCGTCCGAAAGGACGAAGATGAACTTGAATTTCTCGGTGTAGGCTGCGATTTCGCCGTGCTCGGGATCCCAGAAGAGCTGCTGGTCCGAGTAGCCCATGACGTTCGCGGGATAGACGGTCCGGAATGCCGAGGGAGGGGCGGGCTCGTAGAACACGGTGTAGTTCGCCGTCACGAGGTCGTAGTCCTTGCCGTCGTGGCTCGCCTTCCCGACGAACTGGTACTGGATATTGAGCGGGATGACGAAGGGCTCGGGTATCCCGAAGTCGTTCCTGAAGTCGTGGACCTCGGTCGCCGGGGCGGTCCACGTGTCCCCCGGCTTCAGGTCCCTTTCGGGGAAGGTCGGCACGTCGCGGACGACGGGCATGAAGTACTGCCTGTCGATCGTGTACTGCCCCCGTTTGCTCCGCCAGAAGACCGAGGGGTATTCCTCGGACCACTGGTAGGCCTGGAGAGCCCCTTCGCCCTTTTCGGAGGTGAGAAAGTCGCCGTCGAGAAGCCCGGCCCCGTCCTTCTCGTCCTTGACCGAGAAGGATATCCGGTTGAGTATCGCCGCCCGGTGGGAGAAGCGCCGGTTCACGTACACCTCCTCGTCGACGGTGGAGAGGATGCGGAAACGGTCTCCGGTATGATAGGCGAAGCCGAAATCCTCGGCCGGCACGGTCGAGGCCAGAATCATCAGGACGAGAAGAATCGCGGTTCGTTTCATCGGACACCCCCTTTTACTATCGGAAGCGCCGACGGGGACCGGAATGGTTTTTGTTGACAAAAGGAGGGATGGCCACTATGTTTAAACGGAATTTTACAACGAAGGAACCGATCCGTGTCTCCTGAAAAAATGATGCTTCCCTTGGATTCCATCGAACGGTTGTTGACCGACGCGGAGTATCGTCGGCCCACACGCTTTCAGCGCTTCGCCATGGCCGATCAGCTGAAGGGATCGAGCGCCGTGTACGAGACGGCGTCGGGCGACGGCAAGACCGTCGCCTACTGCGCGCCGGCGGTTTTCCGCGCCGCGAAATTCAAACGAAAAACCCTCATCCTGTGCCTCGAGGAGACCACCGTCGAAAAGGTGCTTCGAACCCTGAGGCTTCTCGACCGCGGACTGAACCGCAAGATTTCCGTCCTTTCGCTCCAGCCCCAGGTGAGGAACAAATCCGAGGCCGAGCGCTTCATCCGCGAATGGGACGTCGCCACGGGAACCCCGGGGAAGGTGATCGACACGATCAGAATCGGCAGGCTTTCCCTCGGCGGGGTGAAAAGCCTCGTCATCGATTGCGGCGATTCGGTTCCCGACGCGGCGGTCGCCCAGGACATCGCCTTCATCCTTTCCAAGCTGAATGGGAACCGCCGCATCTCGATCATGTCCTCCCGCCCTTCCGAGACGCGCGAAGCCCTCCGGGGCCCCATTCCCTCCATCAGGATCGTCGAGAAGGCCGCGTGGAATTCCTCGTCGGTGGAACATCGAACCCTCGTCCTTCCCCGAGAACGGGATCGGGTCGATGCGCTCGCCGACGTGATTTTCGCCCGTTCGCTTGAGCATTTGTGGATTCTATGCGAGAATTCCAGGGAAGCGGTTTCGACGGCCGACCGCCTTTCGGCCGTCGGCATTTCCGCAGTTTCCTTGAAAGAAGGGTTCATCCTTCCCAGTTCGTCGATTCTCGCCGACTTCTCGACGGGCCGGGTACGGGCGTTCGTCTCGACGCCCCAGAAATCATGTGCCGAGGAGGATCAGGCGGACGCACGGGGCAACGTCGTTTTTATCGGTCCATTTTTCACCGCCGGCGATTACGCCGCGGCAACGCGATTCCTCGAGGGGGAACGACCGAGTTTTTCAATTACAACCCTCTTTTCATACGACGAACGCGACAAAGCACTGAGATTTGAGGAGATGACCAACGTGGAAGCAAAAAAAGATACCTTTCCCGCGAACGACGAGGTGATGAAGGGCGTCATTTCAAGTTACCTTGAAAAGATCCGGCATGACGAGAACCCGGACGACATGAACGCGTACCGGAAGATCATCCAGCGCAGCGTTCCCTTTTTCATGCGCTCGTATTTCGCCGCCTACCTGTTCAAGCAGTTGATGGCCACCACCGGCAGGCAGCAGCAGCCTTCCCGCGGCCAGAGGAACAGGAGGCCGGAGGAACGGAACGAAAAGCCCCGACGCGACGATCGCCGGGAGGAGAAGCGCCCCGACCGCCGGAACGACCGCCAGGAAAAATCCGATCGGCCCAACCGGCAGGAGAGACCGGACAGGACGGAGAGGCCCGATCGCCAGGAACCGACCCCCCGCCTTCCCGAGAGCGAAGCGGTCACCCTTTTCGTGGGTATCGGCAAAAACCGAAGGGTCTACGCCAAGGACATCGTCCAGCTCTTCGGCTCCGTCGCCCACATCGACCGCTCCCGTCTCGGCCAGGTGAAGATCATGGATAACTATTCCTTCATCCAGATATCGACCGAGGTCGCCGACGACGCGATCGCGGCCCTGAACAACGCGGATTTTCGCGGCCGGAAGCTTATCGTCAATTTCGCGCGCAAGAAGCAGCAGTCGGACGAATCAGGCGTTCCGGCCTCCCGGGGTTCGGTTCGTTCCCATGATGAGGCCGAACCAGAGGCCGATCGGGAAGACGACTACCGGGAAAAGCTCGAGGGAGATTCCTTCCGTTCTGACGGGACCGACGATTTCGAGGAGGGCGATTCCCCCGACTCGGGAGACGAGGCCTCTCGCGATTCCCTCGATTCAGGGGAATCCGATGGAGCGAACGAATCCGATGGAGCCGACGAGTCCGACGAGTCCGACGAGTCCGAGAACGAAGACAAGCGGTAATTTCAGTTTCGCCGGGCGGTTTCAGCCCCGCAGTCCGCTGCGGGGTCTTTCCCCATTCTCTTTCCAATCCTGCAGATGAAGAGCGGGCCGGCTCCCGTTCCTTCCCCCGGACGGTCGTCGGCTGCCTTTTCTCCGGAATCCCCGACCTGCCGGGCCGCTCCGAAAAGCGCCGAGTCCGGCATGACGAGCCTGCCGTATTTCGTGGCTTCGCCCGGATTGCCGGGCACTGGCTCGAGGCCGGCCTCCATCCCGTATTTCGAGAACAACCGTTCGATGACGCCGTCGTTCTCGAGGGGTGAAAGGGCGCAGGTCGAGTATACGAGGATTCCCCCCGGCTTCAGGACCAGGAAGGCCGACGAGAGGAGGGCCCACTGCTCCTGGGCAAGCCGTTTCGTCCGCGCGGGGGACCAGAGGCCGAGGTGCTCGGCCGAGGCGAGGACGTGACGCTCGGACGAACAGGGCGCATCGAGGAGCACGCGGTCGTATGCGTTCCTCTCCACTCGGCACATGGTCGCCGCGTTCTTTCCGAGAATGGAAACGCGCGCGGCGGTCGTTTCGGGAAGGTGATCGGCGAGCACCCGCGCCAGGCGGTTCCGGCGATCGGGGGACCGCTCGTTCGCGACGAGACTGTCGCCCTCTTTCATGCGGGAGGCGATCACCAGGGTCTTTCCCCCGGGGGCCGCGCACATGTCGAGGATCCTTTCCTCGGGGCCGTCGTCGGTCAGGAGCGGTCTTCCGGCCATCAGGGCTTCAGCCGCGAGGACCGAGGCCGCGTCCATGAAGTAGGCCGCCGTGAGTCCCGTTGAATAGGCCACGGGTTTTCCAGGCCCCGCGAGGGCGGCCTTCAGGCCGGGCCATCGCTCTCCGAACAGCCCCGAATAGTAGGAGTCGAAGGCCTCTTTTCCCGCTTCCTTTATTTTCCTCATGCACCGCTCCATTGACAACCAATCGGGTGCATTGTACTTTGGTATCCTGCAAATAGTAAGTACAAAACGGCGGTTCCAGAATGTCTGATCGGGGCTTACCACTGTCGGTTGGGATATCCGGCATGAAATTGAAAAAAGCCGTTCTTTTTGATCTCGATGGCACGCTCGTCGACACGATCGCGGATATCGGAACTGCCATGAACGCGGTGCTCGATCGGTACGGGTATCCCACCCACGAGATGGAAAGCTACAAGAGGATGGTCGGCTGGGGCATGAGAAAGCTCGTCGGTCGCGCCCTCCCCGAGAGTGTCGCGACGGAGGAAGCCATTTCGGTCGCCTATCGGGAAATGATGGAACAGTACGGTCGGTTTCCCGTCGTTCATTCCTCTCCCTACCCCGGAATACCGGAATTCCTCACCGCCTTAAGGGACCGTGGCATTCCTTCCGCCGTCCTGTCCAACAAGCCGGACGAGCTTTGCAAGGTCGTCATCGACCTTGTGTTTCCCGGCTATCCCTTCCGTGTGGTTCAGGGGGAGCGTTCCGGAGTGCCGCGAAAGCCTGATCCCGAAGCGGCTTTCGCCATATGCGCCAGGATGGGCATCGAGCCCGGTGAGTTTCTGTACATGGGTGATTCGGCGGTCGACGTCGAAACCGCTCACAATGCCGGCATGCTCTGCGCCGGGGCCGTCTGGGGCTTCCGCGGATCCGGCGAACTCATCCTCGCCGGTGCCGACGTTCTGCTGAACGCACCACGCGAAGCCCTCGCTTTTTTGGGATAGAGACAAGACACGGGTGTTGATGACGGCCATCGGTGGTGTTGTCGAAGCCAACCAATCTTCGATTTTGGGAGCGTAGACGATGAACGGAACCGTTCTTATCGTCGAGGATGACGATGTGCACGCCGAACTTATCCGGCGATCCTTCGAAACGAAGCGAAACGGCTTCGAGGTGGTCCGGGTCGACACCCTCGCCGGCGCTTCCGCCGAGATCGCCGAACGGCGTCCGGCCGTCGTCCTATCGGACTGGCATCTACCGGACGGAAACGGTACCGAGCTCCTGAAACGGGACGGCGACGGCCGCCTCCTCTATCCGGTCATCCTGATGACGAGTTACGGCAACGAGGCTCTCGCCGTGGAGGCGATGAAGCTCGGGGCTCTCGATTACATCGTCAAGTCCAGGGAAACCCTCGCGGGAATGGCCAACCTCGTCCATTCCGCCCTCCGCGAATGGGACCAGATCCAGGAAAGGCTCAAGGCCGAGGAACAGCTCCGCGAATCCCTCGCCGAGAAGGAGATCCTCCTGAAGGAGGTCCATCACCGGGTCAAGAACAACTTCCAGATCGTCTCGAGCCTCCTTCACCTCCAGGCGAGCTACATCCCGAACGAGGGAACGAAGGAGATACTCCGCGAAAGCGAAAACCGGATCCGGTCGATGGCCCTGATCCACGAGAAACTCTATCAGGCCGAGAATTTCTCCCGCATCGATTTTTCCGATTATGTCGAGGCGATGACGAAGCAGCTCTTCGGAGCTTACGAGGATCTCCACGGCCGGACGGCCATTTCCTGCGTGGTCGAGCCTCTCGCCCTTTCCCTCGATGTCGCCGTTCCGCTGGGCCTCGTCCTGAACGAGCTGATAACCAACGCCCTGAAATACGCCTTTCCCGACGCCCGTCCCGGCAAGGTCTGCGTGAGGCTCCGTCCGAGCGAGCGCGTGGGCTTCTACGCCCTCGAGGTTTCCGACAACGGAATCGGCATCCCCGAATCCGTCAGCCTCAGGGACGGGGAAACCCTCGGGCTCCAGCTCGTCTCGCTCCTGACCGACCAGATCGGGGGAAGCGTCGAGCTCGACCGTTCGGCCGGAACCCGGTTCACGATCACCTTCGCCCAGGACGGGCGAGGACAGCCGCTGGACCTGTCCAGGCATTCCTGACAGGCCGGCCGTTCTTGTAGGCCCGACGGTCGCGCCCGGTGCGCCCGCCTCCCTTCACCGCAGGGCGTTTTTTTGCTAGAATGATCCCGACATTTGGGATGGGATTCGCACGGGGGGCCTTGAGCCTGCCGCGATGCCGGTCATTCCCCGGTTACCAGGTACTGTCCAACGAGCCAACATTTGTTGGCGAAGTTTCAAGGTACTGTCCAACGAGCCAACGATAGTTGGCGAAGTTTCAAGGAGCGTCGTCATGGATTTTGAAACCATCAAGTCGAGGGCGAAGGAATACTGCGATCGCGAAAGCGACGCGGCGTTCAGGAAACAGGTCGAGGAACTTCTCGCGAAGGACGACCGGAAGGAGCTCGAGGACCGCTTCTACCGGGATCTCGAGTTCGGCACGGGCGGACTCCGCGGCCTCATCGGGGGCGGTTTCAACCGCATGAACACCTTCGTCGTCCGCCGGGCGACCCAGGGGCTCGCGTCCTACCTGAAAAAGGCGAAGCCGGGCGCGAAGCTCTCCGCGGTCATCGCCTACGATTCCCGCCATTACTCCGACGTGTTCGCCCTCGAGGCCGCCCTCGTGTTCGCCGGGAACGGGATCAAGGCCTACCTGTTCTCGAGCCTCCGCCCGACCCCCGAGCTTTCCTACGCCGTCCGCCAGCTGAAGGCGGACACGGGCATCGTCGTGACGGCGAGCCACAATCCCCCCGCCTACAACGGCTACAAGGCCTACTGGGACGACGGCGCCCAGGTCATCCCCCCCCACGACGTCGGCATCATCGAGGAAGTCAACGCGGTCGTCGAGATCGGGACGATCCCCGAGGCCCAGGCACTCGCGAAGGGCCTGCTCGTCCGCATCGACAAGGACATCGACGACAAGTACCAGGCAATGGTCCGGGGCCGGCTTTTCCGGCCCGAGCTCATCAAGAAGATGGGCAAGGACCTCAAGGTCGTGTACACCCCCCTCCACGGAACGGGCGCCATGCACGTTGAGGCCGTCCTCGGCGGGCTCGGGCTCGAGGTGACCACCGTCCCCGAACAGCGGAAGCCCGACGGGGATTTTCCGACGGTCAGTTTCCCGAACCCGGAGGAACCGGCCGCCCTCAAGCTGGCCCTCGATCTCGGGAAGAAGCTCGGTGCCGACGTCGTGATGGCGACGGATCCCGACGCCGACCGCCTCGGCATCGCGATGCCTGACGGGAAGGGCGGCTTCATCCTCGTGACGGGGAACCAGCTCGGCAGCCTTCTCGCCGACTACGTCCTCCTCTCGCTGACAGAATTCGGCAGAATGCCGAAAAAGCCGGCGACGGTCCGCTCGATCGTCACGACCGACCTCCAGCGCCGGATCGCCGAGGCTTACGGCGCGACCTCGTTCGAATGCCTCACCGGCTTCAAGTGGATAGCCGACCTCGCCCGCCGTTTCGAAACCGACGGCTCGGGCTACGAGTTCGTCTACGGCACCGAGGAGAGCTACGGCTACCTCGTGGAGACCGAGGTCCGCGACAAGGACGGCATTTCCGCCGCCGCCATGACCGCCGAGATGACCCTCTACTGGCGATCGAAGGGAAAGAGCCTCCTCGACCGGCTGAACGAACTCTACGTCCAGCACGGCTACTACGAGGAGATCGGGATATCGAAGTACTTCGAGGGCTCGAGCGGAGGGGCTATCATCGCCGGTATCATGGCCAGGCTTCGAACCGATTCCCCGAAAACCCTTGGCGGCGTGAGGGTCGTGAGGATCCGCGACATCGACGCTCTCGTGTCATGGGACCCCGCCCGGCCCGAGAAAAAGGAAAGGGTCGACCTCCCGACCTCGAACGTCCTCCAGTTCTACCTCGAGGACGGCTCCATCGTCTCGGCGCGTCCGAGCGGGACGGAGCCGAAGATCAAGTTCTACGCCTCGTGCCGGAACGAAACGAAGGGCGATCTCGAGGGCGCGAAGAAACGGGTGAAAGCCGAGCTCGCCAACATCGACCGCGACCTGAAGGCCATTCTGGATGCCCGGTAGATCCCGCCCCGTTTCCCCCGAGGACTTTCTCTGGCTGCTGAAGGTCCTTCCCGACAAGGTCTTCGTCGCCTTCGACACGGAGACGACGGGACTCGACGCCGAGGCCGGGAGGATCGTCGAGATCGGGGCCGTCAAGTTCACCAAGGAGTGCGTCCTCGGGACCTTCGAGGAAATGATCGACCCCGGCATGCCGATGCCGTCCGAGGCCTCGAATATTAACGGGATCACCGACGCGATGCTCTCGGGAAAGCCTCGGGCGGTCGACGTCCTCCCGCGCTTCCTCGAATTCGCGAACGGCTCCGTCCTTGTGGCGCACAACGCCCCCTTCGACGTCGGCTTCGTCGATGCCGAGCTGAGGCGGCTGGGGCTCTCCCACCTGGCCAATCCGACGGCCGACACGAGGCTGCTCGCCAAGGCGGCCTTCCCCGAGCGGACGGCCTACCATCTCCAGGTCCTCGCGAAGGATTTCGGACTTCCCGTCGAGTCGGCCCATCGGGCCCTCGACGATGCCCGACTGTGCATGAGGCTGTTTTTCCTGTGCATCCAGAAGATCGAGACGGGGGCCGTCGCGGCGAGGTAGACCCGGTTCCGGTAGCCGGGCCGTTCTTCCGTGAGGCCGCCCGGTCGTGAGGCCGAAGGCGGGCGGGTCCTAGACCTGGTAGGCCTTGGGCAGTTCGAAGATGCTGACGTTGACCAGAAAGGGGCCGTACTCCGTCGTGAACGGAACCCCCAGTATGGGAGTCTGGGCCGGCCAGGCGATGGTATGGTTCTCGCCCTGGATGACGAAGGGAACGGAGATCTCGATACGGGAGTCGATCAGCTTGGAGGCCGCATTGCCGGCGATGATGTTGACGATCTCGCCGATCATCGCGTTGACCAGTTCCGCCCTCTCCTCATCGTCCTTCCAGATGACCCCGGACTTCGTGAGCAGCTTGTCGGCGAGAAAATGCGTTACGCGGATGACAACGACGCCGACCGCGGTGCCGGTGAGCACCATGACGGCGGAAATGTCCCAGCGGTGCTTGCTGGCCTGTTTGTCGAGAAAAGGCTCGCCGGGTACGGGGCTGATTCCGAACGTCTGTTCGAAGATGTGTATCGTCGCGTCGAGGAAGGGGTTCACATAAGCGACGTTCATGTCCACTCCTTGTGTGCCGAAATTCGGCTGTCGTCCTCAGTCTCCCCGCGCTTGGCCTCCCCGCGAGCCGTCCAGGCCTCGCGGGTTTTCATGGGAGCGGGGCGGAAAACCCTCACTTCACCCGTTCGACAAAGGACCCGTCGCGGGTGTCAAGCTTGATCTTGGTGCCGATTTCGCAGAAAAGGGGCACTGAGACCTCGATTCCCGAATCGAGTTTCGCCGGTTTGAAGCTCTTGCCCGAGGTGTCGCCCTTGATGCCGGGTTCGCAGTAGGTGATCTTGCGTACGATGTTCGTGGGAAGGGTGACGCCGACGGGCTTGTCCTCGTAGAAGGTGATCATGACGGGGAAATCGTCCTCCGGGGTCAGGTAGCCGGCGTTGTCCCCCAGATCTTCCTTCTGGAGCTCGTACTGCTCGAAGGTGTTCTGGTCCATGAAGACGTAGGTGTCGCCGTCGATGTAGGAAAGCTTCATTTCAAGCACGTCGAGGTTGATTTCCTCGAATTTCTCGTCGGAGTCGATGCCGACCTCCGAGGTCTGGCCGGTCAGGATGTTCTTGACGCGGAGCTTGGTGACGATGCCGGCGCGGCCGCTTTTCTGTCCGAGAAATCGCTGGACGATCAGGACGTCGTCACCCGACTTGAAAACCTTGCCGCTTCTGAGCTGAGAAGTAACTAACATACATATCCTCTTTGCATAAAATTAGGCCGCCCCCGCGGAGGGGCGTACCCGGTGATTCCAAATTCCATTCTACACGAACTCGCGAAGAAAAGTCAGAAGGCGCCCCCCGAGGTCTCCGCGAAAAAAGAGCCCGTCGGACCAGGTTCGGAATTCTTTTTCGAGGTTTTCGACTCGCTCGAGCGCCGAGAGCAGGTCTTCTTTCCCTCCTTCCCCCGGTCCGTCGACGAACCGGTCATTGAAACCGAGGAAAAGTCCCTCGACCGCGGTGAAGTCACGAGGCTCGAAGAAGGGCCTCATGCGCTCGAGCAGGGCCCTGACCTTCACGAGCTGCCAGGCGTTTTCCTGGATGTAGGCGTGCCAGAGGAAGGGAGAACCCGAAAGCGCCGCCCTGGCGAGGGACTCCTCCCCTCGTACGATCGAGAAATCGCTCGCGAGGATCACGTCGTCCCAGGTTTCCTGGTCGAGGAAGGGCAGGGCGACTGCCGGGAAGGGCTTTCCCGCCTCGGTCCAGGCCTCGAGAAAGCAGGCCTGGCTTTTTCCGCTCGCCGCGAGGGCGAGAACCGGCCGGCCGGCGCCATAGGCTGCGATGTCGGCGACGATTCTCCGATAATCGTGCTCGTAGCTGAAGACGCTGATCCAAAACCTCGTGTCGCTTCCCGGCTCGAGGCCGAATTTCGCGGTAAGCCCTTTCCTTCCTTCCGCCCGGCCGGCCTGGTCGAGGAATCGCTCCCTTTCCCGAGCGAACCGGCGGTCGATGATGAGTCCGCCCGTTCCCTCCGAGAATCCCGGCATGAAGATGCGCTTTTTCACGGAGGATGAACGGGTGAGTCCGTCGATCAGGTGAAACTCGTCAGCCCAGCTTTCGGCCGTCAGGTACTCGAGGTCGACGATGAGCTTCCTTCCCGTCCCGGGGGCGAAGATGAGGTTTTCGAGCCATTCGGGCCTTCCGCAGGCGAAGCATTCGATGATGAGTCGGGGCGGATCCCGGACGAAACCCTCCCAGGGGCTGTCCCAGCGGATGATTTCCCAGTCCCTGACCCGCTGGAAGGGCTTCCCCGGATTTACCTCGGGAGCCAAGGCGTGAAAGGCGGCGAGGTCGTCCACGATGAGGCGCAGGTTGGGGCTTGGACTGGCTTCGGAGAGGGCTCGGGCTAGCCTATAGACGACGCCGATGTCGCCGAGGTTGTCGACGACCCGGCAGAGGATGTCGATCGTCATTTCGTCAGTCGTCCAGTCCCGCAGCGAGCCTGATCCTTTTCGCTTCGGCTTTATGTGCCTCGGCCGCCTCGCAGAACCGGTAGAGCCTCGTGTCGTAGAAGGCCTTGCCGAGGGCGATCGGTTTCCGGTTTCGGATCTTCGCGAAATTCTTGAGTTCCTGTTTGAGCCAGACGACCTTGTTGTAGTCCGGAAACTCGGGGCTGCCGTCCCCGTTCTCGTAGATTCCCGCCTCGTGGAGCCATTCCGTCCGGTCGAATTCGTCCATGCCGGCGGAAATGACGTACTCGAACTGCCTTTCCTTCCGTTCCCGCTCCCGGCCGGGGCTTCCCCAGAAACCCTCGAGCCTCTCCATGACGGGTTCGACATCCCCGAAGCCCCGGCGGTTGTAGGTGCAGAGGAATTTGTAGATCATCCTCGCCGCGGCGAGGAACCTCTCCCGGTTCGAGACCCTGGACTGCTCCCCGGCGAGCCTTGGATCGGTCCAGGTTTCGACGAGGGAATCGGGGGATTTCAGGGCCTGGAGGTGGCCGGCCGGGGGAAGGGGGAGCCTCTCGTCCAGGGCGTTCCATTCCTCGCTGAAGCCCGAGAAATTCTGGTGGGCCCAGGTGTCGGCGTAGGCGTGGAGGGCGATGCCGACCCGGTAGGGATTCCTGGTCTTGAGGGCCGAGACGAGAAACTCCTTCGCAATGCCCGAGCCCGCCACCGTGTTGTAGGGATTCCTCTCCCCGTCGACGCGGTTCGAGGTGGCGTTGCCGGCCTTGCCGCCGGGCACGAAATGGAAGGGGAGGTAGATGTCGCGGGCCGTCTCGTCGTTCCAGAACGCGTAGTTCTGGGTCGGCCTGATCTCGTAGACCTCGCTTCCCGTCTCGATCGAGTAGGGGACGAGGCAGGCGTCGACGAATTGGGAGGCGTAGGCGATCGTGTCCGCCTCGTTCTCGAGGCCGGCCTCCCCGGCGAGGTACCTGACGATATAATAGTGGAATTCCTCGTTCATTCCTCGTCCCCGAAGCCGTTCTCGTACTGGAGGCGGTAGAGGGTGTAGTACATTCCCCTGGCCTTCAGGAGTTCCTGGTGGTTGCCCTCCTCGACGATGCGGCCGGCGCTCATCACGAAGATCCTGTCGGCGTGCTGGATCGTCGAGAGCCGATGGGCGATGACGATCGAGGTTCTTCCGCGGAGGAGTTCCTTCATCCCAAGCTGGATGAGCCTCTCGGTCTCCGTGTCGATCGAGCTCGTCGCCTCGTCGAGGATGATGACCCTCGGATCCCGGGCGACGACCCGGGCGAAGCTGATGAGCTGCCTCTGGCCCGAGGATACGTTGGTCGCCCCCTCGGAAAGCACCGTATTGTAGCCGTCCTGGAGGCCCTCGATGAACTCGTGGGCGTGGACGAGCCTCGCCGCGTCGAGGGCCCTCTCCTCGGACACGTCGTCGCCGAGCCTGATGTTGTCCATGATGGTTCCGGAGAAGAGGAAGACGTCCTGGATGACCGGCTGAACCGCCCTGCGGAGGTCGCCGAGGGGAATCTCCGCGATCGGGACGCCGTCGAGCCTGATGCCGCCCGAATCGATGTCCCAGAGCCGGGTCAGCAGGTTGATGAGGGTCGTCTTTCCCGCCCCCGTGTAGCCGACGATGGCCACCGTCTCGCCGGGAAGGACGTGGAAGCTCAGATCCCTGATGATCTCCTCGCCTTTTTTGTAGGAAAATTTCACGTGGTCGAATTCGATGTGGCCTCGGATGCCGGTCGGGAGGAGTCTCGTGCCCGAGTCTGGAATCGCCTCGTCGGCGTCCATGATCTGGAAGACCCGCTCGCCCCCCGCCATCGCCGACTGGAGGATGGTGTACTTTTCCGAGATGTCTTGGACGGGCTGGTAGAACCTCCCGATCAGGTTGATGAAGGCGATCAGAACGCCGAGGGATATCCCGAGGTTCGTGAACTGGAGCGCCCCGAAATAGATGATCGCCCCGGTCGAGATCGCGGCGAAAAGGTCGACGAGGGGCCTGAAGGTCGCGAAAACGTACATCTCGCCCAGGTTCGCCTTCATCAGATTGGCGTTCAGGCCGCGGAAATCCTTTACGCTCGCCCTCTCCCGGGCGAAAAGCTTGACGACCTGGATGCCCGAAAGCCGCTCCGACAGGTAGGCGTTCACCCTCGACATCCAGAGCCTCTGCCTCCGGTAGGCGTCGCGGGCCTTGGCGCGGCTCACCATCGTGACGATGGCGACGGGGGGAAGGGTGCACAGGGTGATCAGGGCTAGGTGGGGGTTGAGCGAGAAAAGGACGACGAAAACCCCGACCATGACGCTCAGGTCCTTCATGAAGGCGACGAGAACGTCCGTGAACATCTGGTTTATCGTCTCGACGTCGTTCGTCATCCTCGTGACGAGCCGGCCGACCGGGTTCTTGTTCATGAAGGCCATGGACTGCCCGACGGTGTGGTTGAAAAGCCTCATCCTCATGTCGGTCATGACCCGCTGGCCGGCGAGCTGGGCGGCGAAGGTCTCGATGAAATTGAAGGCGAAGGAGGAAACGAGGAGGATGAAGAAGACGAGGCAGGCGACGATGAGGCCGCTCGAGTCCTGGTCACGGAGCATCCGTCTCTCGGCGGGCGTGAAGCCCTTCATGTCCGCCCTCGATACCGCCGCGACCCCGTCCTCCTCGCTGATGGCCGAGGCGTGGGCCGTGATGACGGCGGCCTGGCCCTGGACCTTCGCGTCCGGCCTGAACAGGTACCAGCCGTTCTCGGCCCCCTCGAGAATGCCCCGCTTTTCGAGGGCAGCCCTGTCCTTGCCCGAGAGCGCCGAGAGCCTGGTCGAGCGCACGTAGCGGAATCCCGAGACGACGACCTCGTCGGGAAGCGAGAGGGGGAGCCTAAGGGCCGAGATTCCGGTTCCCGTGGCGATGGCGCGGAGTTCCGGCGCCTCGGCGCCCGAGGGAATCCTCGCCCAGTTCACGAGGAGGTTGTTGTCCAGCGAACGCTGCACGACGACGGGCATGCCGAGTTCGGCGATCGTTCCGATGACGAGGGCGACGATCGCGATCACCCCGAGCTTCCAGTGGGGCCTGAGGAAGGAGAGGATGCGCTTCATGATGATGGGGTCGTAGCCCTTTACGATTTCTTCGTCTTCCATTTCCTACTCCGCCCTTTCCCGTTCGAGCTGCTGAAGCCGGTGGATATCGGCGTAGAGCCCGGGCTTCGCGATGAGTTCGGCGTGGGTACCCCTCTGGGCTATCCTTCCCCGATCCAGGACGATGATGAGGTTGGCCGTTTCGAGGGTGCTCGTCCGATGCGAGATGATGATGTTCGTCTTGCCCTTCCTCTCGTTCAGGAGGTGTTCCAAAATCTGCTTCTCGGTTTCCGTGTCGACTGCCGAGAGGGCGTCGTCGAAAACCAGGATCGGGGGATCCATGCAGAGGGCTCGGGATATCGCGATCCGCTGCTTCTGTCCTCCCGAGAGGGTCACCCCTCGTTCCCCGACCATGGTGTCCCAGCCGTTCGGGAACTCCTTCAGGTCGCGGCTTATCGTGGACACCTCGGCGTATTTCCTGATCTCGTCCTCGGTCGCGTCGGGCTTTCCGAACGCGATATTCTCCTTAATAGTCTCCGAAAAGAGGAAGCTGTCCTGGGGAACGAAACCGAATGCCGAACGGAGGGCTTGGAGGTCCCAGGCTCTGATGTCGCGTCCTCCGATCGAGATGGTGCCCTCCGGGGCCTCGATCAGCCGCGGGAGGAGCTTCACGAGGGTCGACTTGCCCGACCCGAGGCGGCCGAGGATGCCGAGGGTCTCGCCCTTCGCGACCTCGACCGTCATCTCCCTGAGGGTCGGTTCGGTCGCCCCCGGGTAGGAAAAGGTCAGGTTCCTGATCGAGATGTCCCCCACCGGGGTCTCGTTCACCGCCTCCGCGCCGGTCGCAATCTCGGGGACGGTGTTTAGAACCTCGTTGATCCGCTTGAGCGACGCGCTACCCCGCTCGAGCAGGTTGACCGTGAATCCCGCTCCGATCATGGGCCAGATCAGCATGTCCAGGTAGGCGAACACGGCGACCAGCTCTCCCGGAGAAAGCGAGCCCTCGATGACCCTTGCGCCTCCGAAGCGAAGCAGGAGGAGGGTGGTGATGCCGGCCAGGAAGCCGATGAGCGGAAAGAACATGCCGAACAGCTTCACGAGGGACATGTTCGCCGCCCGGTACTCGTCGTTCGAGGTGCGGAATTTTTTCGAGAAGTGCTCCTCCCGGACGAAGGACTCGATGACCCGGATGCCGGACACCGTTTCCTGGGCGACGTCGCTCATTTTCGAGAATCCGGCCTGAACCCGCTCGAAACGCTTCCCGATCAGGGAGCCCATCGAGATGATCGTGATCGTGATCAGGGGTAGGGGGGCGACCGTGATCAGCGCGAGTCTCGGATTCTGGGTAAAGAGGATGGCGAGAATGGCGAGCGACATGAAAACCCCGTCGACGAAGGTCACCATGCCCATTCCCGTCGACTCGCGAACCGCATTCATGTCGTTCGTCGCCCTTGCCATCAGGTCTCCTGTCTTATTCTGCTGGTAGAATGCCGAGGATAACCCCGTGAGGTGCTCGAACAGGCGATCGCGGAGTTCGCACTCTATCCTTCGCGAAGCCCCATGAATGAAGAAGCGCCAGGTGAACCTGCCGGCCGATATGACGGCGGCAATCCCTGCGAGGATGAGCACGAGGCGAAGTATCTTCTGCAGGGGAAAGTCCCCCGACGCGATGATATCGACCGCGCTCCGGATGATCTGCGGGATGAAAAGCTGGGCGCCGTCCGTGACGATCAGACAAATGAAACCGGCAAGGTACCACCAGCGATACTTCTTGAGGTAGGGTAGAAGCGATTTGAACTCTTTCAGCATTGAACTCATCCTCGATGCGAGCGCCATCCGGCAAATTTCGCAATCTATTGTAGAATCTAATCAATTCCCCTGATTGCGGCTAGGATTCGCGGTATGAATCGACGATCTTCCGGCAGGCTTCACGAGTACGGCGAAAGATATGTAAAAGAATGGGCGTTAATCGATTTAGCGTCTTGACAAAAATACTTTGCTTTAGTATCCTTACCAACGCCGTCAAGTAAGTTTGGCGGATGCGGTTTTTCCAGTCTTCGGCTTTAATTTGAAAAAACGGAAAAATCTACAAAAGCTCTTGACAATGTAAAGTGTAGAATGGTATAAAGTTCAAGTCGCCTGGTACGAAAGTTGCTAGACGGTCGAGGTTCTTTGACAGTCGCTTATAGGGATGGGAAGAAAAGTAAACGAATGGAAGGTAGCGTACCTTCTAGTAGAATTGATTTCCGAACAGGAAAGAAACTAG
>DBTK01000056.1:0-34327 GCA_002307015.1 Spirochaetaceae bacterium UBA1318
GGCTCTCGCTCACGGATCTGCCTGAAACCATGAGGGATTCCTGGCTACGGACGAGAGTATCGCCGCTTCGGCAGGGACCGGATTACCTGCCTCGCTTCGCCCGTGCCTGAACTGGTCCGATGAGAGGCCAGGTAGCCTGGTGTACTTACCAACAAGCTTCGAGGAACTTATTACTGCTTGCGGGATGACCGGTGCTGTGGTACCATTAACAGCGGGCTATCCTGTGTGCCCAAGGAGAGCCGATGTATAGAAACCTTCTCGAGATACCGATCCGGACCGCTTCCCTCTACCCCGACCGGATTTCCCATAAAAGCAAATCGAAGACCAAGGAAGAGACCCACCGCTACGGGGAGTTCGTCCGTCTCATCGCCGATCTTGCCGCCGGGTTCAGCCGATTCGGACTGAAGAAGGGCGACCATGTCGGTTTCTTCGTCAACAACCGCTACGAATGGACCGTGACCGACTTCGCCCTGATGGCCCTCGGAGCGATCTCCGTGCCCCGCGGTTCCGATACGATGCCGAAAGAGGTGAGGTTCATCTTCAACCACTCGGATTCCACCTTCCTGATCCTGGAAACCGCCTCCCAGCTAGACGCCCTGTTCGGCGAGTTCCGGGCCGAGGACTGGGATCGCTGCGAAAGGCTCTACCTGATCGAGCCGGCGGAACGGGAGGCGATTCCCGCGATCCTTCGCGATAGGACTGTGTTCTACGGCGACCTCATTGCGGCGGGACGAGAGGAAACCGCCAGGGAACCCGGTCTCCTCGACCGGCTTTCGAACGGCATAGGTCGAGACGACCTTCTCACGATCGTGTACACCTCGGGGACGACGGGAAATCCCAAGGGCGTCATGCTGACCCAGGGGAATTTTATCCAGAACGTGGATGCGAACAACCCACGCCTGGCGATCGATCCCGAGAAGGCAGAAAAGACCGTCGTCATGCTCCCCTCCTGGCACGTCTACGAGAGGACCTTCGAATACTGCGCCCTCGCCTCGGCCGCGACCATCGTTTACTCCTCGGCGGGTCGGTTCGCCGCCGACCTCCTCTCGGAAAAGCCTGAAATTCTGATCTCGGTCCCGAGAATCTGGGAGTCGATATACCAGAAGCTGATCAAGGCGATGAGCGAGATGCCCGCGCCGAAGCGTCACCTCGTCTTCCTCTTCATCAAGATCAACCAGGTCTACCTCTCGTCGCTGAACTACCTGAGGGGATGCTACGTTTCGCTGAAACGGCGGAACCGCTTCAAACGCGTCGTCGCCGGGGTCTACAACGTCGCCAGGGTCGCCGGCCTTTTTCCCGGCCACATCCTCGCGGGACTCCTGTTCAAGCCCTTCCGCGAAAAGGTCGGCGGACGGCTTCGCGGCGCGACCTCGGGAGCGGGCTCTCTCCCGAAATACCTCGACGAGCTCTTCAATTCCATCGGGATCAACATCCTGAACGCCTACGGCATGACCGAATGCGCGCCGGGCATCCTCTCTCGTACCTTCGGACGGAATACCTTCGGTTCGACGGGAAGCCCCTTCGACAACACCGAGATCCGGATCAGCCGCGAGGACGGCACCGAGGCGGACATCGGGGAGAAGGGCGTGCTCTACGTCAGGGGACCCCAGGTCATGATGGGTTACTACAAGAATCCCGAGGCGACGAGGGCCGTCCTGGATTCCGAGGGATGGCTCAACACCGGCGACCTCGCGGTCTGGTCGGAGAACGGCGAGGTGATCATCGTCGGCCGGATGAAGGACACGATCGTCCTCTCTGGCGGCGAGAACGTCGAACCCGAGCCGATCGAGGACAAGATGAAGGAGAGCGCCTACATCGACCACGCCGTCGTCCTCGGCCAGGACCAGAGGCAGCTCTCGGCGATCGTCGCGGTGAACGAGGACGAGCTGATGAAGCTGGCCGAGGAGCTCAAGCTCTCGCCCCTCGACAAAAGCCCCGATGGCCGGTTCTCGATCGAGGACGACCGGATCTACGAGGTGCTCCTGAGCGAGGTCAACAGCCTCATCTCGCGCGAGCACGGCTTCAAGCCCTTCGAGTACATCACGAAGATCCTGCCCGTCCGCAACGACTTTTCCATCGGCAAGGAACTGACCCAGACCCTGAAGATCAGGCGGAAGTACATCGAGGAGCGATACAAGGGACTGATTGCCCGGCTTTTCAGCGATACCGCAAAAAGGCAGCCAAAGTAGCCCGGCGCCGGGGTTCATGCGGTTTCCGGTAATGCATAGATGAAGGCCCCGATGCGTACGCCTGCTACGCACCGGGATTTTTTGTTACGGTCTGAATCCGGGGGCCGTGTAGCGCGGGTAGTCGGCCGTGTAGCCCTTGGCGAAGGCCTTCGCGAACGCGGGAACCCGCGCGAGCGCGAAGAGCGCCCGGTCGAGGGGACCGAACTCCAGGATCGTACCGATAAAGGAGACCGCGAGCGCCGCGAGTATCCCGAGTGGAATCGCGACGGGAGCCGAGAGCCCCGAGACCAGGCCTACCGCGATCATGATCGAGATGACGAAAATCGCGAGATTCAGGACCAGGTGGATGCCGAGCCTGAGGTTCGAGGTCTGGATCGCTCGCTTGGGGCAGATGTTGATGCAGCGGTTGCAGTTCTCGCAGTTGAACCGCCAGCGGGGCTTCGCATCTGTTTTTCCCGTCATGACGATCGTCTTCGCCGGGCAGGAACGGGCGCAGAGCCCGCAGGAATTGCAGTTTCCGTCGGCGATGAAGGCCTTGCCCAGCATCCGCCTTCCGAAAAGGCCGTATAAGAACCCGACCGGCCTCGCCCAGGCGACCGTTCCGAACCCGACTCGATACTCCCGCCGCCCACCCGAGATGAGGGCTTCGGCGAATTCCTCCGCCTCCCTGTCCCCCGACTCGAGCTTGGCCGGGATTTTGTCGGGGGCCATCGCCACGACCTGGGTCCAATTGGCTGGGTAGGCTGCCCCTCCCGAAAGGGCGAGATCGTAGCCCCTGCGCTTCAGGATGTCGGCCGCCTGCTGGATGGCCTGGGCGGGACCTCCTCCGCTTACCGCGAGGACGGCGGCCTTTCTCCCCGACGCCTTCGGCAGGGATCGGAGGAATCGCCTCACGAATTTTGGGGGCGAGAAGGCGAGGACGGGGAAGGCGAAGACCTCGAGGTCCGTTTCCTCATTCGCATCCTTCGCGCGTTTCGCTCCGGGGACGATCACCTCGGTCTTCACCGCATAGCCGGCCGCCTCGAGGCGCGAGCCGACGATACCGACCGCCCTGGCCGTGTTTCCCGTTGCCGAAAAGTAGCTGATCCTGGCGTTCTGCATTTTTTCTCCTTCGGGCGCGTCGGATCCGACATCGCGGTTTCCGTCGCCCCATATCATGACCTGTCACTAAAATACTGCCCTTTTTTCTTCCGTGTCGAGGTAATTCAAGAAAAATGAGACGAATGGCTTGGTTGCCGGACTCGGAAAGCCGCCGGAACCGAAGGCCGACCGTCAGGCTACGGGACCTCCCCGGCGGGCCAGGGTTGCCGCGATCGCCGCTTTCGTGTATTTTGAGGCATCGCACCTGAGGTCAGGACCATGTCTGAAGCCGAGGGTCGGGATTGTTTCCAGCGTATCTTCCATGATTTACGCGCGGGATCGTTCGGCGTTTCGTCGTACGACGAAGTCCATCGGGTGCGAGCTTTCACGAATTCCCTTCGTGGGCTGGAGGCCGATGTGAGATCCGACGCGGTCGTCGCGCAAGAAAACCCGTTTCTCAAACGATTCGCGAAATCCCTTCTCGTGCCTGCACTCGTTCTCGCGGCCTATGCGATCGCGTGCCGGCTGAACCTCGCCAATTCCTACCTGATGCCCAGGCCTTCGGCCATACTCGCCGCCTTCGCCGAAACCGCGGCCAAGGGGAGCCTCCAGAGGTCCCTCCTCGTCTCCCTCGCCCGGGTGTTCTCAGGCTTCCTGATCGCGGCGGGGACGGCCCTTCCCCTCGCCCTTCTCTTCCATTTCAGGCCCACGATGG
Organism: Spirochaetaceae bacterium UBA1318; assembly: GCA_002307015.1. Lineage (GTDB taxonomy): Bacteria > Spirochaetota > Spirochaetia > Treponematales > UBA1318 > UBA1318. The sequence goes on from DBTK01000056.1 coordinate 3,985, forward strand.
CGGCCTATTTCAGGGGAAGCCTCAATTTTCTGCGCTGCACCCCGCCCCTGGCCCTTATTCCGGTCCTCATCCTGTGGTTCGGGATCGGGGAGGGTTCGAAGCTCGCGATCATCATTCTCACGAGTTTTTTCCCGATCTTCCTCAACGCCCTGAGCGCCCTCGACCACGTCGACCCGAAGCTGCTCGAGATGGGCAGGAACCTCGAGCTGACCAAGTCCGAGGCGACCCTCGGCATCCTCCTCCCCGAAGCGGCTCCGACGATATTCACCGGCTTGAGGCTCGGCTTCGGTTACAGCTGGAGGGCCCTCATTGGGGCCGAGATGATAGCCGCCTCGGCCGGCCTGGGCTACATGATTCTGGACGCCGAGGAGCTCGCGAGGACCGACATCATGGTCGTCGGCATCCTCGTCATCGGGTTCACGGGGCTTTTCCTCGACGCGGCTTCGCTCGCCCTCGCGCGGAGATTTTTCCCCTGGGTCGAGGAGGGCGTGCAATGAACGGCGTGACGCTCCAGGGCATCGAGAAGACCTACCGCGTCGACGGCCGCGAGGTTAGGGCACTCGACGGGATCGACGCGACGATAGAGCGGGGCGATTTCGTTTCCGTCATCGGTTACTCGGGATCGGGGAAGAGCACCCTGCTCCGGATTCTCGGCGGCCTCGAGGAGCCGAGCGGAGGAAGGCTGGACAGGACCGGTCTGGAGGGCCGCACCGGTATGGTCTTCCAGGAGCCCCGCCTCGTCCGCTCGCTCACGGTCGAGCAGAACATGGCCCTCGCCCTGAAGCACACCCGGGATCCCCGAAAGAGGAGGCAGGCCGTCGACTCGAGCCTCGAGCTGGTGGGGCTCGCCGAATTCAGGCGGGCCTTTCCCGGCCAGCTCTCGGGGGGTATGGCCCAGAGGGCGGCTCTCGGTCGGGCACTCTGCCGGGAGCCGGACCTTCTCCTGATGGACGAGCCCTTCGGCGCCCTGGACGCCCTCACCCGGAAGCGCCTCCAGTCCGAGCTCGTCCGCATCTACCGCCTGACCGGCATGACGGTCGTGTTCGTCACCCACGACGTGACCGAGGCGGTATCACTCGGCCGCCGGGTCTTCGTCATGGAACGTGGCAGGATAAGGGATGAGGTTCCCGTTCCCTTTCCCTACCCCCGGAACCAGAGCTCGGCGGATTTCATCGTCCTCCGCGACCGGGTGCTCGCGCAGATTCTCTCCCGGGACGAAGGAGTCTCGGTAGCCATATGAAGGCATTTCCCAACGAGCCAATGATAGTTGGCGAAGTTTCAAGGAACTTTCCAACAAGCCAACGGCAGTTGGCGAAGTTTCAAGGAGTCACTATGAAACGAATCGTACGAATCGCGGCCGTCGCGTCGCTGGCGATCCTCGCCGCTCTTCCCCTCTTCCCGGAAGGAACGCCTGAAAGGACGCTGAAGGAAATCAACGTTTCCTACGTCAGGTCGCCCTTCAACCTTCCCCAGATCGTCATGAGAAAGCAGGGGATGCTCGAAAAGGCCTTTTCGAAGGCCGGGGTCAAGGTCAACTACTACGACATCGATTCGGGCACCGAACAGGCCCAGGCCCTCGCGGCGAACTCCCTCGACATCGCCGGGGTCATGGGCGACACCTCCGTCCTCCTCGCCGCGGGGGCGGGGAACGACATCCGGATCGTCGGCGGATTCTCCCGTCCCGCGAACATGTTCTCGATCGTGGCGATGGACGGGACCATGACCACCGTCGAGAGCCTCAAGGGGAAGAAGGTCGCCGGGCCCAAGGGCACCGTGCTTCACCAGCTCCTGGCCGCGGCCCTCACCGCCAAAGGCATGACGATGGACGACGTGGAATTCATCCAGATGGACATCCCGAAATCGCGGGCCGCCCTGCTCGCCGGCAAGGTCGACGCCGCCCTGCTCGCGGGAAGCGCGACCATCAAAACGGTCGAGGCGGGAGGCCACATCGTCGTGACGGCGAAGGGCCTCATCTCGCCGACCCTCGTCACGGTCGCCCGCGGGTCCTTCCTGCGCGACCATCCCGGCGCCGTGGAAACCTACGTGAGGACGAACGCCGAGGCCCTCGACTGGATCAGGGCGAACCTCGACGAGGCCCTCGCCATCGGTGCCGAGGAGCAGGGCATTTCCGTCGCCGACGCGAGGAAGCTCTGGGACTGGATCGAGTTCGTCACGAAGCTGACCGAGGGAGACCTCAAGACGATGGCCGACGACGTGGGCTTCATGGTCGACAACGGCATGATGCAAAAACGGCTCGATCCCCGGGACTTCGTCGCCGGCTCGGCCCTCGCGAAATAGAAGGAGACACGACATGGAAGAAAGAATGGTCGGGGTGATCGCGATCATCGTCAAGGAGCGGGACGAGGCGGCCCCCGAGGTGAACGAGGTGCTCACGCATTTCGGCGCCATCGTCATCGGCCGGATGGGGCTGCCCTACCACGACCGGGGACTGAACATCATCACCCTCATCGTCGACGCGACGACGGACCAGATCGGCGCCCTCACCGGAAAGCTCGGCCAGATAGCGGGGGTCACGGTGAAGTCGACCCTGGCGAAGCTCTAGCCGGTGGCCGCGAACGAAGCCTCGGCCGCTTGTTCTCCCGCGAGCGGCGGATCCGGCAGGTCCGGCAGGTCCGGCGAAACCCGGATCGAGCGCGACTCCCTCGGGACAATCGATGTTCCCGCGAGCGCCTACTGGGGCGTCCACACCCAGCGTGCAGTCGGGAATTTTTCCCTTTCGGGCCGAAGGGTCGATCCCGGTCTCGTGAGGGCCTACGCGGTCGTGAAGTGGGCTGCCTGCCTCGCCAACCTCGAGCTCGGCTACCTGGACTCGGGAACGGGGAGGGCCATCGCCTCGGCGGCCGGGGAGGTCGCCTCGGGAGGCCTCGCCGACCAGTTCCCGGTCGACGCCCTCGCGGGAGGCGCGGGAACCTCGGTGAACATGAACCTGAACGAGGTGATCGCCAACCGGGCCAACGAGATCCTGGGTTTCCCCCTCGGGTCCTACGATCCGGTGAGGCCAATCGAGGAGGTGAACCTCCACCAGTCCACGAACGACACCTACCCGACGGCGCTGAAGCTCGCCGCGGTGAGGGGGCTCCGGGGCTTGAGCGAGAAGGCGGCTTCCCTCCAGGGGGCCTTCCAGGCGAAGGAAAAGGAATTCTCCTCCATCGCCTCGATGGGCAGGACCGAGCTCCAGCCCGCCGTTCCGATGACCCTGGGCCAGGAGTTCTCGGGCTTCGCCGAGGCTATCGGCCGTGACCGGTGGAGGACCTTCAAGTGCGAGGAGAGGCTCCGCGTGGTGAATCTCGGCGGGACGGCCGTCGGGACCGGAATCGCGGCGCCGCGTTCCTACATCTTCCTCGTGACCGACCGGCTTCGCGAGCTCACCGGCGTCGGCTTTTCCCGTGGAGAGAACCTGGTCGACCAGACCGCGAACGCCGACTGCTTCGTCGAGGTCTCGGGCATCCTCAAGGCCCACGCCTCGAACCTCGTCAAGGTCTGCGGGGACCTCCGCCTCCTCAACCTCCTCGGCGAGGTAAGGCTTCCCGCGGTCCAGACCGGGTCCTCCATCATGCCGGGAAAGGCGAACCCCGTGATCGCCGAAGCCGCCATGCAGGCCGGCATGAGGGTCATGGCGAACGACGCCCTTGTGGCTGACGCCTGTTCCCGGGGCAGCCTCCAGCTCTGCGAGTTCCTGCCGGTTGTCGCCCTCGCCCTGCTCGAGTCTATTTCCCTCCTCGACGGGGCCGACTCGATGCTCGCCTCCCACCTTTCCGGAATTACTGCCGACGAGGCTGCCTGCGCCGCCTACCTCGACCGGGATCCCATGATCGCGACGGCCCTCCTTCCCTTCGTCGGCTACCATGGCGCCGAGAAGCTCGTTGAGGATTTCAAAAAATCGGGAGAGACGGACATGCGCGCCTTCATCGCGCGCGAATTGGGCGACGATGTCGCGGAAAGGGCTCTCTCGCCCGCCGCGCTCTCGTCGCTCGGATACAAGGACGGAACATGACCACGACCCCCAAGGCGCTCAGGCTTCACCTCGGTATTTTCGGCCGCACGAACGTCGGCAAATCGAGCTTCCTCAACTTCATCACGGGGCAGGACGTCGCCATCGTCTCGCCGATGCCCGGCACCACGACCGACGTCGTCGAGAAGACGATGGAGATCCCGCCCCTCGGGCCTGTCGTCTTCCTCGACACGGCGGGGATCGATGACTCGTCGGAACTCGCCGACAGCCGGCTCGAACGGACCCTCAGGGCCCTCGGAAAAACCGAGGTCGCCCTCCTCGTGCTCGAGGCCGACTCCTGGGGCGGCTACGAGGAGAGGGTTTTCTCGGAAGCCGGGAAGCGGAAGATCCCGGTGGTTTTCGTCGTGAACAAGACCGACCTCAGGGAACCTTCGGCCGGCTTCCTCGCCATGCTCAAGGGAAGGTCCTCCGCGGTCGTGACGGTTTCGAGCGCGGGAGACCCGGAAAGGGTGGAGGAGGCCGACGGCTCCGCTTCCTCGCGCGACGCCGTCCTCGGCTCCCTCAAGGCCGCCATACTCGAGGTCTGCCCCGAGGATTTTCTCTCGCCTCCTCCCCTCCTCGCGGACCTGATGCCCTCGGGGAAGGGGGCGGGCCTCGCCGTCCTGGTCGTGCCCATCGACCTCGAGGCCCCGAAGGGACGCCTCATCCTGCCCCAGGTCCAGGCGATCCGAGACTGCCTCGACGCCGACTGCGCCGCCGCCGTCGTGAAGGAGAGGGAGTATCCGGCCTTCCTCGCGAGGCTCTCCTCTCCCCCCGACCTCGTGGTCTGCGATTCCCAGGTCGTGCTCAAGACCGTGGCCGATACCCCGGTCGGGGTTCCCTGCACGACCTTCTCGATCCTGCTCTCCCGGGTGAAGGGCGACATCGTCGAGGCGGCGAGGGGAGCGGCGGCGATCTCGAGCCTCGGCACGGGGGACCGGGTCCTCGTCGCCGAGGCCTGCAGCCACCACGCCCTCGAAGACGACATCGGCCGGGTGAAGCTCCCGCGATGGATCAGGCAGTTCGCCGGAGCCGACGTCGCGGTCGACGTAAGCCAGGGCAAGGACTTTCCCGCCGACCTCGGTCGATACCGTCTCGCCGTCCACTGCGGGGCCTGCGCCCTCACGCGCCGGGAGATGCTCGGCCGCGCGGCCTTGGCGAGGGAGGCAGGCGTGCCCATGACGAACTACGGGATGGCGATCTCGGCCCTGCAGGGGGTGATACGCCGGACCCTCGACCCCTTTCCCGCCGCCCTCGACGCCTACGACCGCGAGCTCGAACGCCTCAAGGTCCCGACCGCCGTCGGGAAGGGCGCGTAGCATGGAAGAGCGAACCATCCGCTCCCGCCTCGAGGGGATTTCGAAAGCCGCCCATCCCGACCTCGGCGATCTCGAGTTCCTGCTCTCCGTCGAAACGGGGGAGGAGAAGGCCGAGATCTTTTCTTTCGCCGACACCGTCCGCCGCGAAGGGGTGGGCGATAGCGTCTTCCTCCGCGGCCTCGTCGAGTTCTCGAGCTACTGCTCCAACACCTGCCTCTACTGCGGGCTCAACCGCTCGAACCTGAGCCTCGAACGCTACAGGCTTTCCTTCGAGGAAATCCTCGCCTCGGCGGCCGCCATTGCCGCCAGGGGCATCGGGACCATCGTCCTCCAGTCGGGCGAGGACGGGAGCGAGGCAGGCTTCATCGCCCGGGTCGTGAGCGAAATCAAGGATCGGTACGGCCTCGCCGTCACGCTCTCGGTCGGAGAACGATCCCGGGCGGATTACGGGCTCTGGCGCGAGGCGGGGGCCGACCGCTACCTGCTCAGGATCGAAAGCTCCGATCCGGCTCTCTACGAGGCCCTGCACGTCGGCCGGCGCTTCGAAACCAGGCTGCGCTGCCTCGTCGACCTCCGCGAGCTGGGCTATCAGGTAGGAAGCGGGGTGATGGTCGGGCTTCCCGGCCAGACTCCGAGGACCCTCGCCGGCGACATCAGGTTCTTCAGGGAAATGGATTTCGACATGGTCGGCATCGGGCCCTTCATTCCCCATCCCGACACGCCCCTCCGCGATGCGGCTCCGGGGGTGGTCGACACGACCCTCCTGATGATAGCCCTCACCCGGATCGTGACGGGGAACGCCCACCTTCCCGCGACGACGGCCCTCGGCAGCATGGGCGGCCGCGACTACCGGATCGAAGGGCTCAAGGCAGGGGCGAACGTCATCATGCCGAACTTCACCCCGACCGAGCGGAAGCGGCTCTACGCGATCTATCCGGGAAAGCGCTGTGTCGACGAGCCCTCCGGGGCCTGCGTGTTCTGCATGGAAGGGCTCGCTACCCTCGCCGGCCTCCATATCGACTACTCGCGGGGGGATTCGCTCAAGACTCATGACGCTTCTGCTTGCCTGAACGGGGGGGCGAGTGTATTCTAGAATCCGGCCCGAAGGCGGGCCTTAAAGGGGGAACCATGCAGGCTGTTCGGTTGGGTATCATCGGGTGCGGCATCGCCGCGAATGATCTGCATCTGCCCGCGATTCTGAAGCTCCGCGACAAATTCACGGTCACCTGCGTCTGCAACCGCACCGAGCCCAAAGCCAAGGCATTCGCTGCCGGTCTCGGCGTCCCCTACGTGCTCGATCCGGCCGAGCTCCTCGCCCGGGATGACGTCGATGCCGTGGACATCGCCCTGCCCGTCGAGCTCAACCTGAGGACGACTGCCGCCGCGCTCGCGGCAGGCAAGCACGTCTTCGTGGAAAAGCCGATCGCCCTGGATGCGGCGCAGGCTTCCTCGATGGTCGCCCTCGCCGCGGCTCATCCCGACCTCGCCTGCCTCGTCGCCGAAAACTACCGCTACAAGGAATCCTTTCGGAGACTGAAGGCCCTGATGGACTCGGGCTCCATTGGCCGGCCCTACATGGCCCAGTGGACCTGCCTGCAGAAAATCGACGTCGACAACAAATACGTCCAGACCCCGTGGAGGAGGAACCACCGGTACGAGGGCGGTTTCCTGACCGACGGCGGGGTTCACAATGTGGCCGCGCTCCGCATCATGTTCGGAAACCTCACCTGCCGCGGCGCCGTGGTCAGATCCGTGAATCCGGCGCTCGGCCGGACCGACAGCCTCCAGTTCATGTTCGACTCCGAATCCGGCGTCGCCGGGGTTTTCACGGAATGCTTCAGCGCCGCTGGCGCCTCGGAAGGGAAGCTCCTCATCCTCGGTTCCGAGGGAAGCCTGAGCTGCGAGAACGATTCCATCACCGTCCGTCGACCAGGTCGCCCCGATTCCGTGGAAGCCTTTCCCGGAGACGACGGCTATGTCGCGGAATTCGAGGACTTTTACCGCGCCGTCAGGGAAGGCTCGGTTCCCTTAAGCGATTTCTCCGAGGGCCGGAAGGACCTCGAGTCCATCCTCGGCGCGCTCGAGGCCGCCGCGAGGTAGTTTCGACGCCTGAAAGCACCATGTTCAGGAGGAAACCATGACCGTCGATTTTCTCGGCACGGGAGCGAGCGAGGGTATCCCCGCCTTCCTCTGCGGCTGTCCGATCTGCGAAACTGCCCGGAAGCGGCGGGGAAGGGAGGTGCGGGGGAATTCCTCGGTCCTCGTCACGTCCCGATCGGGCCAATCCATCGTCATCGACATGCCGCCCCAGTTCAAGTCGGCGTGGGACGGGGGCGGCCATTCCCATATGAGCCTTCTCGCCGTCCTCGTGACCCACCGCCACGAGGATCACACCCTCGGACTCAAGTTCCTGCTCGAAGCCCTGCCGGGCAACGGCTATCAAAGGGCGCACAAGCTCGCGGTGTTCATGCCGCGAGATGTCATCACCAGCCGCGTCAGGTCGCTCGACCCGGAGGGCGTGTATCCGGAGGATGGCTTCGTCGGTCCCGTCGTTTCCATCTCGCCGATTGAGGCCTACCGGGAGTTCACGGTCGGCCCCTTCAGGATCACTCCCCTCGAGACCGACCACCTGAAGCGGGGCGACGGGAGTTACCTGGGCGAGGCTTTCGGCTACCTGATCGAGGATTCGGATGGAAAGCGGCTGGCTTACATGACCGACGCGCGAGCCATGCCGCCGGAAAGGACGATGAGGGCTCTCGCTTCCGGGCCTCTCGATTGTCTCGTGTACGAATGCACCTACGAGGAGGTCGACCCCGGCCTCGGCCATACCTCGATCGAGGGGATCCGGGCCATCGTCGGGAACCTCAATCCGCGCGCGGCCTACGCGACCCACATCAGCCATCGGAACCTGAACCATCGGGAGCTTTCGAAGGCTTTCAGGGGATCGCCGATCAGGGTCGCGTATGACGGGCTTGCCGTCAGGGTCTAGCCGGCGGCGGGACGGCGGTCAGGTTTTTGCCTTGAGCGCACGCCTCGCCCTCACGGCCTCGGCGAGTTCCCGAAGCACGGGAACGGTGTCCTCCCAGGAAAGGCAGGCGTCGGTGATGCTCTTGCCGTATTCGAGGGCGGGAAGGGGAGCCTCGGGCTGGGATCCTGCCTTGATGTGGCTTTCGATCATGAAGCCGAAGATGTAGTTCGATCCCGAGGCGACCTGGGCGGCTATCTCCCGGGCGACGGCCGGCTGGCGGCTCGGGTCCTTCTGGGAATTGCCGTGGCTGCAGTCGATCATGATTCTCGGAAGAAGCTTCGATTCGGCGAGGGCCTTCGCGGCCTTCTCGACGTAGGCGGCGTCGTAGTTCGGGCCCTTGGACGAACCCCTCAGGATGAGGTGGCAGACCGGGTTTCCCTTCGTCTCGACGATGGCTGCGACCCCCTGTTTGGTGACCGAGAGGAAGCGGTGCGGGATCCTGGCGGCGTGGATGGCGTCGATCGCGATCCTGGCGTTCCCGTCGGTGCCGTTCTTGAACCCGACCGGGACTGAGAGGCCTGAAGCGAGCTGGCGGTGGATCTGGCTCTCCGTCGTCCGTGCGCCGATCGCCCCCCAGGTGACGCAGTCGGCGATGAACTGGGGCGTGATGGTGTCGAGGAACTCGCAGCCGGCGGGTACGCCCTGCTCGACCACGTCGACGAGGAAACGCCTCGCTATCCTCAGTCCCTTGTTGATCTGGAAACTCCCGTCGATGAATGGATCGTTGATCAGGCCCTTCCAGCCCGAGCGCGAGCGCGGTTTCTCGAAATAGACCCTCATGACGATTTCGAGGTCGTCCTTGAGCTCGTCCCTGATCCCCTTCAGCTTTTCCGCGTATTCGCGTCCGGCCTGGACATCGTGGATCGAGCAGGGCCCGACCACGGCAATGAGCCGGTCGTCGTCGCCGTGGAAGATGGCCTCGCAGGCACGACGGGATTCGAAGACGAAATGTTTTCCATCCTCGCCGAGCGGAACCTCTTCCATCAGGATGGCGGGCGGTATGAGGGGCCTTGTCGCTTCAATTCGAGTATCATCGGTTGAAAACATCTGGAATCTCCCGTTAACCCCGGTCAGTATACTGGCGGCTGCTAACCGGACCAATGATAAAGCGGCGGATGAATTTATACAACCGCGCCTTGACAATGGAGCTTAGTTGATATATCAACTATATCAGACAGGAGAGTCCATGGCATCCAAAGATGATTCGCAACCGCTTTACCAGCGGATATATCAATACTTGTCGGAAGAAATCGTTTCCGGACGGTTTCGCCCTGGCGACCGGGTTCCTTCGGAGAAGGAGCTTTCCGAGCAGTTCGAGGTAAGCAGGATCACCAGCAAAAAGGCCCTGGAGATGCTTTCGGACGAAGGGGTGATCGAGCGGGTTCCTGGCAAGGGTTCCTTCGTGGCGGAGGCCGTTCCGGTGGCATCGACCGCCTCGAGGACCGGCCGGACGAACGGCCGGATCATCGGTTTCGTGATGCCCGATTTCGGCGATCCCTTCGGGGCGATCCTGATACGGAGCATCGAGCAGGCCTGCAACGAAATCGGATACCACGTCATCCTGAGGACGACGCACGACAACGCCGACGAGGAGGAGAAGGCGATCGACCGGCTCCTCGAGATCGGGGTCGATGGCATCATCGTCCTTCCCGTCCACGGCGAGTATTACAATCCTCTCATCCTGAGGCTCGTGCTCGATCACTTCCCGCTCGTGTTCGTCGACCGCCACCTTCGCGGCCTCGCGGCATCCTCGGTAAGTACCGACAACGTAATGGCTACCCAGATGGCCATCGACTACCTGATCGAAATCGGGCACCGGTGCATTTCCTTCGTCTCATTTCCCCTGGAAAACACCTCGACGGTCGAAGACCGACTCGCCGGCTTCGTGCGGAGCCATGCCGAGCACGGGGTCGTCATCGATAAGAGCCTGATCCTGACCGACCTCGGAGATACGTGGCAGAATACCCCGGCAACGGCCGTCTCGGGAAACGTCGAAAGGATCCGGGCCCATCTGGCCGCGCATCCCAACATCACGGCGATATTCGCCGATGAATACACCGTTGTCGAATACCTGCGCGAGGCTGCGCTGCAGCTCGGCCGGCGCATCCCCGAGGATCTTTCGGTGATCTGCTTCGACAGTCCGATCCAGAGCGCGGGCCCCTTTCCCTTTACGCACCTGAAGCAGCCGGAGTACGAGATGGGAACGCAGGCCGTCCAGATGCTCTACGACCAGATCGCGAACGACAACCACGAGATCAAGACCGCCAACCTTCCGGCGACTCTCGTCCTGGGCAAATCGACTGCCTCCCCTCGGATGGTATACCACGACATACCATAAAGTATTAATTTGACAGATGGTATGACCTCGTTTATAGTCAATCCAATACGGATGACTCTCGAGTGTTCGTAATCCCGTAGTGCGGCGTGTTCCATGGGCGGCTGAATCCCTGATAGGCCGTTCGCGGTGCGCGTCGTCATGTTTTCGCCAAAGGAGGAACAGATGAAGAAAATCGCATTATTCGCGTCTGCGATGATGATGCTTCTCGCCGTCGCCACATTCGCGGCGCCCAAGCCTGTGCTTTTCTGGACCAATTTTACCCCGCCATTCTCTGACTATCTGCAGAAGATGGTCGATACCTACAATGCGAGCCAAACCGCCGTACAGGTCAAGATGGTGCAGGTTCCCGGTTCCGAAACCGACGTTTCCAAGCTGATGACCGCCGTTCGCGGCGGCACCGGGCCGGACGTCTACATGCTCGACCGTTTCACCACGGCCGAACGGGCCGCCGCCGGCGTTCTCACCGACCTGACCCCGTTCATCAAAAAGGCCGACCCCGACATGGCCTCGAAATACCTTCCCTTCGCGTGGGCGGAATCGTCCTTCAGGGGCAAAACCTGGTCCCTCCCCTTCGACACGGATACCCGCGGACTCTACTATCGTTCCGACCTCCTCAAGGCCGCCGGCATCGATATTACCGCCCTCGACGTGAAGAACGGCCCGATCACGGTCGACAAGCTCAAAGAGATCGCCTTCAAGTACAACAAGACCGATTCCTCCGGCGCCTACACCCAGGTCGGCTTCATTCCCCAGTTCAACCAGGGCTGGCATTATACCTGGGGATTCGCCTACGGTGGAAAGTTCGCCGACCTCAAGGCCGGCAAGGTTACCCCGACCGATCCCGGCGTCGTCGCCGGTTTTCAGTTCATGTACGACTGGTCGAAGGCCATGGGTCCGCAGAAGGTCAATACCTTCCTCTCGACCTACAATCCGCCGAACAATCCGCCCCAGCAGGATCCCTTCATCACCGGAAAGGTGGCGATCGTCGTAACCGGCGACTGGCAGATCGCGACGATGGCTCAGTACGCCCCCGACGCGAAGTACGGCGTGACCTACATCCCGATCCCGAAGGCCGGAGACAAGCCTTCCACCTGGGCCGGCGGTTGGTCCTGGACGATCCCGAAGGGAGCGAAACAGACGGCTTCAGCTTTCGATTTCATCAAGTGGATGGCCGGTCCCGATGGACAGAAGATGTACACCCAGCTTTCTTCCCATCTCCCGACGATCAAAGCCCTTGCCGAAGATGCCTCCCTGTTCCCGGGCCAGCATGCCTTCTTCCAGCAGACCCTTTCCTTCGCTTCCAGCCGCCCGGCACTTCCCGTTGGCGGACTTTTCTGGGACGCCCTTACGGCAGCCCAGAACGATGTGACCGACAACGTCGCCCTTCCTGCGGACGCCCTCGCCAAGGTCATCGACAAGGTTCAGCCTCAGCTGAACAAGTTCCTGCCTCTTCAATAACATTGAAAAGCCTGAGCGCGGTCCTGTCCGCGCCCGGGCGAGTGAATCAACGGACGTGGTTGCAGGGAGCCGCGTCCGTTTCCGAATTCCATCGCGGCGGGTTCCCCGCCCGGTGAAAAGTTTTGAGAGGTGGAAGAATGACCCGTTCGACACGACGTAATCTTCGCAATGGATTACTGTTCATCAGCCCATGGCTCATTGGGTTTCTCTGTTTGCAAGTGTATCCGATTTTCTACTCCCTGCAGATGAGCTTCACCGAGTACTCCGGGTTCGGCGATATGACGAACATCGGTTTCCAGAACTACTCGAACATGTTCAAGGACGATTTGTTCTGGAAATCGGCGTACAACACCCTGTATTACACGGTGCTCGCGGTTCCGATAGGGGTCGTCGTCGCGATCGTCCTCGCGATCGCGATGAACCAGAAGGTCAAGGAGGTTCCGGTGTACCGGGCCATCCTGTATCTGCCATCGATCCTGCCGGTTTTCGCCCTCTCGCTCGTGTGGGTCGTTTTCCTGAACCCGAAGTTCGGGCTTTTCAATCGCCTGGGGAGCGCAATCGGCCTTCCGACCGTCGACATGCTGGGCGATCCGGCCTGGACGAAATTCGCCATTGTCCTGATGGCCCAGCTCGGGGCGGGCGGTCCTGCGCTGATCTTCCTCGCCGGTCTTCGCGGCGTGCCTGCCGAGATGCTCGAATCCGCCCAGATCGACGGAGCGGGCCCGGTCAGGAGGTTTTTTTCGATCACCCTGCCGCTGATTACCCCGGTCATCCTCTATGACATCATCCTAGGACTCGCCATGGGACTCCAGGTTTTCACCCAGGCTTACATCATCACGAGCGGTGCCATCGGAGGACAGGGAACGGCCGGACCGAGGAATTCCCTCCTGTTCTACGTCTTCTATCTCTACAAGACAGCGTTCCAGTATACGCAGATGGGTTACGCGTCGGCCTTGGCCTGGGTACTGTTCATCGTCAGTGTCATCCTCGCCTTGTCGGTATTCAAATGGGCCAAGAGCTGGGTCCATTACGAGAGCGAGTAGAGGAGTATCGGTATGGATTATCAGTCTTCCGCTGCGCTCGCTCAACCCGTGCGCGTCAAGAACAAGGAATCATTCAAGCACATGCTCGGCGTCAAGATACTGCCGAGGGTCGTCCTCGTCCTCATGTGCCTCTTTTTCATCTTTCCCTTCTACCAGATGATCATCACTTCGTTGAAGACCTCGCAGGAACTGAACGCCTACCCGCCGACCTTCTGGCCCCACGCCTTCATGTGGTCGAACTACCCGGATGCGGTGAAGTACATTCCGTTCCTGAGGTTCACGATCAATTCGCTGATTCTCGCGGCCGGCGTTACGATCGGCGCCATCTTCTCGAATTCGGTGATAGCCTACGGCTTTGCGCGGATCCAGTGGCCGGGCCGGGATACCCTGTTCTTCGTGGCCCTCGCGACCATCTTCATTCCCTTTCCCGTCACGGTCGTCGCCCTCTTCGACATCTTCGCGAAGATCCACTGGATCAATACCTACCTGCCCCTGATCGTACCCGCGTTCTTCGGGTCGGCCTTCAACATCTTCCTGATGAGGCAGTTCCTGATGGAGCTGCCCAAGGAGATTTCCGAGGCGGCGAGGATAGACGGGGCGAACGAGTTCCAGACCTTCTGGAGGGTCATCCTTCCCCTGATGAAGCCCTCGATCGCGGTCGTGGCGATCTTCTCGGGCGTCGGGGCCTGGAACGACTTCCTGACCCCTCTCCTCTTCCTGAACAGCGAGGAGCTCTATCCCCTGTCCATAGGACTCCAGTTCTTCAGATCCGAACACGCGGTCGCCTACAGCCTGCTGATGGCGGCATCGACCCTCGTCGTTCTTCCGATTATCGTTCTGTTCCTGTCCTTCCAGCGCTTCTTCATAGAAGGCGTTACCGTCGGATCGGTAAAGGGCTGAAAATCATGACGGGGGCCGGCGCCCATCGCCGGTTCCCGTCCACATCCCAGGAGATCATCATGAACCTGCAACGTCACCTCGATTCCCTTCGCGATATCGGCGGACATGGCTATCCCGCCGATCGCATCATCGCCGAACTCGATTTTCTCGCGCAGCTCGTTTCCAAGAAGGACGAGAAGAAGGTCGCGGGCGCGGTCGAAGCCCTGGTCGCCTCGGCCCGGGAGGCCCGCGCCGTCACGATCGGAGCCGTGGAGGATTGCGAGCGCGCCCTCGCCCCCTTCGCCGCCTCATGCAAGGGCTATGGACTCATCTGCGCCGGCCACGCCCATATCGACATGAACTGGATGTGGGGATTCCAGGAAACCACCCTTATCACGATCGATACCTTCCGCACCGTCCTCGCCCTGATGGAGCGCTATCCCTTTTTCCATTTTTCCCAATCCCAGGCGTCGACCTACCGGATCGTCGAGCAGTACGCCCCGCAGCTGATGGAGCCCATACGCAAGCGCATAGCCGAGGGACGATGGGAAGTCACCGCGAGCCAGTGGGTCGAGGCTGACGACAACCTGCCCTCCGGCGAGAGCCTCGCCCGGCAGCTCCTCTACGCGCGGCGCTACCTCAAGGACAAGTTCGCCGTACAGGAGAGCGCCTTCGATTTCGTGTTCCTGCCCGACACCTTCGGACACAACGCGAACGCACCCGAGATCCTCGCCGATGCCGGCGTGAAGTACCTCTACCATTGCCGGGGTTCCGACGATTTCCACGCCTATCGCTGGGAGGCGGCTTTGGGCCGGTCGATCGCGGTCTATCGCGAGCCTCGATGGTACAATACCGAGATCACTCCCGAGATCGCCGGTTTCCTGCCCAGCTACGCCGCCCAGACAGGCCTGAAGACGGCGCTCTGCGTCTACGGCGTCGGCGACCACGGCGGCGGCCCCACGATGCGCGATATCGAGATGCTCGACGAGATGAGCCGCTGGCCGCTTTTTCCATCAATAAGCTTCGGGACAATGAAGTCCTTTTTCAAAACCATCGAGCCTGCGATCGCCACCCTGCCCGTGGTCAAGTCCGAGCGGAACATGACCTTCACCGGGTGCTACACCTCCCAGGCGAGGATCAAGATGGCCAACCGCAAGTCCCAGGAAGTCCTCTACGAGGCCGAGTTGTTCTCGAGCCTCGCCGGCATCGCCGCGGGAAAGGCGGTCGAGGCCGACGCCGTCAAACGCAACCTCCGGGAGGGTTGGATCAACACCCTGTTCAACCAGTTCCACGACATACTTCCCGGTTCCGGCGTCCAGCTTACGCGCGAGCACGCGCTCGGACGGTTCCAGGACACCATGGCCGCCTCGCTCGCCGCCATCTCGGAAAGCCTGAGGCGTCTCGCGCCCGCCGGCAACCCCGAGGGCTACAAGCCGGGAGCCTCCAACGTCTTCCTCCAGGGGGACAGCTGGGGCCGATCCGAGGGTGCCGGCGTCGGTTTCGGCGCCGACCGTTTCCATCTCCCGTCCGTGGGAAGGGGATCGGGCAGCCCGAGGCGATTCCGCGTATTCAACCAGCTTCAGTGGGCTCGTTCGGTCGAGGCCGAGCTTACCGTCTGGGACTGGAGGGGCGATCCGGCCGACCTTGTGACCCTCGACGCGAAGGGGAAGGTCCTCGATCACCAGGTGATCCGGAACGACAAGGATCCCTACTGGGGTCACCGGTTCCTGAAACTCCTCGTCGCCCTCGACCTTCCGGCTTTCGGATACGGGACGGTCGAGCTTGTCGACGAGGCCGGCAGCGCCGAGAAAAAGCGGTTCTTCCCCTACGGAACCGATCCGAACCTCGTCGAGAAACCCAAGCGGGCCATCCTCGAGAACGACCGGGTCCGTATCGAGCTCGATACGGTCGGAACGGGAATCGTGTCCTTCGTCGACAAGACGAGCGGCGTCGATCTCGTCGCCGGAAAGGGCGAGACGGGGCTCTTCCAGTTCATCGAGGAAGACGCGACGATGATGACGGCCTGGATTGTCGGCCGGTACCGGAAGGCGACCCCGCTTTCCTCCCACGCATCCGTCACCGACCTGAAGATCGGGAAGGATCTCCTCGAGCAGATGATCGAATACCGTCTGACCCTGCCCTGCTCGGGAGTCGGACCCGCTTCGACGCTCAAGGTGCGCCTCTCCCTCGGGCGGTCGAGCGCCAGGCTCAGGTACGACGTCGTCTGCGACTGGCACGAGATAGGCGCCCCGGGAAGGGTTCCACAGCTCGGCTATTCCCTCGCCCTCGCGACGGGAGCCGAAAAGGCGCGTTACGATATTCCCTTCGGCACGGTGGAGCGCGGCCCGGTCGACCAGGACGTCCCGGCGACGAGCTTCGCCGCGGCGCTTCCCGGAAAGGCCAAGACGCCGATCGTCCAGTTGACGACGGATTCGAAACAGGGATTCCGGTTCAACGACGGGGCCATCTCGGTGACCCTGCTGCGGAGTTCCGTCGATCCCGATCCGAGTCCCGAGGTCGGACGGCACGAGTTTTCCTTCGTTATTTCCGTCCTCCCCGCCTCGGCGAAGCCCGAGGCTTCGATCCACGAGGCGCTCGAGACCTTCATGGCTCCGCGCGCGGTCGCCCTGCCCTACCAGAAAGAGGAAGAGGCGGGAACGGTCGGTTTCCTCGCGATCGAGGGCAAGGGAGTCGTCGTGTCCGCGGTGAAAAGCCCCGAACCCGAAACCTGGGACGGCGTTCCGCCCGGAAGCGCGCCGGGGAAGGAGGGCCTTGTGGCGAGGTTCTACGAGGCCGATGGAAAGTCCTCGAAAGTCCGCATCGCCTTTCCCCCGAAGGTTCCGGGAAATCCCTCCATCCTCGAGGCGAGGCTCCTCGATCTTCACGAAAGGCCGGTCGGCGCCGAGCTTGCCGTAGGTTCCGACGGTTCCGTCTCGATCCCGATCGGGGCTAACGCCCTCGTGTCGGTTGCTCTCTCGATATCGACGTCCGCTTCCAAGAAAAAATAGACTGTTCCGGGATACCGCAATCGAACCCCGGCCACCGGCCGGGGTTTACCGCAACGAGGAGACAATCGTGCTTACACCGAAAATCAACGAACGGATACGGCAGTACATCCATGTGCTCGACCAGAAAAAATACGAGAAGATCGGCGACCTCGACTTCGAGGTTTTCGAAACCCGTGATGTCCTGAGAAAGCCCCCGGAGAAGGCTTCGTGGTCCGGCATCCATTTTCCTTACTCCTACGGAAAGGACTGGACGACCTACTGGTTCCGGACGAGCTTCGTCCTTCCGAAGGAAGCGGCCGGCCGCGAGGTTTTCCTCCTCGCCACGCCGAATGCCGACAGCCTCGTCTTCCTGAACGGCGTTCCCTCGGGCGCGGTCAATCCCTTCCATGAAAAGATCAGGCTTTCCGCCTCCGGAAAGGCGGGAGAGGTCTTCACCGTCCACCTCGAGTCCTACGCGGGCCATCACTATCCGGGGTGGCATCCCTTCCAGGAGGAGGAGGTCATCCTGACCCTGAGCGCCCGGCTCAAGGACTACCCGAACACCTTTTCGACCGCGGAGCTCGTCGTCAAGAACAAACCGATCTACGACCTCTACTACGACGTCCTTTCCCTCTTCGAGCTCGCCGGGAAGCTCGACGACAACTCCCTCAGGAAGAACCGCATCCTGAAAGGGCTCTACGACGGACTGATGCTCATCCGGTTCACCGCCGGCGAGGGCGAGATGATGGCCCAGGTTGCGGAAGCGGCGAAGGCCATAGCCCCGCTCGCCGCGGCGAAAAACGGTGACACCGTCCCCGAGGTCTACCTCGTCGGCGGGGCTCACATCGATCACGCCTGGCTCTGGCCGATATGGGAAACCGAACGGAAGGTTGCGAGAACCTACGCCAACATGGTCCGCTATACCCAGGAATTCCCCGAGTTCATCTTCCTCCAGTCCCAGCCCTGTCAGCTCGAGATCGTCGAGCGCGAGTATCCCGAGATTTTCGAGGGGGTCAAGGCCGCCTACAAGCGCGGACAGTGGGAACCGAACGGCGGGATGTGGGTCGAGGCCGATTGCAACATCACCGGCGGCGAGTCCCTCGTCCGCCAGTTCCTCGTGGGCAAGCAGGCCTCGAAGCGGATGCTCGGCTACGAGGGCGACACCCTCTGGCTGCCCGACGTCTTCGGCTACGCGGCGGCCCTTCCCCAGATCCTGGCCGGCTGCGAGATCGAGTATTTCGTGACGAGCAAGATCAACTGGAACGATACGACCCGATTCCCCTACGACAGCTTCATCTGGAAGGGCATCGACGGTACGGGCGTGAAAACGACCTACATCACCGGCAGGGCGGACGGCTACAATGGGAAGGTGAAGGCCGCCCAGCTCGTGGACGACTGGTGCCAGGTCCAGCACAAGGAGGTGCAGTCGGGCATCGTCAAGTCGATCGGCGAGGGCGACGGCGGCGGCGGCACCATGAGAACCGACATCGAATCGGCTCGCCGGTTCGTCGATCTCGAGGGAGCGCCGAAGGCGAGGTGGATGAAGGTATCGGAAGCCGCGGGACGGATCTTCGAGCGTGCGGGTGAATTGCCGGAATGGAAGGGCGAGCTCTACCTCGAGCTCCATCGCGGAACCTACACGACCCAGAGCCGGACGAAGCGGTTCAACCGGAAGCTCGAGTTCGCCCTGAGGGAATGCGAGTTTCTCTACGCCGTCGCGTCGGTGGGAGCCGACTCCCTTCCCTATCCACGGAAGGAGCTCCTGGAGTGCTGGAAGAAGCTGCTCACCAACCAGTTCCACGACATCATCCCCGGCTCCTCGATCACGGCCGTCTACAAGGATGCCGAGAAATGGTACGGGGAAATCGAAACGATCCTCGAGGGTCTCAACTCCCGGGCCCGCGCCTTTCTCGCCGCTCGGCTCAATGCCGGGCTCGAATCGAAGGAGGGAAGGACGGTCGCCGTCTTCAATTCCCTTTCCTGGGATCGGGTTGCCTGCACCTCCCTTCCCTGGAACAAGGACTTCGCCCTTCCCGCCGAACTCGTATCCGCCGAGGGGACCTATCCAGTCCAGACGGCGAAGGCCCTCGACGGCGGGAACGAGGCGGTCGTCCGCGTCGGGGCGCCCTCGATGGGCGCCGCGGCCTATCGCGTCGTGAAGTCGGCCGCCCATGCCTCGGCCTTCTCGCTCAAGGGCTCGAAGCTCGAGACCCCGTTCTACCGGATCGAGTTCGATTCGGCGAAGCGGATGACGAGCCTCGTGGACCGGGAATCGGCACGGGAGTTCGTCCGGCCCGGTGCCGCCCTCAACGCCCTTCAGAGCGCCGAGGACCTGCCCATACTCTGGGACGCCTGGGACATCGACTCGGACTGGAAGAAGAGCATCGTCGACGAGGACCGCCTCGTTTCGAGCGAGGTCGTTTCCGAGGGGCCGCTTTTTATCCGGATCCGGAATTCCTACAAGATCGGGGTGAAGTCCGCCCTCGTCCAGGATTGCACCTTCTATGCCGCGAGCCGCCGGATCGACTTCGCCACCAAGGTCGACTGGAAGGAATCCCACCGCATCCTCAAGGTCGAGTTTCCGGCGAACCTCTATACGACCCAGGTCCGCTGCGAAATCCAGTACGGCCATGCCCTCAGGAACACCCACGACAACCTGCCCTCCGACCGGGCGAAGTTCGAGATCTGCGCCCACAAATGGATCTGCGTCGAGGAGTCGGGAATCGGCATGGCCCTGCTGAACGACTGCAAGTACGGCCATGACGTCCGCGGCGCCGACATGAGGCTTACCCTGCTCCGCTCTCCCAAGGCCCCCGACGCCGAGGCCGACATGGGCGTCCACTTCATGAGCTACGCGATCCTGCCCTTCGTCGGCAGCTTTTCGGCCGAGAACGTGGTCCGCGAGGCCTACGACCTCAACCACCCCCTCGACGTCGTCGACGTTCCCGATGCCGTCGGGAAAAGTTCTCCGTCTCTCTCGAGGCTTTCGTTCTTCACGGTCGACGATCCGAACGTAATCATCGAGGCGGTGAAGCTCGCCGAGGATGACGGCTCCGTCGTCGTCAGGCTCTACGAGGCGGGCGGCGGCGCGAGGCGGGCGAAGCTCTCGACTGTCGCCGGGGTCGACTCGGTATTCGAGACGAACCTGCTCGAGCGGAAGGCCGAGGCACTCGCCTACGGCAAGGAAGGCGTAAGCCTCGAGTTCAGGGCTTTCGAAATCAAGACGATCAAGTTCAAGCTGGTCCGCTAGATTCCGCGGCCGCCGTCAATCGACGGCGGCCGCCTTATGCCGATTCGCTCCCGAAGTACAAATAATGAGATGAAAACTGCGTAGCCGTTCTGCGTACATAACGGTTGAAAATGATCGGTGGTCGTATCTCCGTAGCATCCTTTAAATCTCTGGAATTTTTCACCCTTTAACTGTCACGATGCCATTTCATTGTGTGTCTAATTATCCGCAAGGAGAACAGACAATGAATATCGTAGCAATTCAAGGTAGTCCGAGAAAAGACGGAAAAACCGCACAGGCGCTCAACATGTTGGTTGAAGACCTCGTTTCCAAGGGGCATGATGTCGAAAGTATCGCCGTTGTCGACCATCAAATAAAGGGTTGCATCGGTTGTCTCGCTTGCCACAAGATACGAGACGTTCCCGGATGCGTTATGAAAGATGACGACGCTCCCGCAATTATCGATCGTCTCGTTGCGGCTGATGCCGTCATCTACGCATCGCCCCTGTATGCTTTCGATCTATCCGCACAACTCAAGGCGTTGATCGATAGGCACAATTCGATCTGCAAATGGAGCCGACCCGACCCTGTTTCCCTGTTTGAGGGGAAGCGAGTTGCTTTGCTGGTTACTTCGGGCGGGGCGGACACAGAGCATGTGAAGGGAATCTTTGATTTAATGTTTGGACGGACCCTGAAAGCGACGGTGATTGGGGAGTACTTCCTTCCATTCAGCTTTAGGCCTGATTTTGGGGAAAGGGCGAGGATGACCGTGGATGCAATCGCGGCAGACCTCACCGCATAAGGGACCGAAGGGAAGGCGGAAATGCGGAATATTTTCGCGGATGGTATATTTTCGAATACGCCGGAGCATGAATTGGTGGAAAAGGCACAGAGCGGAAACTTTGATGCTATCAAAGAGCTTGTCAGCATGCACGAATCATGGATTTTCAATATCTCGCTGCGCATGACGGGAAATACTCAAGATGCAGAGGATGCGACTCAGGAGATCCTCATTAAAATGCTGACCAAGTTGTCGACATTCGAGAGCAAAAGCAGTTTCAGAACGTGGCTTTACCGGATTGCCACAAATCATGTTTTGAATATGAAACGTTCTCAACGGGAGAATTTCTTTTTGTCTTTTGAGAAGCATAAAAATTTTATCAGTGAATCGGATGGTATTGGCGAGAAAGATCGGTACAGCAGTAGTCCAGATGAGGCTATGCTTGTTGATGCAATCAAGGTTCAATGTACGATGGGAATGCTCTTATGTCTTGATCGTAGACAGAGATTGATATTCATTCTTGGATTTATCTTCGGTGTGTCATCGAAGACCGGTGGCGAGATGCTTGAGATCAGTCAGGATAGCTTCAAGCAGGAACTCCATCGTGCAAGAACACAATTGAAAAACTATATGAATGAAAATTGCAGCCTCATCAATAAAAGCAACAGCTGCTCCTGTGAACGAAAGAAGAAAAAGGCAATGGACCTCGGCCTGGTTGACCGAAATACGAATCTGTTCAATGACAGTCATGTGGCGAAGGTGAAGGATTTTGTTAAAAAAAGCCCTTACCTGTTTGAGAAAAAATCAATAAAAAAAATCCGTGAGCAATTTTTGCGGAGTCCCTTCATTGAATCAAACAGCGTCGTTGAAAAAATCAAAGGCTTAATTTGATAGCTGAACTGCAGTTACGGATATCGTGAATCCGCACCGGACGGCTGCGAATTTTATTAATTCGTAGCCGTATTCCCGTTTCCCAATAATCCGTCCGAGATGCCATGTTGACAAAAGAATTCTGTCATAATATAAGTAAACGACAACATACATATTTTGGAAGCAGATTATAAGGGGATCCATCGTGAAAAAGGTGATCGTACTGGTCGGAAGCGCCCGAAAGAAGGGTACCTACGAGGCGGCGAGGCAGTTTCTGGCCATCGTCGGGGCTGGAGGAGCCGTCGAATCCGAAATTCTTTTCCTCCATGATTACAGCTTGAAGCAGTGCATCGGATGCAAGGCCTGTTTCGAAAAGGGGGAGGACCGCTGTCCCCTGAGGGATGATCGGGACAAGATTCTGGCCAAGATCGATACGGCTGACGGGGTGGTGTTCGCAACCCCCAACTATTCCTTCCAGGTTTCAGGGGCCATGAAGAATTTTCTGGACAGGCTGGGTTTCATGTTCCACCGTCCGCGCTATTTCGGGAAGGTGTACACCAACATCGTTTTCCAGGGGATCTATGGAGGCCGGAAGATCAACGGGTACCTGGATTTCGTGGGTACCGGACTCGGCTTCACCACCGTCAAGGGATGCTGCCTCACCTCGCTGGAACCCGTCTCCGCCCATGAACAGGGGATCATCGACAGGACGATCGCGAGGCAGGGCCGCCTCTTCCTGAATGCGCTCGAGCGGTCGACGTTGCCCTCGCCATCGATCCTCAGGCTGATGATGTTCCGGATGTCCCGGTCCAGCATGAAAGCGCTTTTAAATCAGGAAAATCGCGATTACGCCTATTATCGGGAAAAGGGTTGGTTCGATTCCGATTTTTACTACCCGACCAAACTGAGCTTCGCGAAAAGCTTCATGGGCGATCGATTCGATTCCCTGGCCACCCGTACGGCCAGGAAGAAGGTGTGACACGATGCCGGAAGAAAAGGATCGTGAAGGGGACGCTTCGACCCCTTCACGCCATCCCCAGGTCAATGCGGGCGATTTCGTGCTAGGATGAGGAATGCAGCGTTCGATGAAGGATACCGAGAACAAACCCAAACCCGGGCGGCCGATCAGGCTGCCGGGCGACGTGCCGACCGAGGAAAAGATATTCACCGCCGCGATCGACCTGTTTGCCGAGAGGGGCTACGCCGGCACGTCGATGAGGGAAATCGCCCGAGAGGTCGGGGTTACCGAAGGCGCGGTCTACAAGCATTACCGGAGCAAGGATGCCATTCTTGTCGCTATTTTCGAGCATCTCGAGACGGAGATTTATCGGCCTCTTCCGCCGCCTCCCTCCCCGGGCCTGTCGATTTTCCGTGACCTGCTCGAAACCTTGCCCGACTATCTCCTCGCCAATCCCCGAATGGTCAAGATTTCCCGGATCATGATGAACGAAATGCACTCCAACCGAACGATCCGCGACTACCTGCATGAGGCCTTCGGTTCCCGATCCGACAGCTACACCGAATCCATCCTCAAGGCGGAGATCGACGGCGGCAGGATCAGGTCCTGCGATCCCCACGCGCTGACCGTTCTGCTCAACGCGTTTCGCTTCGGCTGGGTCTATCGGAACTTCATTCTCGGGGAAGACGGCCCCTTCGACGCCGAGTCGATCAGGAAAGAGATGCTCGATGCCATCGCCCTGCTCGAGGCCGGCTACGTTCTGGCCGGCACGCGAGAACCGGGACGGAGTTCGACGGGATAGCCCGCGGAGGTGCACGATGACGAGACGGATTCCTCCGGATCCTTCCCACGGGAAATCGGTCCTTTTCGAATCCGGCGCCCTGTCCGTCGAAACGCTGACGAGGGATGATGCCGGCCTCCTCTTGGCATGGCTCACGGACGAGGGAGTTCTGGAATTCTACGAGGGCCGGGACGCGGGATTCGATATCGATCGGATAAACGGGAAATTCTATCGCGACGACGGAACGACGAGATGCATCGTGCGCTGCGACGGAAGTCCGATCGGCTACCTGCAGTTCTACCCGGTGCAGGATCCCGAACTGACCGAGTACGGCTTCACTCCGGGAGACGGCCGGATTTTCGGGATGGATCTTTTTATCGGGGACCCGGCTTCCCGGAACCGGGGGCTGGGCTGCAGTCTGGTGACCGCTGCCGTCGGTTATCTCCTCAGGGAAAAAAAGGCGGATGCGATCGTTCTCGATCCCCAGGAGCGGAACGCGCGTGCGATTCACGTGTACGAGAAAGCCGGGTTCGAGAAGAGGAGATTGCTCATCGAGCACGAACGGCACGAAGGGACGATGAGGAATTGCTGGCTGATGGTGCATCGGGGGATTCCGCAGGCGGTATCGCGGGCCGAGTCGACCCGGGAGCCGACTGTCGCGTCCCCTTGAGGTTCGGGTCCGATTCCGGGTAGTATGGGATATCCGAGGAGAACCCCCACCGTGAAAATCGTCGTCGATACCCATACCCATTCCGTCGCGAGCGGCCATGCCTACTCCACCGTCCAGGAAAATTCGAAGGCGGCGTGCCGGCACGGGCTCAAGGCCTGGGTGCTCACCGACCATGGACCGAAGCTCCTTGGCGGACCATGCCTCTACCATTTCGGGAATCTCCGAATCATTCCCCCGATCATGGACGGGGTCCGTTTCCTGAAAGGGGTGGAAGCGAATATCCTGAATCTCGAGGGAGAGCTGGACATGCCCGCGGACTACCTCGCGAGGCTCGATTTCGTGCTCGCCGGTTTTCACGAAAACTGCTTCGCTCCCGGGACACTCGAGGCGCACATGAAGGCGATCGAGGCCGCGATGCGGAACCCCCTGGTCGACGCGATTTCCCATCCGGGAAATCCGGTCTACCCGATCGACATCGAGGGCTTCGTCAGGCTCGCGGGAGAGTGCGGAAAGCCCGTCGAGATCAACAATTCTTCCTTCAACGTACGGCCGGGGAGCGCCGAGCGCTGCGCGGCGATAGCGCGGTCCTGCGTCAGGCAGGGCGTCCGCGTGGTGTGCGGAAGCGACGCCCACATCTCCTTCGACGTCGGCAGGTTCGACAAGGTCCTGAAGGTTTTCAGGGAGATCGGCATGCCGAAAACCCTCGTGATCAACGCCTCGATCAGGAGTTTCGACGCCTACCTCGAGGAAAGGCGGGCGAGGGTCGCCGCTTCGCTCAGTCGAAACGGTAGGTGAACCTGCCCGTCACGCTCGAGCTGCCGTCGTTGTAGAAGGCCGCCTGCCTGAAGCCGTAGACGACCGCCGCGTCGATGTCGGGAGATCCCGACGACGAAACGACCTCGACCGATTCGAGGGTCGGCATCTTTCCCTTCGCCGCCGCGCTGACCCGGAAGCTGAGCACGACGGGGGAGAGCGTCCTTCCGCTCTTGTACTCGGCCCTGGCTATCGGGTAGCCGGAATCCTCGAGGGTCTTCCAGAGCTCGGGCCTCGCCTCCAGGCCGGGCTGGGCTTTCAGCCTCCATACCCCTGATTTCAGTTCATACGCCGACCTGAAGGCCGTCCGGCGCTGCTCCGCCGTGCGCAGTCCCCCCGAACCCGCCGGAATTTTCGCGTAGACCGAGTCGTCGACCGAGAAGGGGAGGGGCATGAAGAGGAAGATCGGGACGTAAAGCCCCCGGCCGATCCGGCCGGATCCCGACTCGAAATTGGTTTCATAGGCGTTCCCGTTCTCGCTGCCCTTCACCGAAATGGGACCGGTCGATACCGCAGGCCCTTCCGCGGCCGATCCGTTGATGCCTGTTCCGGTTGCGGCGGGCGTTGCGCCGGATCCCGACTGGCCGCTTGAGGCGGTCTGGGCGGCGGAGGAATCATTCGTCGCCGTCGATGGGGATTTTGGCGATTCATTCTTCCCCGCGTCATCCTTGGGAAGGACGAGGGCGTTCGGCGAGGCCTTCTGGGGTTCCGCCGTGGCGCCCGGCTTGGCGGGCGAGACTGCCGGGGCGGAAACGGGGGAAGCGGCCCGGGCGGCCTGGGTCGCGGGCTTGGGTGTCCGCGCGGCCGGTACCGAGGGAGCGGCAGGCGAAGCGGCTTTCGCCGCCGGGGCGACCGGCGCGGGGGGCGCGGCGGGAATCCCCTTCCCGTCCGGGGTCGCGTTGGGGGAGGGCAGGACCCTCGAGGTCTCGTCCGTTCCCGAGGGAGAGCCGAGCCTCACGGTGATCGGCCCGGAGTAGGCGCTCAGGGTATCGGGCGCGAGGGCCCCGGCGATCCACAGGGCGCCGGCCGCCGTCGCGTAGAGCAGGGCGGTGAGGCCGAGGGATACGAGCCGGCGCTTCCTGTCCTGGGATCGGACGTAATCCTTTCTCACGGCTTTTTCCCCGAGGCGCTCGTGATGAGGCTCACCCCCTCGATCCCGTTCATGCGCAGGGCGTCGAGGACGGAAACGACGAGCTGGTAGGGCGCGGTCTTGTCGCCCTGGAAGGTGGCGCTGAAATCGGACGGCTTCTTTCCGGCTATCGCCGCCTTGATGGCCGCGTCGAGGCCGTCGATCCCGGTCTTGGTCGAGTTGACGTAGATCTCGGATTCGGAGACCGCGACGACCTGGAGCCGCGAAAGCGACACCGTCTGGTTCGTCGTCGAGGTGGGCAGCTTCATGGAAATGCCCGGAACCATCTTGAAAACGCTCGTCAGCATGAAGAAAAGGAGGAGCATGAAAAGCACGTCGACGAGCGGGGTCATGTCGACCTTCGCCTTTTTCGTCAGCCGTCTTTCGAATTTCATCGCTTGCCTTCCTCTGCCGGCTTCGCGCCCGAGTCGATCATGATGACGAGCTTGTTCACCTGGTTTTCGAGCTTGAGAAGTGAAAGGTTCACTTTCGAAACGAAGTAGTTGTAGAAGATGACGGCGGGAACGGCGACGACGATGCCGCCGACGGTCGTGATCAGGGCCTCGGAGATGCCCTTGGCGAGGAGGGTCGGGTCGCTCACCGCGCCGAAGGTGCCCAGGACCCCGAAGGCCTTCATCGTTCCGGTGACCGTCCCGAGCAGGCCCAGCAGTGGCGAGATGTGGGCTATCGTATCGAGGGTCGACACGTTCTTCTCGAGCCTCGGGATCTCCTGGCTCGCCGCGTCCTTGATGATCTCCTTTTTCGTCGTCGTCGATTCGCCTCGGTTTTCGATGCCGATCCGGATGAGGGCGGAGAGGGGGGAGATGTTGCTGTCGCAGATGGAGAGGGCCTCGTCGAAATGTCCCTTCTCCAGGGTCGCCTTGATGCGCTGGAAGAGCTTGTCCTCGTCCACCTTGATCCTGCGGAAGTAGAGGAGGCGCTCGATGACGATGGCGACGACGACGACGGAGAGAGCCATGATGAACCAGAGGACGGGGCCGCCCTTTACAATCAAATCATACATACATCCTCCACTCGAGAATCCGGGCATTGTTCGGTACTTGGGGTCAACGGACAGGACTATTCATTCGCGTACATAGATATAAACCAACTCGCGGCGCGAACGTTACAGGTTTCGGCCGCGAGCCGGTTATCGAGGGGTCTACACGACCTTCGCCGCGTAGGTCGTATGCAGGAGTTCGTGGGAGAGCTCGCCGAGGGGTTCGATGAGGAACCGGTCGTAGAGGGCCTTCACCGCCTGGTTTTCATGGGACTTCCTGACGGGCATGCTCGCGTCCTCGAGGTAGATGGCCGACTGCCGCGCGGCGCGCTTGCCCTTGTCGATGCGGATCGCGTTCCCTCCTCCTCCGATGCAGCCGCCCGGACAGGTCATCACCTCGATGAAGGCGTAGGGGGATTTTCCCGCCGCGATCTGGTCGAGCAGGATCCGGGCGTTCTTGAGGCTGTGCCCGACGGCGACGTTCACCTTCGTTCCCGAGAGGTCGACGCTCGCCGACTTGATGCCCTCCAGGCCTCGCAGCGCCTCGAACTCGAGCTTCTCCAGGGGCTTTCCCGTCACGATCTCGGCGACCGTGCGGAGAGCCGCCTCCATGACCCCTCCCGTCGTTCCGAAGATCGTGGCCGCTCCCGTCGACTCTCCCAGGGGGTCGTCGAACTCCTCCTCGGGAAGCTTCGCGATGTCGAGCCCGACCTCCTTGATCATGCGGGCGAGCTCCCTGACGGTCAGGGCGTAATCGACGTCGGCGAAGGGGGCGACGCTCACCTCCTTTCCCTTCTTTCGCCAATACTCCCAGGCGCCGTCCATCTCGGGACGCTTCGCCTCGTACTTCTTGGCCGTGCAGGGCATGATCGAGACGACCGTCATCCTTTCGGGGTCGATCCCGGCCTTCTCCGCGAACCAGGTCTTGGCGACGGCCCCGAACATCTGCTGGGGCGACTTGCAGGTCGAGAGGTGGGGGAGGAGGCTGGGGTAGAAGGTCTCGATGAAGCTGATCCAGCCCGGCGAGCAGCTCGTGATCATCGGAAGCGGGGCCGATCCCTTCATCCTCTTCAGGAGCTCGGTTCCCTCCTCCATGATGGTGAGGTCGGCGGCGAACTGGGTGTCGAAGACCTTGTCGAAGCCGAGCCTCCTCAGCGCCGCGGTCATCTTCCCGGTGACGAGGGTCCCCGGCGGGAGGCCGAGGGCGTCGCCGAGGGAGGCTCTGACGGCGGGCGCCGTCTGCACGACGACCGTCCTTCCCGCCTCGCCGATGGCGGCGCGGACCGCCTCCGTGTCGTCCCGTTCGACGATGGCGCCGACCGGGCAGACGAGGGAGCACTGCCCGCAGTTCGTGCATACCGAGGAGGCGAGCCCCCGATCCATGAAGGGCGCGACCCTCGTCTTGATCCCCCTGCCGGCGAAGTCGATGGCGGAAACCGTCTGGACCTCGCGGCAGACCGACACGCAGCGGCCGCAGAGGATGCACTTGTCGTCGTCCCTCAGGATCGAGGGACTCGAAAC
Organism: Spirochaetaceae bacterium UBA1318; assembly: GCA_002307015.1. GTDB lineage: Bacteria > Spirochaetota > Spirochaetia > Treponematales > UBA1318 > UBA1318. Next base: position 32,801 of record DBTK01000056.1, read on the forward strand.
GTCCTGCCTCGCCGTTTTCCTCGTCGGCGGGAAGCGGACCGTACGAATGCCGAGCCTCTCGGCCATCGACTGGAGCTCGCAGGCCCCGTTCCGGACGCAGGAGAGGCAGTCCTTCGGGTGGTTGGCAAGCATGAGTTCGACCGTGAGCCTCCTCGCTGCCACCACTCGGGGGGAGGCCGTCGTGATCTCCATCCCCTCCGCGCAGGAGGTGACGCAGGACCTGAGGAGGCTCTTCGCCCCCTTCACCTCGACGACGCAGACCCCGCAGGAGGCGCTCGCGGTCATGTCCTTCAGGTAGCAGAGGGTCGGGAGGTCGAGGCCGAGTCCCTCGCAGGCGTCGAGGATGGTCGTCCCGGCGGGGATGTCGTATTTCCTTCCGTCTATCGTGACGGCCACGGTGTTGGTGTTTTTCTGTTCCATTTTCTACTCCTTCCTCCCGCCGATCCGTTCGGGAACGGGCCTCAGGGCCCCGCGTCCCGGCTTGGTCCCGTCGCGGGCAGGAGCCGCCTCCCGCACGTCGCAGCGGAGGCAGCGCTCGGCCTCGCGGAAAGCCTGCTCCCCGGTGTAGCCCATGGCGATCTCGACGAAATTCCCCCTCCTCTCGGAGGGAGGCACCCGCTGCGACCGGTTCATGCGGCCCTTGCCCGGGTCCTCGGGAATCCTATTGATGTAGTCGAAGGTTCTGAACAGGACCTCGAAGTTGTCCTCGCCGGTGAGGGCGCGGTTGATCGCCCTGGCTGCCCGCTTGGCAAGCCCCATCGCCTCTGCGGCGGTGGCGGGACCCGTCGTGGCGTCGCCGGCGGCCCAGACCTTCGAATCGGAGGTCCTGAGGCCGAAGCGGTCCGTCGCGATCGCGCCCGATTTCTCGAGCTCGATCGACCCGTGGGCGAGATCGCCGGCGGCGACCTTTTCCCCCACCGCGACGATGACGGCGTCGCAGGGAACCTCGACCGTCTCTCCCGTCGGCACGGGGGCGCGTCGGCCGCTCGTATCCACCGTTCCGCTCTTCATCTTCATGAAACGGACGGCGCGGACGGCTCCCTTCGCGTCGAGGACCACCTCCGTCGGCTGAACCATGTAGAGGAATCCGAGGCCCTCCTCGATGGCGCCCTCGAGCTCCTCGCGGTTGGCCGGCATCTCCTCCTTGGTCCGTCGGTAGGCGACGGTGACGGTCGCCCCGAGCCTGAACACGGAGCGGGCGGCGTCGATCGCGGAGTTTCCCCCGCCGATCACGATGACGACGGCGCCGGGCCTCGCCGTCTTCGAGGCGTTCAGCTCCTCGAGGAAGCGGTAGCCGGCGAACACGCCCTTGGCCCCCTCGCCCGGGATGCCGAGGACCTGGTCCTCCTGGGCGCCGACGCAGATGAGGACGGCGTCGTTCCCGGCCTTCAGGGTCTCGAGGGTGAGGTCACGCCCGACCCTGGTGTTGAACACGAAGCGGACCCCGAGCTTCCTGATGAGGTCGACCTCCTTTGCCAGCACATCCTTGGGCAGGCGGTAGGCGGGGATGCCCCAGCGGGGGATTCC
>DBTK01000056.1:34646-35313 GCA_002307015.1 Spirochaetaceae bacterium UBA1318
GGTAGAAGGCCGCGGTGAGGCCCGCCGGGCCCGCCCCGACGATCGCCACGCTCTTTCCCGTGTCGGGGAGCTTCTCGGCGATGAGGCGCTTGTAGACCGCCTTCTCCCGGCCCATCTTGTACATGGTGTCGGCGAGGTAGCGGTGGATCTCCCCCTGGGCCACCGGTTCGTCGATGGCGTCCCGGCGGCAGCGCATCTGGCAGTGGAAATGGCAGATGCGGCCGATCGTCCCGGGCAGGGGATTGTCGCGCAGGGTCAGCTCGAAGGCCTCCTCGAGCCGGCCTTCCTTGACGAGTTCCAGGTAGCCCGGGATGTTCATGTGCATGGGACAGGAGTTTTCGCAGAGGGCGAGGTAGAGGTTTTCGCAGACCCCGGCCTCGCAGCGTTTTTCGCGGATGTGCCTCTCGTACTCCTCGCGGAAGTACTTGATGGTCGTCAGCACCGGGTTGGCCGCCGTCTGGCCGAGTCCGCAGAGCGCGGAGTCCTTCACGAACAGGGCGAGCTCCTCGAGGGTGTCGATGTCCTCCTCGTTTCCCTCCCCCCGGGTGATCCCGTCCAGGATCCGGCGCATCTGGGAAAGCCCCTCGCGGCAGGGGGCGCATTTCCCGCAGGATTCCGAGGCGGTGAAGCCGGTGAAGTAGCGGGCGACGTCGACCATGCAGTTGTC
>DBTK01000056.1:35570-36042 GCA_002307015.1 Spirochaetaceae bacterium UBA1318
ACCATGCAGTTGTCCTGGTCCATCACCACCATGCCGCCCGATCCCATGATCGCCCCGACGGCGGCGAGGGACTCGTAGTCGACCGCCGTCTTAAAGAGGGACGCCGGGACGCAGCCCCCCGATGGGCCGCCCGACTGGACGGCGCGGATCTTCTTGCGGTTTCCCGTGCCCTCCCCCATGCCGTAGACGATGGATTCGAGGCTCGCGCCGAGGGGAAGCTCGACGAGGCCCGTGTTCTTGACCTTTCCGACGAGGGAGAACACCTTGGTCCCCGCGCTCGCGGCCGTGCCGACCGAGGTGAACTTCGCCGCTCCGGCCGAGATGACGACGGGGACGTTGCACCAGGACTCGACGTTGTTGATGTCGGTCGGGAGCCCGAACACCCCGCGCTGGGCCGGGAACGGGGGCCGAGGGGATGGTCGTCCGGCCTTGCCCTCGACCGAGGCGATCAGGGCCGTTTCCTCGCCGCAGA
>DBTK01000056.1:36298-36524 GCA_002307015.1 Spirochaetaceae bacterium UBA1318
GTTTCCTCGCCGCAGACGAAGGCCCCGGCGCCCTTCACGATCTCGATGTCGAAGGAAAAGCCCGACCCGAGGATTTTTTCACCGAGAAAGCCCCACTCCCGCGCGTCATGGATCGCCTTCTGCAGGCGCTTGACGGCGAGGGGATACTCGGCCCTGACATAGATGATGCCCCTGGTCGCGCCCATCGCGTAGGCGCCGATCGCCATGCCCTCGACGAGCATGTGCG
>DBTK01000056.1:36828-54824 GCA_002307015.1 Spirochaetaceae bacterium UBA1318
ATCGCCCTCGTCGGCGTTGCAGACCGCGTATTTCGGCTCGGCCTTCTGTATCCTCATCAGCTCCCACTTCCTGCCGGTGGGAAAGCCCGCCCCTCCCCGTCCGCGGAGCTTCGCGTTCTTCACCTCGTCGATGACCGCCTCCTGGCTCATCGAGGTGAGGGCCTTGACCAGCCCTCCGTAGCCGCCGACCGCGATGTAGTCCTCGATCGATTCCGGATCGATGAGTCCGCAGTCCCTGAGCACGATCTTCTCCTGACCCTGGAAGAAGGGCAGCTCGTTCCATTTGGGAACGGCCGAAAATCCTTTCCCGAAACTCATCTGCGAGGTCCTGAAATCCCAGTCCTCGATGCGGGCGAAGGCCTTCCTCGCCAGCCGCTCGACGGAGGCGGGGGAGCCGAGGGCTTCGACCAGGTTCTTGGCGTCGGAAGGGTGGAAATCGGCGAAAAGGAGAACCGGTTTCCCGGGAAGATAGAGGGTGACGAGGGGTTCCCGGGCGCAGAACCCGAAGCATCCCGTTTTCTTGAGGGCGATGTTTTTTCCGCGGAGGGCGGTTTCGAAGGCTGCGTAGACCTCCTCGGCCCCGTTGCCCATGCCGCAGGTTCCCATGCCCACCGCGATCGTCGGGCGTTCCGGCCTGACTCGCGGAAGGGATTCGGCCTTGACCCGTTCGAGGTCGGCGATGCCGTTCAGTTTCATGGCTTGCCTCCCTTCTTGAGCTTCCTGAGCATCGCGATCAGCCGTCCCGCCGTCATGCTCGAGCGGATGGAGCCGTCGATCTGGATGACCGGGGCGAGGGCGCACTGGCCGAAACAGGCGACGGTCCTCACCGAAATGAAGCCGTCGGCCGTGGTCAGGGAATTGTCCTCCTCCTCCCTGAACTCGCCCAGGCCGAGGAAGCGCACGGACTCCTCCAAGAGGGCGAGGGATCCCCTCGTGTGGCAGGCGGTGCCGCGGCACACGACGATCGAGTGTTTCCCCTGGGGTTTCAGGTTGAAGAATGAATAGAAGGTGGCCGTGCCGTACACCTGCGAGAGGGGTACGGAGGTCCGGTCGGCGATAAAGCGCAGCGTGCCTTCAGGAAGGTAGTGGTTTTCCTGCGCTTCCTGCGCTTCCTCGAGGATACCGAGAAGGCTTCCCGGTTTGCCCCGATACCGTTCAATGATGCCGCACAAGTCGGGGATCTCGGAAGGCCTCATGCTCGTATCGTGCATGATACCTCCTCACTCCATAACCGGTGTACGCGTGCTGAAGTAAACCGGCGGCTACGGACTTGTCATAATCTGACCACAGCATAACCCATTTTTCCGGAAAATCAAGAAATAAATATCGATATGAGTTGGAGGAGGTTTTTCCTTGAATTTCCCCTCAGTTATCCTAAGCTTGAACCTATCAGATCGGTCGCGCCGCCTTTCATCGCGAAGCAGAGCTACCCGCGGCTGGGAGTTGATCTGAACGAGAGGGTTGAATCACCATGTGCGAGCAACGAGGGTATCTCCGCTGATACCTTCGCGCGACACCATAGCCCGTAGCTACGGGCCATGGTGATCTGTTGTAGGCGTTTTGGGGACCCGGTGTCCCGGAAGGAGGACCATGTTCGCAGCACGGCCAGAGCCGATTCCTCCCCGTTCACCGGTTACGGAAAGGATTCACAAGCTCGTCGAGCGCACCTTCGCCGACCTCGATTCCCTTTCCTACCTGAAGCCGGAGGAGAAGGGTGAATTCCGGTACTACGAACGCAGCTTCCTCGAATCGATCGACGGAATCGGAGCCAAGATTCTCGCGGGGAAGCTCGTTCCCCTGGACCTGCGGGGCTTCCCTCAGGTGGCGGCCTTCCCGAACTACACGATCAACGCGGGCCTCTTCATCGGTTCCTTCGACCCCTTCCAGATGACCCACCTCGAGGCGGCCCTCCGTTTCCTCGCCGCCCCCGGAACCCTCGCCGACATCGTCTTCGTCGTTCCCGAGGGATCCTTCAACCAGGACAAGCCCCAGAAATCCGACTACCGCTTCCGGTACGAAATCCTGAACCTGCAGTTGAAGGGTGTTTTCGCCCCGCTCATCGTTCCCCTCGACATCGGCGAGGGCACCGGAACGATCGGCATCGTCGAGCGCTTCATCGCCATGTTTCCGGGGTCGACGATGAATCTCACCCATGTCCTCGGCTCCGACACCCTGCCCTACGCGGCCAAATTCCTGCCGGTCGATCTCAAGGCCTGGAACGCCGCCGCCCTCAAGCATGGCGTCACGATGAAATTCGGGATGTTCGTGCTCAAGCGTTATACCGGACCCGTACCGGTTTCCGCCATCCGGGCCGTCAGGAGGAGGGGCGTTCCGATCGCGCTCGACCGGAAGGTCATCGGAACCCCGTCGTCGACCGATTTTCGCGAGCGGGGAGCCTTCACCATCATCTTTCCGACCCTCCAGGCCCTGCGCCGGGTCGAGGTCCTCTTCCGGTACGGAACGAGCCGTTCCTGGTCCGAGGGCCAGGATCCCGAAATGACCAACTGGCCGGGCTACGAGGTCTAGCAGGCCGCTGAAACGAGCGGGATATCCCCGTCATTGCCCTCAGGGGGTGGGGCGAGTATACTGAAGGCAAGGAGCTTTACATGAGCACGAACGAACGCGATTTTCTCGGCATCTACATCGACCTCGAGAACGTCCAGAAAAACATAGATATCGCCAAGCTGATGAAGGACATCGTCGTCAAGTACGAGACGGATTCGAGCAACCAGGAACCGGTCTACGCCGTCAAGATCGCCTGCGGCAACGCCAACTCCATCACGAAATTCAGGGAGCAGCTGAAGGAGCTCAATTTCGAGATCCGCGAGACCCCGCACGTGACCGGCAAGAAAAACCGCTCCGACCTCATCATCTCCCTCGACGCCTTCGAGAAGCTTTTCCTCGACCGGCCCTCGATCAACCAGTTCGTGTTCGTCACCAACGATTCGGACTTCACGGTGATCATGGACATCCTCAGGCGCTACGGCCGGATGGTGGTCCTCGTCACGAACGAGGAGGATTCGAAGCGGTCGATATTCAACAACTGCTCCGACGACATCATGCTGATCGACGATTACTCGCTCGGCGGGGATTCGAGGCGACGCCCCCGGCCCGCACGCGCGGACGAAAGGGCGAAAGAGGTGTTCAAGAACCACGAACCCGACGACATCGCCATCAAGATGTGCATCTCGATCCTCCGCCTCCTCGATCCCGACCGGGAATACATGGTTTCCCAGATCGGTTCGAAGTTCAAGGAGATGGACAAGTCCTTCGACATCCGCAAGACCTCGTTCAAAAAATTCACCAAGCTCCTCGAGTACTGCAGCGAGAAGAAGCTCGTGTCGGTCCACAAGGACGAGAGGGGGAACATGAAGTTCGCCCAGATCAACCTGGAGGACCTGGACGTCTAGCGGGCGTCAATTCAGCCCTGAAGGTGTCGATTGCCTTCATGCCTCGATACGACGCTCAAGCCTCCATTCTCGAGGTTGCCTTATCCACGGGAACGATGGCTGTTGGTTTTGCCGTTTGCCGTACGCGGGGGCCGTTCTGGGGCCTCATGGGTGAAGCCGGCAATCTGGCAGAGGGCGAGGTCGGTCGTTCCATCGTAACCTTTACGGCTTTGGGCGTTACCTTCGTGGTCGTCAGCGCGATCGCCTCTGCTGCTTCCTTCGGTAGTGTGAAGAACCCGATTGTCGCGATGAACTGCTGAGCCTGCCCGGAGAGTTCCTCCGACATGGCCGCCATTTCCTCGCTTTCGCTGGCGCTTTTCTGGATCACCGAGTCGAGCTGAATCATGGCCTTGCCGATCTGATCGACGCCCGAACTCTGTTCCTGGGATGCCGCGGTGATTTCCTGGACTAGATCCGCCGTCTTGCGGATGTCGGGAACGATGGTTTCGATGATCCTGTTGGCCCGTTGAGATAGATCCACCGTGCTTCTCGAGAGACCCGTAATCTCGGCTGCGGCCTTTTGGGACCGTTCGGCGAGCTTGCGAACTTCGGAAGCCACGACCGCGAAGCCCTTGCCCGATTCGCCCGCGCGGGCGGCTTCTATGGCGGCGTTGAGGGCGAGGAGGTTGGTTTGTCGGGCTATTTCCTCGATGATGGAAATTTTATCGGCGATCTGGCCCATTGCGGTTACGGAATCGGTAACCGCCTTGCTTCCCTCTTCGATGTCCTTTACCGCTTTGTCTGCGATGCCCTTGGTCGCCTGGGCGTTATCGGCATTTTGCTTGATGGTGGCGTCCATTTCCTCGACGGAGCTGGAAACCTCCTCGGCGCTTGCTGCCTGCTCGCTCGCGCCCTGGCTCATGGATTGGGCGGTGGAGCTCATCACCTCACTGCCCTGGGCAACATTCGTGGCGGCCGTGGTTATCTCTTTGACGACCTGGATCAGGTTTTCCCGCTGTTTTTTGAATGCGAGGGCAAGATCCCCAATCTCGTCACCCCGCGAGAGGAATGCTGAGCTGATCACGAAATCCAGGTTTCCGTTCGCCATGGACATGGCGTGATCCGCGGCCGCCTTGACGGGCATACTGATCGAACGGGAAAGGAAATAAAGGAGGATGAGAGCGAAAAACACCGCGATAAGTGCGATTATAATGACAAGGTTGATTATATCCGTTGCGGTTGCGAGAAATTCGTCCGTGGGTATCAGGCCGATGACCACCCAGCCGATGGAAGGAACGGTCGAGAAGCTGCAGATCTTGCCGACTCCGTTATACAAATACGCCTGGACGCCGGATTCTCCCGAGAGGGCGTGCTTGGCGACGATTTCCATGCCCGGATCGTTCTTGATGTTTTTCTTGAGTATGAAATCCTTGTTCTTGTGCAGGACGATGAGACCGTCTCGGTCGATCATGGCGAAATAGCCGGTTTTGCCCATCTTGTAGCGGGCCAGTTCGTCCGTGATCACGGAGGTTTTCATTGTCATGCTGCAAACCCCGATCGGCTTGCCTGAACTGCCGATGACGGGGGCGGCGAAAGCGACGGTAGCGGTGCCCGTAGATCTGCTGATAAGCATCTGACTGATGAATACTTCACCGTTCAGGGCCTTGATAATGAATTCCCTGTCGGAAAGATCGAGATTAAGGGAGGCAGGCGATGACCCGGCCACCACCCTGCCTTTTATATTGACGGTATTTATGGTGAGTACCGCGTTGCTGTACTGCTTGGACTGATTGAGCGTGGCCAGTCGTGCACTTAGCGCGGCGGATAGCTGGACTACCTTGGAATCTCCCCGATCGGATGCCTCTGCGCAGGCGACGACATCCGGAGATGCGGCCAGCGCCATGGTCGCATTCACGTAACCCGAAAGCGTTTGCTCGACGTAATCGGCCATGCTCTCGGTGATAGTGGTGAGCTGTCCTTCCTCGAGAGCGGTGATGCCCCTCTTAGCTTGCACCGATACGATGATTCCCATGATGGTAAAGGGAATCACCACAATGGCCGCCCCAATGAGCATCAGTTTGCTGCCGATTTTCAGTTTCATCTAGAATTCTCCAAAATATATAATAATATGATTACTGTTTATTTCTATATTATATCCACTTAATTAATTCAATTGGGCGCTCTCTGAATCTCTTCGTTTATTAGCATATTGTTGAAAATTTAACTATTTAATAGAACCCTGCGCATGTTTTTCATGCGGGACGCCACTGGTGCACCGATTATAATGAAAGCAAATTGAGGTGTCTTGCCTGAAATAACCTGCGTGTGGAACTGCTATAGTGATTCGTTAAAGGTTGTTCGCTGGCGTGACCAAGAGAACCCGTACGAAGGTTTCATACCCCTGCGGCCGGCTGGCGCAGGGGGCGGCGCTACGGGTTCAGCTCGATCTCGACCGGGTCGGACGGGCCGTTCACCACTTCCCATTCCTGCTCCTCGTAGTCGAAGTCGGCGATCTTGTCGATCGGAAGCTTCATGTAGCGGCCGGTCGCCTCGACGGCAACCGTTCCGTCCGGCAGCAGGATCTCGCCGGAACCCTCGAAAAGCCGTCCGCCTTCCTTGGTGATCCGTCCCCGCACCCTGAGCTCGACGTTGAGGGGAACGGGCTTCCGGTACTTCAGGTTGAAATCCACCGTGACTCCCCAGACCTCGTCCTCGTGGAGGGCGAGTATCGTCCTTCCGATCGTTTCGTCGAGGATGGCCGCCGCGATGCCCCCGTGCAGGCGGTTGGGATAGCTCTGGTGCTCGTCACCCGGGGTGAACAGGCCGAGCATCTCGTTGTTCTCGAGCCGGTAGAACGAGGCCTTGAGTCCGGCGACGTTCTTGAGCCCGCAGACGAAGCACATCTTGGAGTTCTGCTGTTTTTCGTGGACGTGGTAGCGCATTGGTTCCCTCTGGGCCCAGCTTAGGACGTTTTCGGGAAAAGTGTCAATGAAGCCCCGGCGCGCGGATTTCCGTTCTTCTTGACACCTCGCCGGCCCGGGGCGATACTGGTGCGTTGTCGCGTTTTCCTTCTCAATGATTGCAGGGGGATGTCGCATGAGCTCCGGCCGCCGGATTTTTTCACTTCCCGTCTTCGTCATCGCATTGCTGGGGCTTTTCCCCGTCGCCCTTTTTTCCGCAGCCGCGGAAAGCGAGGACGGCGATGACCGGGCCTCGGCTGTTCTCGACGCCTACGAGAGATCCTACCCCGACATCCTGAGGGCGACCGATGCGGTCGATGGGGAACCCGGGATTCTCGTGAACGGGCTTCCCTACACCTGGGCCAGGGGGCGGATCCTTCCGCTCGCCGAACGGGATGACTGGAGCAAGTACCGCCCCTATGTCTTCTACGATTATCCCCGCGTGGCGAGGAATCCCGCCGACTTCACGGCCGAGCGGATCGCCATGCTCAAGGCTGCCGGGGATCCGAAAACGCAAGGCTCCATCCCGGATTTCCAGGGTGATCTCCTCGCGACGATAGCGGGAGGCCGTACACGGGGAGGGATAGAGAAGCGGATCACGAAAACCCTTTTCCTGGCCCGCACCGTTTCCGTCAATTCCAGGATTCTCGGCCCCCTGGCGCGGATCCAGTCGGCCATCATGAGCGCCTCCGCAATCGATCCCGCGGTCGCCGCCTTCGTCGAGGGCATCGGTTCGATTGACGGCTACAATTGGCGCGACATCTCCGGCACGAGCCGGAGAAGCTACCACGGCCTCGGGCTCGCCCTCGACATCCTGCCGCAACACCAACGCAATCTCGTGACCTACTGGGCCTGGGAGCGGGCGCGCAACGCCGACTGGATGCTCGTTCCCCTCAAGAGCCGCTGGTCTCCGCCCGATTCGGTCATCGCCGCCTTCGAGCGGGAGGGTTTCATCTGGGGCGGGAAGTGGGATTTCTACGATACCATGCATTTCGAGTACCGGCCCGAACTCATCGCCCTTCGCGACGGGGCGCCCCGCCAGTGACGGTTCCATGGTCGGGAATCCGGCCGGCTCCCGTTGTCCCATTCCGCGAATTGGGGTATAACGAAACGGATTCCCATGATTCATCAACGAGTGCTGCATCCGCGCCGGACACAGACGGCCGGCCATAATCGACGGCTTTTCTTCTGGCTCATCCTCCTCGCCCCGCTCGCGGTCGCGGGAGGAAGCGACGACGGACTCATCCGCGGTGCCATCGTGCTGGATGCCTACCGTCAGGCCTATCCCGACGCCGTCCAGGGCCTCGGGTTCAAGGACGGCGACCTCGTGATCAAGGTCGCCGACGTTTCCTACTGCTGGGCGAAGGGCCGAATCCTGCCGGTCAAGAAAAAGGACAAGTGGGAAAAATACCTGCCCTACGTGACCTACGATTACCCGGTCAAGGCGAAGGAGCCCTCGGACTATTCGTCCCGGGAGGTCGAGGAGCTCAAGCTCGAGGGAAGCCCCGGCCATCAGGCGGCGACGGCCGACATCCAGGGCGACTTTCTCGCCGCCCTCGTCGGGGGGATTTCCCGCGCCGCGGTGGAGGAGAACCTGACGAAGGTCTCCTTCCTCGGTCACGGGGTCTCGGTGAACGCCCTCATCGTCGAGCCCTTGAAGAGGGTCGATGCGTCGATAAAGGCCCTGGCGAAAAGGGACGACGACCTCGCCTCCTTCGTCGCCTCAATCGCGTCCGTCGGCTGCTACAACTGGCGCGAGATATCGGGCACGGGGCGCCGGAGCTACCACAGCCTGGCCCTCGCCCTGGACATCCTTCCCGCCCGGCCGAGCGGCGTCATCACCTATTGGGGATGGGAACGCGAACGGAACGATGAGTGGATGCTCGTCCCTCCGAAGGAACGCTGGACGCCCCCCCGAGCCTTCATCGACGCCTTCGAGGACGCGGGCTTCGTCTGGGGCGGAAAGTGGGATTTCTACGACACGATGCACTTCGAGTACCGGCCCGAGCTTCTCGTGCTGAGGGACGGGGCCCGGTAGGCTTCTCGGCGGAAACGCGGGAAGCGCCCGGGGGCGAAATCCTCATTCCGGCCGGACTTGCGTAAAACCGCGGGCTTCGGCTACACTTCACCTTTGACGAACCCATCAACCAAGGATTACTCTATGAAACTGTCCCGCAACTTTCTTCCAACCCTCCGCGAGGTTCCCTCCGACGCGGTTATCGTAAGCCACAAACTCATGCTCCGGGCCGGCATGATCCGTAAGCTCTCGAATGGGCTCTACACCTACCTGCCGATAGGCCTCCGGTCGTTCAGGAAGGTCGAGCGCATCATCCGCGAGGAAATGGACGCGATCGGCTCCCTCGAGTTTAAGCCGACCGTCGTCGTTCCCGGCGATCTCTGGAAGGAATCGGGACGCTGGGACAGTTTCGGTCCCGACATGCTGAAAGCCCGAAACCGGGTCGACCTCGACCTCGTGGTGAGCCCCACGGCCGAAGAGGCCTTCACCGCCCTCATCCGCGACGAACTCGCCTCCTACCGCCAGCTTCCCCTGACGGTCTACCAGATCAACACCAAGTACCGGGACGAGATCCGTCCCCGCTACGGCGTCATGCGCGGCCGCGAGTTCACGATGAAGGACGCCTACTCCTTCAACGCGACGCCCGAAAGCCTCGATGCGACCTACCATGACATGGCCGGGGCCTACCGGCGGATCTTCCGGCGCTGCGGGCTGTCCGTCCTATCCGTGAAGGCCGACGCCGGCGCCATGGGCGGCACGGGCAGCGAGGAGTTCATGGTCGAAAGCACGGTCGGCGACAATACCCTCATCCTCTGCCGGTCCTGCGATTACGCGGCGAACGTCGAGAAGGCAGCCTGCAAAGGCGACTGGACGGAGGGAAAGGCGACGGCGGAAAAGCTGGCCACGATCGATACCCCGAACGTGAAGACGATCGAGGACCTCACGGCTTTCCTGAAAACGACACCCCGGGCCTTCATCAAGACCCTGATCTACCGAGCGGTGAACGTGGAGCTCGACCTTTCCTCGGCCCCCGGCTGCGCCGCCCTCAAGAAGACCTCCTCCTCGCCCGAAGCCCCCGCGACCTACGCCGAGGCCCTCTTCGCCGTCTGCATCCGGGGCGACCTCGACGTGAACGAGACGAAGCTCGCCGCCGTCCTCAAGGCCCGCGAGGTTTCCCTCGCCTCGGACTCAGACGTCGAGCGGATCACCGGAGCACCCGTCGGGTTCGCGGGGCCGGTGGGCCTCGTCTCCGCCCCCGTCGTCGCCGACGAGAGCGCGATGCACATCCACGACGCCGTCACCGGCGCCTTGAAGCTCGATGTGCATTACACCCATGTCGAGCCGGGCCGGGACTTCACCCCCTGGATGACGACCGACGTGAGGACCGTGAAGGCGGGAGACCGCTGTCCGGTCTGCGGAGGGGAGTTCTACGAGAAGAAGGGGAACGAGCTCGGACACATCTTCAAGCTCGGCTACAAGTATACCAAGTCGATGCACGTCAGCTACCTCGACGAGAACGGCAAGGCGACCGTGCCGCTGATGGGATGCTATGGGATCGGCGTCGACCGGACCCTCGCCTCCGCCATCGAGGAGCACCACGACGACGACGGCATCATCTGGCCGATGAGCCTCGCGCCCTTCCAGGTGGCCATCGTGCCGGTCAAGTTCGACGGCGAGATGAAGGAAGCCGCCCTCCGGATCCACGACGAGCTCGAGAGGCTCGGGGTCGAGGTCCTGTTGGACGACCGCGACGAGAGGCCGGGGGTCAAGTTTAAGGACATCGACCTCATCGGCATTCCCGTCAGGATCGTCGTCGGCTCGAAAAACCTGCCCGCCAACGTCGAGCTCAAGCTCAGGAACGAGAAGGACGCGCGGCTGGTTCCGGTCGCCGAGGCCGCCGGGGAAGCCAAGCGCATCGTCGATGCCGCCCTCGCTGCACTCGACGCGCTTGAAGCGCTTGACGCGGAATCCTCTCCGCCGACGGGTCGGTGATATGAGCGGGCCGGCCGGCGGATTCAGGCTTTGTCCTTCCTGCGGGGATCCCGGGATCGAGTTCCGGGACGGCAAGCAATGGCTCTGTCCGGCCTGCGGCTTCGAGTATTATCACAACGTCGCGACGGCGGCCGGCATCATCATCGACTGCTCGGGCCAGATCCTGTTCGTGGAACGGGCGCGGGAACCGAGGAAGGGCTGCCTCGCCCTCCCGGGCGGCTTCGTGAACCCGGCCGAGAGGGCCGAGGACGCCGCCGTCCGCGAGTGCCAGGAAGAGATCGGCTGGTTCCCGTTGCAGATGAAGTTTCTCTCGTCCTTTCCGAACGTCTACGAGTACAACGGGATCAGCTACAACACCTGCGATTTCTATTTTTACGCCCAGTACTACGTCGACCCGGGAGACGATGTCGTTCCCGTGCCCGACGAGACGGCCTCGGTCCACTACATCAGGCTCCAGTCGATACCGATGGACCGGGTCGCCTTTCCATCCCTGCGCCGCGCCATCGAGGCCTACCGGCTTCTCGTCGGCACGCCCTGACGGCTGGGCGCCGCCAGGATCCGTCCCGCTTTTTTACTTCGACGTCAGCTGGAATACCCCGTCCCAGGCTTCGGGCGGGGGAGTCGTCGCGTACTCCTTGCAGAGCTTGAGGTAGCGGAGGGACGGGCCGTCGTCCTCGAGGATCTTGAGGGCCTTCTCGAACCCCTCGGCCGACTTCTTCCATTCGCGCTGCTCGAAGCTGTCGAGGGCCTTCTCGAAAGCCGCAAGAAGGTCTTCCGTCTTGCCGTCGATCGATCCCTTTTCGCCGACCAGCTCGAAGATCCTGATGGGGACCGACTTGCCGACGACCCGAACCCGGTCGAGCTTCCTCGTCACGAGGTTGGGGCCGGCGCTCTTCTGCGTATCCTCCGAAATGCAGATCCAGGTGCCGTAGAGCTTGTTGACCCCCTCCAATCGGGAGGCGAGGTTGACCGCGTCGCCGATGATCGTGTAGTCCATTTTTCGCGACGTTCCCATGTTTCCGACGACCATGTCGCCCGTATTGATGCCGATGCGGGTCAGCAGGGGCGACGGGGTGAGATTCTCCTCCATGAACCGCTTGTTGTTCTCGCTCTCGATTTTTTTCATGCGGACGGCCGAGCGGCATGCGCGCTCCGCATGGTCCGGGAGATCGAGGGGAGCGCCGAAAAAGGCGATGATGGCGTCTCCCTCGTACTTGTCGATCGTTCCCTTGAGGTCGAGGATGGTGTCGCTCATCGCGGTCAGGTACTGGTTGAGGAGGCGGACGAGCTCCTCCGGGGTGAGCTTTTCCGAAACCGTCGAGAAGCTCCTGATGTCGGTGAACACCGCGGTCATGACCTTCTGCGATCCGCCGAGTTTGAGCTTTTCCGGGTTCGCGATGATCTCGCGGATGACCTCTCCCGAGAGGTAGTGGGAGAAGGCGTTCCGGAGGAAGCCCTTCTCCTTTTCCGTGTTCAGGAAGTGGAGGACGGTGAGGGCGACGAAGGTGATGAAGACCGTCACGAGTATGGGAACCCCGGGAAGGTAGATGCCGGTGAACATGAAGACGGCGGTGATGGCCGCGAAGGCCGCGACGGTGAACGCGAACCCGACGAGAATCGAGTAGAGGGGCTTCATCGTACGGGTGATGTAGCCGAGTGAGACGCTGAACGCGAAGGCGATCAGGATCGACCACCAGACCGAAGCGAAGGTGATGAAATCCTCGTTCAGTATCGTGTTCGCGAGCGAGGCGTGGGTACCGATGTTCGGGTAGGTTCCCACGAAGGGATTGACGCCGATATCGCTCGTGCCTGTCGCCACGAGGCCGATGACGGCGAGGGTCCCCTGGGCCATGCCGCGGACGGTTTTCCTCGTTTCCATCAGGGACTTGTAGGTTCCGCGAAGGTTTTTGAAATAGACCGGCGCGTCAGCCTTGATCTGGAGGTACTCCTCCTTCGAGGCCTTGGGCGTCGAAGGATCGGCGAGGACCTGGTCGACCGAGGCGAGTATCTGGTCCTCGGGCTTCGAATCCAGGAAGGACCCGAGCTCGGCGTAGAATTTCTCCCTTCCCGCGATGTACTCGTCCGTTTTCGAGGGATCCGCGGCTCCGTTCATGATGGCGGCGCGAAGCGTCTCTCCCGCCTTGTACTGGTCGAGGAGGGAAACCGGGCCCTGGTAGAGGTTGAAATACCCCCACGACTCGCGGATCTTCAGGTCGTAGACGATCGTGTCGAGAAAATCTTTGTGGTTCAGCAGGTACATGTAGGGAAGATGGGTGAAGCTGGGAAGGTACTTCTTGTGGGGCCAGTTGATGAGCATCGTCCCGTCTTCCGCCAGGGGGATGCGGATATCATGGGTCCCCCTTCCGGGTATCTTCGCGTTCTTCAGGGTGATGGCCCGTTTTTCGATCGTGATCGCCGGATTGGCCAGGAGATTGAGCAGGGGGGCGAAGACGAGCTGGGGGAAGTAGGAATCGCCGTAGCGCTGGATGAGGAGGATGCGGCGACGCACGCCGTCGGCATCCGGGGTCACGTTCGTGAATCCGACTCCCGCGGCGCTGGCGTTGATCGGGTCTATGGTAGGGATGATCTCGGTCTTTTTCGGAAGGTTCGCCTTGTCGGTCAGGTTTTTGAGGGCGTGCCGCTGAATCGTCGCCGCCCTGAGCTCCTTCGGCACCGTCGAATCGACCGAGTCCTGCATGTTGACCGTAAAAAAGGCGTTGCCGAAAAACCGGGCCGATCCGGCCATGTAGGCGTCGTTGTCCAGGGCTATTTTCTGGACCTCGTTCTGCATCTTGTTGTTCGATTTATCGGCGATGTCGGCGAGCTGCTTGGCGTAATCCCCCGCGTCCTTGAGCGGAATCTGCTTTTTCCTGAGGGCCTCGGCGAAGCCCGTGATTTCGTCCTTCAACACGCTGAATTCACTGTTGAACACCTCGGGGATTCCGGTGGTCAGGACTTCGCTGTTGACGCCGCGGGGGCTTCTGTTGATATACTCGATATCGAAGGTGGTGTACTGGACGCCGAGTTCCCTGAGGAGCATCAGGCCGTCCCCCGTCACCTGCCGACTGGCCGGCCAGGTACCGAGCCTGGAGATCGCCTCGTCGTCGAAGTCCACCAGAAGGAAAAGCTTCGATTCGGTCGGGCTTTTCCGGAAATGGAGTTCCATGTCGAAGAGCCTGAACTCGAGTCCATCGGTCAGCTTCGTGACCGAGAGAATGGCGAAAACGGCTACGACGGCTATCGGTATCAGAAAGTCGATGGGCAGGCGGCGCTTCATGTCGATCCTCGCTTTACTGTTTGATAAACTGTACCGAGTCAACTATAATGCAGGTAGATTAATTTTCCAACGATAAGGAGAACGGGTTTGAAAAAGTACCTTATGTTCCTGTACGGTTTCGCGCTCCTCATTGGGTGCGCATCCGTTTACGCCCAATCGAACGAACAGGTCGATGCCCTTCTAGCCCAGCCGGCAGCGTCCGTGGATCAGGCCGCGTATCTGGCCCTCGTCGCCGGCGGGCGTGTTGATGAAACGGCAACCCCCGCCTACGCATACGACTTCGCCATCAACCAGGGGTGGATCGCCAAGGGCCGGGGCGCCGACGCGGCGATCAGGCTCGACGAGCTGTGCTTCATGGTGATGAAGTCGCTCGATCTTCACGGCGGCGTCATGTATTCGCTTTTTCCGGGCACGCGATACGCTTATCGCGAGATGGCCTATTTTCAGGTTGTCAATTCTTCGGGAAGTCCCTATCGGGTTGTTCCCGGTCTAGAGGTTGTGGAAATCGTTCAGAGCGCCAAAGACTTGAAGGGAGGTAACCAATGAAAGCGCTCCGCATTGTTCTCGTTTCCCTTTTCGCCCTTGGCCTGAGCGGCCTCTACGCCCAGGAATTCGGCCTGAATCTCGACACCTCGGTCCAGGACCAGAAAACCACGACGACCAACGTCACCTTCAAGGAAATCGCCGGCCTCTGGGCCAAGACCGATCTTGGAACGTGGGGGTCCTTCAAGGCCAACGGGACGGTGAACTACGAAAACCAGTCGGCCTCCGGAGCCTATACGGGCCTCTGGGCCAACCTCGAGCTTTTCAAGCTTACCCTCGGAGCGGCGAATCCGCAGAAGAGCCTTTCAGGCTTCGCGATCGGTCTCGGGCGAGACGTCATGGCCGATCCGACCGGGTTGGTCTTCTCGAATTCGGCCGACGGATTGACCCTGGACTTCGGTTTCAACAATGTTGCCGCCGATTTCAAGTTCGGCTACACGGGCCTGGTCTCGAGGCTTTCGTCCAATGTCCTGATGTCGGCGGCTGATCAGGCGACGATCTCCGGAGACGACTACCTCGGCCCGCCCCGATTCGTCAGCATGGCGGACTTCCTGGTTCCCGACCTTGGCGGCCAGAGCCTCACCCTCTCCTTCCTCGTCCAGCAGGACATGAACAAATCCAGGAACCTCGTGTCCGAGGGTACTGTCGATTACGAACCGGGGGTCGGCGGATTCCTGGATACCCAGTATGCGACCGTCCAGCTTGCGGGTCCCATTTACGGGAACCTTTTCCATTCGAGCTTCTTCACGTACGGGATGGGCCGTGAGCTCGACTACCTGAAGGATTCGAGTTCGGCGACGGGGTACTCCTACTCGTATTCGCCCCTGTCGTCCTGGCTTGCGGGAACAAAACTGAGCTACTACCTGCCCAGCTTCTTCTCATCGGTCTTTTCCTTCCGGACCCTCGTCGCCTCGGGCGGAAACGACGCCTCCCTTTCGGCTTCCGGAAAGACCTCGAGCGTGGCGACCGCCTTCGTTCCCGTCACGACGACCACCCTCGGCGCCGTCTTTTCCCCGCGCTTGAGCGATCTCGCCTTTTTCGAGCTCGGCATGTCGGCGAAGCCTCTCTCCGCCCAGGAGTTTCAAGGAATTCTCAAGGCCATGACCTTTTTCCGCACCTCGACGGGGCTGAGCGCCCTGCCCGGCGTCACCGGCTCGAAGTCCTACCTCGGCACGGAAGTCGATTTGTCGGCGATTTATAGAATATTCTCCGATCTCGGGGTATCTTTAACCACGGGCGTGTTCTTGCCCGGCGTCGGATCCGCCGGCGCCTTCGATGCGAATTACGAGAAGCTGCAGTACTCTGCCAAGCTCGACGTATCACTCAGCCTTTAGGGGCGGGAGGATTGGATGAAAAAGCTTTTTATAGCGGCAATCGCGCTGTTGCTGGTGTTTCAGGCCTCGGCCGATATCGGGGCCGTCCTGACCGATATCAAGGGGAAAGTCCAGGTGAAGCCTCGCGACGGCGAGTGGGTTACCGCCGCCGAGGGCATGTCCGTTGACACCCTGACGACGATCTCGACCGGTTTCGACTCGTCCGTCGTGTTGAAAATGAACAAGACGACGGTTTTCGTGAAACCGCTGACCAGGATGACCCTGGACAAGCTCGTCGAGTCCAACGGGACGGTTTCCACGAGCCTTTTCCTCAGGGTCGGCAGCGTCAAGGCTTCGGTCAAGTCGACCGAGGGCGTCAAGCAAGATTTCAAGGTCCAGAGCCCGTACTCTACCGCCTCGGTGCGCGGCACCGAATACGGATTCAACGGACGAAGGGTCAATACGTCCGAGGGTACCGTGGTTCTCCAGCCTGGTACGCCGATACGCGATGTGGGGGACGTTAACGTAGCCAGTGATTTTATCGGAGCGATATCCATCCCGGTGAGCAGGGCGTACCCCATTTCGGCGGGACACTCCGGCGCACTCATACTTTCACAGGGATTCTCACCCATTGTTCCGCCGATCATACATGGAGAGGCCACGCTCCTCGCGTCGTCTTCCCTGGCGGCTATGCCGGGGCTGGATGTCCGCTCGGTAACCCAGACAGCCGTGCAGACCGGAAGCGTCACGGTAACCTGGACCTCGAAATAGGGGGATGAAATGAGAAAAGCAATACTTTCCATACTGACCATCGCGGTGCTCGCCGCGGCTTCGATCGGCTGCTCGTTCACGACCTCCGAAAGGGGGAGCATCACGCTGACGGTGCCGGCGAACCTCGTTTCTTCGGCGTCGGGCACGAAATCGCTCACCGGCACTCAGACGGTCAACACCCTCCGCGCCTACGTGGTGCAGAGCGGCTCGTTCCTCGCCCTTTCAGGCGCGAGCGCGGGCGATCCCTCCGATTACACGATCCCTGCCAACAACACGGTGGTCATCAGCGGGATCCCCCAGGGCAGCGGGTACACGCTCTACATCGCCCTCGGGTACAAGGCCGCAGGGGCGACCTCGGCCGACTACTTTCCCGTTTCGATCTACGGCGCAAGCTCCACGTTCTCCGTTTCGGCGGGCGTCTCGACAGCCGTCACGGTCGATACATTTACGAGCAATTTTACCGTGATAAGTACCGGCAAAAACACCTCGGCGGCCGTCGTCGGCAGCGACCTCTACCTGCTCGCGGGCGGGAAGCTCTACAAGAACGACTGGTCCACGTCCGTCGCCACCCCCTCCGCCTACACGGTGAACTCCATTTCGGCCGGGTACTGGTGGAACGACGGCGCGGCGACCCCCGAGCTCTGGCTCAACACCGGGACCGGCATCGTTCGCTATAACGGGAACGGCGGATTCCTCGAGAATTTCCTGGATTCGAATAACGCGAATCCCGTGCTCATGTCAGGCGCCGCGAAGCTCGCCGACCTCTCCATCGTCGGTTTCTATGCGGGCTCCGGCCACAATATCGGCGGCTTTGCCTCGACGGGATCGAGTTCGACAGAAACCACCTGGGGCGGAGTATCCACGAGCCTCACCAGCCTCGACCAGAGCTTCCAGGACCTGATCAACAAGATGAACGGGAACCTCGTGTCCTCCTTCGCGTTCACGAGCAACTTCATCTACCTGGTGACCCCAATCAACACCTACCGGTTCGGCGTCGGTGAAAAGAATCTTTTCAGCGCCACGTGGCTGAAGAATCAGATCAACAGCGTCACCTCCGATTTCATCATCTCGATCCCGGGAGTCACCATCAAGGTTTTGGGAACCGATTCCGGTTCCCTCTACATCGGTACGGACAAGGGGCTCTATTTCGCGAGAGTGAATGATGCCGGTTCCGTTACCAGTGGTCCCAATCAGGTTTCGAGCTCCGACAAAAAAGAAGAGATCAAGCTCTCGGTCAAGAATTCTTCCGTCAACGGATCGGCCTACGCGGCGGCTCTGACGAAAGCCGGCAGCGTGCTGCTGTCCAAGGACGGCGGCGCGGCAACGGTGTTGCCCTTCTACGCCGGTCTTCCTTCACAGCCGACCGATGTATTGCTCATCAAGGACACGGCTTCTCCGAGCGGGCTGGATCTGATCGTGACGGGAGCCAACGGCGCGGTGACCATGCAGGTGCCGGCGCTCTAGCCCCTGGATACTGACATTCGCGCCCTGCTAACCGGGGCGCGGTGAAGGGAAAAAAGCGGGCAGTTCCTGATGGAACGGCCCGGCACATCAAGGTTTTCGATAAAAAGCGGGCAGTTCCTGATGGAACGGCCCGGCATGTCAGGGTTTTCGAAAAAAAAGCGGGCGGTTCCTGATGGAACGGCCCGGCACATCAGGGTTTTCGATAAAAAGCGGGCGGTTCCTGATGGAACGGCCCGGCATGTCAAGGTTTTCGATAAAAAAGCGGGCAGT
>DBTK01000083.1 GCA_002307015.1 Spirochaetaceae bacterium UBA1318
GCGCCGCGCCCCGGCCCCTGTATGCTCAATAGATTCATGTGCGTTCCACCTGTTTGTTCAGCCATTAGTTGACCGTCGCGACGGCCATGCCCTCGTGGACCATGCCGGTGTCGCCGGCGACGACGAGGTCGCCCGAGGCGACGCCCTTGAGGACCAGCACGTCACGGTCGTTGGCCAGCCCCAGGACCACCGGACGCCTGACCGCCCTGCCCTCTTCGACCACGAACACCGCCTTGTTCCCGTTCCCCGGCACGATGGCCGAAAGCGGCACGATCGTGCCCTCGGGACTGGTGAGGTCGAGGTGGCCCGTCGCCGTCATCCCGGCCATCAGCTTCCTCGTATTCTTGAGGCTGATGACCACCGGGAAATACTGCCCCGTCGCCGCCGCCATCGGTCCGATCTGCGTGATCTCCCCGATCCTGCCGTCGTCGGGAAGCCCGTCCACCGACACCGAGACCTTCATCCCGATCGAGAGGAGCGGCAGCGCGTCCTGCGAGACGTTCCCCTGGAGCTTCAGCGTCGACACGTCCGCCACCGCCATCAGGGCCGATCCCATCGGCGCTATCTCCCCCAGGTTGATGTTCTTGTTCGTCACGATTCCCGAGATCGGGCTCGTGATCGTGCTGTTCGAGATCTGGACCTGGATCAGGTTCAGCTGGGCCTCCGACTGGGCCAGCCCCGACCCGCTCAGGATCTGGAAGCGCTTCGTCTCGTTCTGGAAGGCCATCTCCGACTGGGTCAGCTTGTTCTGGGCGTCGTCCAGCTGGCTCTGCGGGACCGCGTTCGTGTCGAACAGGGCCTTGGTCCGGTCGAAGGACTTCTTCGCGTAATCCAGGTTCGACTTCGCGTTCTCGATCGCGATCTGGGCCTGGCTCGTCTGGTCCTTGACGCTTCTCACCGCCGCCTGCGCCGCCGAGGCCTGGGCGTTCAGCTCCTTCGTGTCGATCTGGACCAGCAGCTGGCCCGCCTGCACGAGGTTCCCGACGTCGGAAGTGACCTCGGTCACTTGTCCCGAGAGCTTGGAGTAGATGCTCACCGTCTTGTTCGGCGCGAGGACCCCGGAGAAATCGATCGTCTTTTCGAGGTGTCCGCTCCTCGCCTCGGCCGTCTTCACGACGACGCTTTCCACCCTGCCCGTCTTGTTGGCGCAGGAGGCAAAGAGGGCGAGTCCCGCGCAGAGGAGGATGAAGGTGGCGGAAACGACCGCGCGCCTTCCCGCCTTTCCGGCGCCTCGCAGTCCGCTCCCCCGCCCTGCGTCCACCTGGCCATTCGTTCCGGCGCTCAGGCCGGTCGTTTTCGTATTCACGTCGATCCTATTCATGGATGCTCCCGATATGTAGATTCACGTTCGCGTTCATTCCCACCATCAACGGCGTCTTCCCGGCGTCCAAAAGCCTGATCTTGATCGGAATGACCTGGGTCACCTTCGTGTAGTTCCCGCTCGAGTTCTGCGAGGGCAGGAGGGAGAAGGTCGAGGCCGTCGCCCTGCCGATGTTCTCCACCTCGCCGCGGAAGGTCTTCCCGGCGAAGGCGTCGATCTTGACGTCCACCCGGTCGCCTATCCTGACGTGGGCGATCACGTCTTCCTTGATGTTCGCGCTGATGTAGAGGTTGGCCGTGTCGGCGATGACCGCAAGGGACACCCCCGGGCTCGCCATCTGGCCGACCACCGCGCTCGAGGCGATCACCTGGCCGCTCATCGGGGACTTCAGCTGGGCCTTCTCGGCGATGACCCCGCCGACGGCCCCGAGGGTCTGGGCGCTGATCGCACCCGAGGTCAGGGCTGCCCCGAGGTCCTGGCGGCCCAGCACCTGGTTCGCCGTCACCATGTCCCCTTCCCGGATTCTCCACTCGATCACCTTGCCCGCGATCTCCGGGGTCACCGAGATCACGTCGGCGGCGACACGGGCGTCGTCGGTGTTGACGAAGTGCGCCCCCTCATACTGGAAATAGCCGACGATTCCCGCTCCCGCGAGGGCCGCGGCCGCGAGTATGGCCACGATGATTTTTTTCTTAGGATTTTTCTCTGCCATTTGAAACTCCCTATCGATTCATTGGCCGATCGGTGGACCGCGCGACGCGCGCCTTCCGTATCCGGCCTCGTTTCCCCGATTATTTCGCCGCGGCCCCGACTTGTTTCTTGCCCTGGCCGCCCTTCATGAACAGGGCGGGTACGATGCCCACCAGGGTGAAAATCGCCACGACGATGAAGATGTCGTCCACGCCGGTCACGAAGGACTGCCTGGTCACCAGTGACTGGAGCAGCGCGATGCCCGCGCCCCGACCCCTCGCTCCGCCGCCTGCCGCACCGGAGATCCTCGAAAGGGCTTGCAGAGTGGCCGGGTCGGAGGCGGTGATCCCCCACGCGAGATGGGCCTGATGGAAGCTCCTGCGGGCCGTGAGCAGGGAGGTGAGCACGGCGAGCCCGAAGGAGCTCGCAACGCGACCGATGATGTTCGTCAGTGCCGAGGCCCGGCCGACCATCGCGGTCGGGACGTCCGCGAGGGCGGCCGTCTGGCCTGGCATGTTGGTGAAGGGCGATACCGCCCCGCGCAGGGTAACCAAGAGGCAGATCGTCGCCGTCGAGGTCGCCAGGTCGAGGTAGCGGAAGGTGAAGGTTACGACGGCAAGGAGGGTGATGCCGAAGAGTATGAGGGGCCTGGCTCCCACCTTGTCGTAGAGCTTGCCGGTGATGGGCATCAGTATCGCCGAGACCAGGGCTCCCGGGGTCATCAGCAGCCCCGTTTCCATCGCCCCCAGTCCCCTCACGCTCTGCAGGAAGAGGGGAACATAGAACATCCCCGCGTAGAGGCCGACCATCGAAACGACGAGGATCAGATTCCCCATCGTGAAGGAGAGGTATCTGAACACGCGAAGGTCGAGGAGTGGATTCTCCGAAGAGAGCTCGAGGTAGACGAAAAGGATGAGGGCGAAGAGCGAGACGGCGAAAAGGAGCAGGGTCCTTTCGTCGAGCCAGCCCCATTCCGTTCCCTTGCTCAGGGCCAGGAGGAGGCAGCAGAGCATCACGGCCGAGCTTACGGCGCCCGCGATATCGAGCCTCCCCGGATCCTTGGACTCGAACTCGGGAAGAACGAGGAAGGCGAGGACGATGCCGGCAACGCCGATAGGGAGGTTGATCGTGAATATCCAGCGCCAGTTGACGTACTCGACCAGATATCCTCCGACCGTCGGTCCCAGGGCTGGCGCCACGAAGGCGGCCACGCCGAAGATGCCCATGGCGCCGCCGATTTTATTGCGGGGCACCATCTTGTAGACCATCGCCATCACCGTAGGCTGGACCATTCCGCCGCCGAAGGCCTGGAGCACGCGGGCGACGATAAGGGAGTTGAGACTCCAGGAAACGCTGCAGAGGAGGGAGCCCAGGACGAAAACGGCCAGGGAGACGATGTAGAGCCTTTTGTAGCCGAACTTGTCCCCGAGCCATCCCGACAGGGGCATGGCGACCCCGAGAGCCAGCAAATAGGCGGTCGATACCCACTGCACCGAACCCGTGTCCGCGTTGAATGCGCTCATGATCGTGGATATCGCCACGTTGACGATGCTCGAGTCGAGAAGGGACATGAAGATCCCGATGATCGTCACGAGCAACGGCGCCAGCCATCCGTTTGATTTTTCGGAAACCGCGTCGCTCATCGCCTCCCGACCTCGCCCGACCCGGAAAGCCGGACTGCCCGGGTTTTCCGTATCGAAGGCATCTCGCCGCCTTCCCCTCTCGCCAGAGAGCCGTGTTTCATTTCCGCCATGATCGTCTCCTCACCTGCCGGCAGCCTGCCTGACTTTACTTGCCGGCCGGTCTGTTGTATCGTGTACAGGGAGACAATACTGATTAACTTACCGGGCGTCAAGTAACCAGAGAATATTTCGGAGGGATGGCATGAGCAAACGACATGACATGAAGGAAAGAATCCAGCAGGTGGCTTTGGAGCTCTTTACGGAACAGGGCTACGACAAGACCTCGTTGCGCGAGATCGCCGAACGCCTGGAGGTGAGCAAGGCGGCCCTCTATTACCACTTCAAGTCGAAGGAGGAGATACTCCTCTCCATCACGGCGGGAGTGGTGACGGGGATGGATGAGCTTCTCGAATGGGGCGAAAGCCAACCGCATTCCAGGGAATTCCGGGAGGAATTCCTGCGCCGAACCGCGGCCCTGGTCTCCGATCAGCTGCAGCCCCTGATCCGCTTCGTCCAGGCGAACAGCACCGTGATGAAGAACATCAACCATGAACAGCACGGCGATCAGGCCAGGTCCCGGATACGCAGGATCAGGGACCTCATCTGCGACCCGGAGGATTCGCTCTCGGACCAGCTCCATGGGTTTTTCGCCCTGAGCGTGCTTTTCGTGGGGCCCGTTCTGGCGAACCTCTTATCCCTGGAGGCGACCGCGGACCAGCTTTCCGAGGCTTCCCTCGCGGCAGCCCTGGAAATCATCTCCTCGCGGCAGCCCCTGATCTCCACGGGATCGTCGTAGAAGAAGCCGCCGCGGTCTTCCGGGCGGCTTCCGTTTCCGAACTTAGGGCGCGGCGTCCCTGAAAATCTTGTTGGCCTTCGTTTCGAGCTGGACCAGCGTGGCATCGATGTCGGCTCCGTCGAGGACGGCGTTATAGGCCGAGGTCACCGCGTCCCGAACCTGGTCGTACCCGACGTAGGGCGGCTCGCCCTTCTGGCTTCCCGACTTCAGGAGCTCGAACGCGTCGGCGTACTGGGCGTTCTTCGCGAAATAATCGCCGAGGGATTCGGCGGTCGATACGCGGACGGGGAAGTAGTTCGCCGCCCTGACCCAGTCGGCCTGCTGTTTCGGTTCGCTCATCCACCTCAGGAAAAGCCACGAGGCGAGCTGCTTTTCGGGGGTCGATTTGACGAGGCTCACCGAGGCGCCGTAGATGTTGCACATAGGATTCGCCGTCGTGTGGGGAATCGCGGCGACGCTCCAGTTGAACGACCCCTTGGCGGCTCCCTTGATGCTCGAGTAGTAGTAGGGCAGGCCCGAGGAGGAGCCCATCGTGAAGAGCACCTTTTTGTTGGCGAAATCGGTTTGCTCGCCGTAGGGCTCGCCGATCTTTTTCGCGTAGCCGTCGGCGTAGAGCTTCTTCATGAAGGTGAGGGAATCCCTCATCTCCTTCGTGTTGAAAACGTAGCCCTTGCCTCCGGGGGCCTGGATGTCCCCGCCCCGGCCGATGACCTGGGCGAAGACGTTCGACGCGTCGGTGCTGATGTCGTAGCCCGAGGTTCCGGCGGCGGGATCGGTCGCCTTCTTGCAGGCGAGGGCGAAATCCTCCCAGGTGGCGGGAGGCGCCTTGAAACCGAGGGCCTTAAGCCAATCGGCGTTGTAGTACATCACCTCGATCGAGCGGTTGGGCGGCCATCCGAGGCGCTTCCCGCCGAACTGGGCGCTGACGTCCTGGGTGATGAAGCCGGGGAAGTAGTCGGCCAGGTCCTTTTTCGGGATGCCGTACTTGGCGTCGTTCACGTAGGGGTTTAGGTCGACGATCCCGCCGTTGAGCATGTAGCCCGCGGCCTGGTTCTGGTAGGCGACGACGAGGTTCGGCGTGACCCCGCCCGCGATGCCCGCGGTCATCTTGTTGTAGATGTCGCTGTAGTTACCGGCGTACTCGCCCGAGACCGTGATGCCCCACCCGTTCGTGGCGTTGAAGCGCTCGATCAGGCCCTGGAAAGCCTTTTCGGTATCCTTGGTGAACTGGTACCAGTACGTGACCCGCGTTCCCTTCAGGTTCAGCGAATCGAACGACTGGGCGGAAAGCCCCGCCGAAACGACGACGGCGAGCGCGATCCACGCGAATTTCCTTGTCTTCATACTACCTCCTGGAAAACCTTTCTGCGGCGGAGCCGCCGCGATACTGCCAAATCGATTCGAATCATTCCTTCATGCCCGTGCTCGCGATCGCCTCGGTTATCTGCTTCTGGGCGGCGAGATAGACCGCCACGATCGGGGCAAGGGCGATGATGGCGCCCGCCAGCCTGAGATGGGTCTCCGGGCCGGCCTCGGTGATGAACCTCGCGAGCCCGACCGAGATGGGCCTCCAACGCGGGGTCTGGGTCACGACCAGGGGCCACTGGAGGGAGTTCCATGAGGTCATCACGGCGAGGAAGGCGACGGTGAACAGCGGTCCCCGTGATAGGGGGAAAAAGATGGAGACGAGCACGCGGAGGTGGGAACAGCCGTCCATCTTCGCGGCCTCCACGATGCTGTTCGGCACCTGGGCGAAGAACTGCCTGAGCATGAAGATGTCGAAGGCGCTCGCCATGAAGGGAACGGTCAGCGCGGGGAGGGTATCCATCCAGCCGAACCGGGAGACGACGAGGAAATTCGGGACGAGGGTCGCCGTCTCAGGAATCATCAGGGTCAGGATGAGGATGGAGAAGAGGTTCTTCTTGCCGACGAACTCGAGCTTGGCGAAGGCGTAGGCCGCGAGGGACGAGGTTGCAACCGTCCCCGATACGGAGACGAGGGCGATGACGACGCTGTTGATGAAGTACCGGCCGAAGTCCTGGCCGACCCACACCTCAGCGAAATTGGCCCACTCGGGCCTCGACGGCCAGAACTCGGCGGATAAGGGGTTGGCGCTGATTCGGGTCACCGTCTCGGCGTAGGTCTTGAGCGCGTTCGCGATCATGTAGAGGAAGGGCAGGGCCGCCACGAAGGCGGCGGCGGAGAGCAGGGCGTAGAATCCCGTCATGGCCGCGATTTCGCGCGGCCCCCTCCTGGGGCGGAACCGGTCAGCCATAGAATACGTGCCTTTCCATGGCGCGGCGCTGGACGAGGGTCAGGGTCACGACGATGGCGAGAAGCACGAGGGACAGGGCCGCGGCGTATCCGAACCGCGAGTTCCTGAAGAAGGTGAAGAAGATGTACACGCTCACCGGATCCGTCGTGCCCCCGTTCCCCGCATTCCGGAGGATGTAGATGCTGTTGAAGGACTTGAACGTGCCGATCACGCCGAGCAGCGAAAGGAAGTAGGTCGTGGGGGAAAGGAGGGGGACGGTTATCCTGAAGAACGTGGTCGCCCTGCCCGCGCCGTCGAGGGCCGCCGCCTCGTAGAGCTGTTTCGGGATACCCGCAAGGCCGTTCGAAAAGATGAGCGCGTAGTAGCCGACGAATACCCAGTAATTGTAGAACATGATCGACACGAGGGCGAGGCTCGGCCCCGTCGTCCAGCTTCCCCAGTAGGCCCCGATGGCGCCGGGACCGGCGGGAGCCGAAAACCCGAAGATCAGCTGGAGGATGCCCTTCGGCTCCCTGAGCCATTGCAGCGGGTGGGCTCCGAAGAGGCCGAGGGTCAGGTTGGCGAAGGACTCGGGCCGCAGCGAAAAGAGCCGCTCGAAAACGGCGGCGGAGGCGACGGTCGGGACGATGTAGGGAAGGATGGACAGGGCGCGGAAGGCCTGCCTGCCGCGAAACTTGCGGTTCAGGAGGACGGCGAGGAGAAGGCCGAGGGCGAGCTGGACCGGCACCGTTCCTATCGAGTACCAGAGCGTCACCTGGATCGAGGCGAGCATGTCCCTGTCCCCGGTCTGCCAGATCGAGGCGAGGATGAAAACCATCGCGACGAGGGCCAGGCCGAGGAGGCCGAATCCCGCAGCCCTTGCCGTTCTCGCCGGGCGTTCCCGTCCCCGACCGAGAAGGAAACCGGCGACGAAAAGGGCGGCGACGGCGAGGACGAGAATGGCGAGATTTTCCAGGCTTCCGAAGATCTCGGTGTAGTTACCCGCCCCCAGGAACCGGCCCTGCCTGATCCGCCATTGGTAGAGGCTGACGTAGACGATGAAGGCGACGGGAAAGATGCCGAACAGGAAAATAACGGCAAAAGCGGGCGCTATGAAAAGATAGCCTTCCACCGAGGATCTGAGCCGCGGTATTAATCTCGCCTTACCCGTGGTGCGCATTACTCAAAAGGTATACCCGCATCGTGACGGCCGAATCAAGTGAAATGGGCGAATAACGCACGGCAGGCCCGATACTCGTGCGGTTTTAATAAATTTCTGATGGGAATGGGGCCATCCGTTCCCGTGCCGCTGGGGGGAAAGCCCCCCAGCCTAAAGCCTCGGCAGACCCGCCGAGGCAAACCCGCCGGGCCTGGACCCCGGGTCTGTGACCCGCCGGGCCTGGACCCCGGGTCTGTGACCCGCCGGGCCTACTGCCCGCCAGTTCCTCCGTCCTCGGGTTTCTGCCCTTCGCCGGTCCGTATCGCGGCCCGGAGCTTGTTCTTCCTTCTCCATTCGGTACCGTGGCTGGTCTGCCCGTGTCCTCCGAACAGGATCTTAGAAAGGACGAGAAGCCCCCATGCCTCCCAGTACCCGATGACCGGAAGACTGAATATCCTCGGCATCAGGGCGTTCCAGAGCGACATGACGATGAAGCCACAAAGCCACAAAAGACCGACCGCCACGACAATTCCCCCGGCGACGATCAGGATCTTCACGCCGAGACTCGCGTTCTCCCATTTTCCGCGCATGATTTCTCCCCCGTGATGACAGTGCATTTTCTCTCCTTGCTCTTTGTTTCACGATTCAATGTTCGATCCAGTCCCTGAGCGCAAACGCGAGCCTGCGAACGGCGTACCGTTTCCTCGCCGTGAGGGTGTTGATCGAAATCCCCGTCGACTCTGACAGCTCCCTGAACCCGATGCCGTTCAGAACCTGAGCCTCGATGACCTCCCTCTGCTCGGGGGGAAGGGCTTCGATCGCGTCGGCGAGTGCGTCGGCGATCTCGTCCCGGACGACGGCGTCCAGCGGATCGAGGCCCGTCGCGTCGAGGATTTCCCCGATCGTCTCCTCGGAGACCTCGGTTTCTCCGGCCTGCCGTCTCGTTTTCCGCTTCCGCCAGAGGTCGATGACCCGGTTCCTCACCGAGGAAAAAATCCACGCGGGGATGTTCTCGACCGAGGCGAGAGCGTCGAGGCTGGCCATGGCCCCGAGGAAAACATCCTGAAGGATGTCCTCCGCGTCTTCGCCGTTATCCACCGATTTCGTCGTCCATGCGAGGAGACCCCGACGGTTGGCCCGGTAGGCCGATTCGAATGCTGTACGCGTTTCCGCTTCGCTTGGTTTGTCGTTCATTCTTCTCATACTGTACGACGTGGAAGCGAGGTGTTTGGTGCATGACGGGAGAAAAATTTCCGGGAAGCCCTATCCTTCGGCGGCTGCTTCGGGATTACCGAGCCGGCTGGCCGGAACCCGAGTCGATGTAGCGCACGTAGAGCAGGAAGGTGAAGGGAAGGGCCAGGGTCACGACGGGAAAGAGGATTTCGGCGTACCAGGGGGTGAAGAAGGAGAGGATGAGGAAGGCCCCGGCGCCGATCATCCGGCCCAGGTTGAGGACGGTCTCGGCGGCGATGTTGCGGCCTGCGAGGTTGCCGTCGATCGTCCGGTACCGGGTGAGAATCCCGAAGTAGATGGTGTTGAAAGGAAGGAGGATGATGGCCTCGGCGACCTTCCACAGGGAGCCCGAGATGCCGGCCATCGCCGGGGTCGGCAGGGCGACGAGGAGAACGGACGACACGACGGCGGCGAGCGACCCCCAGCCCCAGAAGTGCTTCGAGGTTCGCGGCGAGATGAACCGGGTGGCGAGGAAGTTGGCCGCGATGGCGACGACGGCCAGGATCACGTTGAGCTTGCCGGCCATGACGTCGGTTCCCGAGGCCTTCAGGATCAGGATGCTGAAGATGGTCCAGTTCGCGCCGTCCCTGATGCCGTAGGCGAAATTGATGCCGAGGGAGAAGTTCCAGTCCTTGTCCTTCGTGGGCAGCAGCTTGTCCCGTACGGTGAAGACCTGGCGGTATTCGGGAACCTTCAGCATGAAGACGGCGACCAGCATGAGGATCGTGATTCCGATGATGGAAAGGAAAAGGTAGATGTAGCCGATTTCCTCGGTGGGGGCGACGAGGAGGAAGGCGGTCGAGATGACGGGCGCGAGAACCCCCATCGCCCCGCCGAGGGCTCCCTGGAAGCCGAAAAAGCGCCCCCTGTTCTCGTCCGTGGTGATGTCCGTGATCAGGATGTTGAAGCTGAACCAGAAGAAGCCGTTCGCCAGGCCGTTCGCCGTCCCGAGGAGGTAGAGGAGGGGGGCGCAGCGTTCCCTGAGGATGATGAGGAGGGCGTAGAAACCCAGGAAGAGGGCGAGCCCCGTCGCGAGCGGCCACTTGGTGTTGGTCGCCCTGGCGAAAAGCCCCGCCACGTAGAATCCGACGGGCATCAGGCCGAACTGGAAAAGATTGAAGACCGTCAGCGCCGCCATATCCGGGAGGTAGCGGTAGAGGTACATGTTGACGAACACCGTCGAGACGGCGCCTGAAAAGGCGAAAAGGGTGTTCAGGAAAAGCAGGAGCTTGGCATCGCGTGAAAACATGGCTTATTCGATCGTTTTCACGGGCTCGTCGACGCGGGTCGTCACGAAGCGGTTCTTGAGGAAATCCTTGATCGTGTCGCTCGTCGCTTCCGTGTCCTCGAACGGGACGTGCTCCCTCAGCCAGGCCTCGAGCCCTTCCATGTCCTCGAACAAGGGAGGAACGGCCCCGAACTGATCCCGGCTGTCGGAGTAGAAGAAAAGCCCGCGCTTGTCCTTGGCCCTGAAGCTTCCCGTGAGGCTGATTTCGTCGATTCCGAGGGAAAACGGCTCCTCGTTGGGAAAGGCGACGGTCAAACTCTCGTCATCCGTCGACACGTGCGAGGAAAGCGAGGACTTGAGTATCTTCCAGACGGCCCGGTCGATCACCGCGACGAGGACGAGGACGACGACGGCGGGAATCAGGGGAATGACGAAAAACGAACCCGCCGCGGCCACGGCGAACAGGGCCGCGGGCAGGATGAGGAGAAGAAGCCGGGGATTGGTCCCGAGAGTCATGCCGTGTTTCATGATCACGGCCAACTATAGCCGCGGGAAGCGATCCTCGTCAACGAGCGTAGCAGGCGCAGGCGGTCGAGACGAAGGCCTCGACCTTCTTCATGATCGCCTTTTCGTAGCCCGGCATCGAGAGGATGTCGCACTCGCTTCCCACGATGTAGGGGTGTCCGCTTTCGCCCATCTTCTCGTCGATGGCCCTGACCATCCCGGGGACCCCATCGAGGGGAACGTCGGTGTCGGAGTAGAACTTCTTGGTGGGCAGGTTCCCGAGAATGACCGTCGTCATCGGGATGTAGGGTTCGACCTCCCAGAGCTTGACCGGGCTGCCGAGGCTGATGATGGCCGGATCGAGGACGGCGAAGGCTTTCACCATTTCGGGAATGAGCTCCCCGCAGTCGTGGAAAATCAGGTCGACCCCGCTCTCCTCGAGAAGGGCCTTGACCCTGAGGTTCGGGGCGATGACGAAATCGTCGAAGACCGTCGAGCCTTCCCTCAGCTGGTTCGGCGAAAAGAACACGAGGTTGGCGGCGGGTTCGCAGACGAACATCGCCTTGGCTCCCGCGGCGATCTGCGCCCTGATCGAGGCGTGGATGACGGTCTCGCAGAGCTTCAGGATGGAGGCGAGGGCCGCTACCTCTTCCGAATCCTCCGGTCCCAGGCCCTGCCCGGCGAGGTAGATCGGGACGATGGGGTCCTTGAGGAATTTCGTGAGAAGGGAGAAGGGGCCGATCGACATGCCGACCGGCAGAAGCTCGCCCTCGCGTGCGATCGTCGCGATCGCGTCGTAGTTGGCCTTGATCCGGGGGCTTTTCAGCACGTCCATCGAGGGAACGATCGCCGCCGCGGCCTTCGCGTCGGGAAGTCCCTCGAAATGGAATCCCGCGACGTCGACCGCCGGAATTCCCATGGTCCTGAGCATGATATCCTTTTCGAGGGTGAGGTCCATGACGGGAAGGGCCAGCGGAGAATCGAATCGGCGGGCGGTATCGGACATGACGGCGGCGAGGCGCTTCCCGTCGAGGAGAATGGCCTCCGGGTCGGGATTTTCATGCAGGACAAGGTGAGTGGCGACCGGAAGCCTCATGCCCCTGGCCGCCATATCGAGATAAAAGCTTCGTTCCATGGTTGTCTCCTTGGTTGGAAACTTATTTTACCCGACGAGGCTTAGTTCATATTGGAATTAATAGCGATTTTTGGTGGATTTCTATGATAAAGCGGGTTGTTTGCCGATGGATGCCGGGGCGTTCAGTCGGGAATCTCGTACACCCCGCCGAGGACGTGCCGCGGGGCGTAGGGAAACCGGGCGATATCCTCGCGTGCGGTAACCCCCGAAAGGACGAGCACCGTTTCGATCTCGGTTTCCACCCCCGCGACGATGTCGGTATCCATCCGGTCCCCGATGATGATCGTCTCCTCCCTCGTGGCTCCCAGCTGCTTGAGGGCATGGCGCATCATCAGGGGGTTGGGCTTGCCGATGAAGTAGGCCTTCTTGCCGGTGGCGAGCTCAATCGGGGCGATGAGGGCTCCGCAGGCCGGGGCGAGGCTGCCCTCCACGGGGCCGTTGAGGTCGGGGTTGGTGCCGATGAGCCGGGCTCCCTCGAGGACGAGCTTCACCCCTCGTTCGATGGCCTCCAGGTTGTAGGATCGCCCCTCCCCGACGACGACGTAATCCGGGTTTACGTTGTTCATCGTGTAACCGGCGTCGTAGAGGGCGTGCATCAGGCCGGGATCGCCGATGACGAATGCCGTTCCGCCCGGCTTCTGGGTCCTGAGGAAGCTTGCGGTCGCGAGGGCGCTCGTGTAGAAATGCTCGCTCTCGACCTCGACGCCGAGACGGGCGAGTTTCTGGGAAAGCTCGACCGGAGAGCGTTCGCTCGAGTTCGTCAGGAAAAGGAATTTCTTGTTTTCTCGCCTCATCCAGGCGACGAATTCCTTCGTTCCCTCCAGCAGGTGGTCCCCATGATAAACGACGCCATCCATGTCGATGATGAAGGCGCTTTTCGTGCGTATATCTTCGATGCCCTGGTCCATGGGGTCCATTAGTGCATGAAACCGTCCCCTCGTCAACGACCGGGTCCTACGGGACCAGGTAGCCTGCCCCGAAGTCCCTGAAGAGCTCGCCCGCCGTCGTTCCGGGGCCAGCCGGCTGGCCCTTCATCCTCATGGAGGAATTGATCGCGACGGCCTTCCCGAACTCCGGGCGCCTGGTGAGGCTCGGCTCGAAGAGGTTCATCTTCTCGATCACGATGCCCGTTCTATAGTTCAGGTGGATGAAATCGATCGTTCCCGAGCCGTCGACCGCCGTCACCATGCCGACATGGGTCAGCTCGTCGTCCCACTTGCCGTTTCCGTTCATGTCGTAGGTATTGTCCCAGAAGATGATGTCGCCCGGGGCGGGGGTCCTCGTCCGGTAGAGGAGATCGGAGTCCTTCATGATGCTGTGGAGCCTGGTCACCCCGTTTCCCCGGTATTTCCCGAACTTGGCCTGGAGGTCGATGCCGGCCCCGTAGTAGACGGCGCAGACGACGCCGGTGCAGTCGTACGAGAATCGCCTTCCCCTCGCGACCGCAGCCGGCTTGCCGACGAGGCTCTTCGCCCAGTCGACGAGCTTCGCCTGGACTTGGGGGTTGGATGGCATGGGGCCGGACCAGCCGTCCGATTCGGGAACCGTGGCGCAGCCGGAAAGCGCGAGCATCGAGGCGAAAATGAGGGCGAGCGGAATGGAAATCGGGCCGTACCTAAACTTCATAACACCCTATCGGTCCCTTTGTGCGCAGGCTCAAGCGTTTCGCCCCTCCCCGGCCGGACCGAGATCGGGATTCACGAGCGTGTCCCCCCCCCCCGCACTTGCTACGGGGGTATGGTGATTTTCCGCCGCAGCGATTGCACGATTTACCGGACCGGACATATACTCGACGACGTTGCCGTTGGGCCGCGATCGATCTATGTGATACAAGGAAACGAGGACATGAACAATAGGATAGCCCAGACCCCTCCCATGGGCTGGAACAGCTGGGACTGCTACGGTGCGAGCGTGAGGGAGGACGAGGTGAGGGGCAATGCCGAGTACATGGCCCTCCACATGAAGGAATTCGGCTGGGAATACGTCGTCGTCGACATCCAGTGGTACGAACCGGGAGCCGTCGATTCGGCCTACCGGCTCTTCGTTCCCCTCGAGATGGACGGCTACTCGAGGCTGATCCCGGCCACGAACCGGTTCCCCTCCTCCGTGGGAGGGAAGGGCTTCAAGCCCCTGGCCGACTACGTCCATTCGCTCGGGCTCAAGTTCGGCATCCACGTCATGCGCGGCATCCCGCGCCAGGCCGTCCACGCGAACGCGCCGATACTCGGGAGCGAAAAAAGGGCCCGTGACATCGCCCATCCCAACGCCAACTGCAACTGGAACACCGACATGTACGGGGTCGACCCCGCGAAGGAGGGGGCCCGGCGGTACTACGAGTCGGTTTACGAGCTCTACGCCTCCTGGGGCGTCGATTTCGTGAAGGTCGACGACCTCTCCCGGACGGGCTACTCGACCGATCCCTACGCCTCCGAGGGCGAGATCGACCTGATCAGGCACGCGATCGACCGGTGCGGCCGGGACATGGTGTTCAGCCTCTCCCCCGGGCCCGCGCCGAGGGAGAAGACGGATCACCTGGTCCGGAAGGCGAACATGTGGCGGATGACCGGCGACTACTGGGACCGGTGGGACGACCTCAGCGCGGAATTCGAAAAATGCGATCAGTGGACGGGGGTCGGCGGGCCCGGGCACTGGCCGGACGCCGACATGCTGCCCGTCGGCCACATCGGCATCAGGTCTTGCGAACACGGGATGGGCGACCGGCGGACCCGGTTCACCCGCGACGAGCAGGTGACGATGCTCACCCTCTGGGCCATCTTCCGGTCGCCGATGATGGTCGGCTGCGAGCTTCGCGACAACGACGAGTGGACGCTCTCCCTCCTCACCAACCCCGAGGTGCTGAGGGTCCTGAACCATTCCCGCTCGGCGCGGCAGCTTTTCCGGAACGGCTACTTCAACCAGCATGTCGGCTGGACGGCCGAGGACGAGGACGGGAGCCTCTACCTCGCCCTGTTCAACACCTTCGGCA
Organism: Spirochaetaceae bacterium UBA1318; assembly: GCA_002307015.1. Classification (GTDB taxonomy): domain Bacteria; phylum Spirochaetota; class Spirochaetia; order Treponematales; family UBA1318; genus UBA1318. Next base: position 14,989 of record DBTK01000083.1, read on the forward strand.
AGGAGAGCGACATGGAGGTCCCCCTTTCGCTGCTCGGGGCCGAAGGAAGCTTCACGGTCCGCGATCTCTGGAAGCGCGAGGACATCGGCGTCGCGACCGATTCGGTTGTCGCGAAGGCCGCTCCGCACGGGGCCAGGCTTTTCCGGCTGTCGGCGCGCTGATCCCTGACTGGGGGTTGTACGCAACGGCCCCCGGTGCGGATTGGAGCGCCGTTTCGCCCGAAGCAAAGGAGGAATCATGGGAATCTACGATATCATAGCCGCGAGGCGGACGATCAGGAAATTCACTCAGGGGAGGATCGGGCGCGACACCCTCGAGCGCCTCGTCGACGCCGCCCGTCTCGCACCGTCGGCGAACAACCTGCAGCCCCTCAAGTACGCGATCGTCGACGACGAGGCGAAGGTCGCCTCGGTTTTCGCCGCCGTCCACTGGGCGGGCTACATCGCCCCCGCGGGGGACCCCGCCGAGAGCGAAAGGCCGACGGCCTTCATCGTCATCCTCGTCGACACCGACATCACCAAGGGAGATCCGGGGCTCGATATCGGCGCGGCGGCCGAGAACCTGATGCTCTCGGCCAGCGAGCTCGGCATCGGGAGCTGCTGGATGGGCGCGATCGACCGCGAGAAGATCAGGACGATCCTCGCGCTGCCCGACCGCTTCGTCATCAGCACCGTGGTCGCCCTCGGCTACTCGGCCGAGAGTCCCGTCGTCGAGGACGAAAAGGGCTCGATCAAGTACTACAAGGACGGGACCGGAACCCTCCATGTCCCGAAGCGGAAGCTCAGGGACGTTATCGTCGGATGACCGGGGCTGATCGAAGCCCCTCGCACAATAAAATAAAGCCGTTTTGGGAGGCCGTCCAGCTTTCGAAAGCGGCCCAAGCGCCGCGCGCATCGCCGCGCGGGAAGGAGAATCATGAAACACATCGATTTGGCGGGGACCTGGCAACTCTCGCGGAAGGGAAAGAAGGAGTCGATCAAGGCGACCATTCCGGGGGACAACTACAGCGCCCTCATCGCCGCCGGGCTCATGAAGGATCCCTATGTCGGCACCCAGGAGCTCGATGCCCAGTGGGCAGGACGGGAGGACTGGATTTTCGAAAAGGCCTTCGTCCTCTCGGCCCAGGCCGCGAACGCTCCGGCGGCCTTCATCAATCTCGATTCGGTCGATACCATCGCGACGGTCGAGCTGAACGGCAAGAAGCTCGGCGAGACCGACAACATGTTCGCGCGCCTGCGCTACGACGTCGCCGGCCTCCTCAAGGAGGGCGAAAACACCCTCACCGTCAGCGTGAAGTCGGCCGTCGTCGAGGCGGCCGCCCGGGCGAAAAAGCTTACCTACCCCGTGCCGACGAGCACGGCCCCGGTCAGTGAGCCCTACCGCAACCTCGTGCGCAAGGTCCCCTGCCACGCCGGCTGGGACTGGGGTCCCTGCCTCATGGTGAGCGGCATCTACGGCGGCGCCTACCTCGGCCTCGCCCGTCAGGGCCGCATCGAGTACGTGACGACCGAGATGAAGAGGCGGGGCGAGGCCTGGACGGTCTCCGTGACCGCCGAGCTCTGCGCCGCGAAGGACGGCGAGGTCTCGGTCCAGGCGACCGTCGGAACCGAGACGGTGACCAAGGACTTCAGGCTTTCCAAGGGATTTAATTCGGTCACCATACCCGTCGTCGTCAAGAAGCCGGAACTCTGGTGGCCCAACGGCTACGGGGCCCAGCCCCTCTACGACCTCTCGGTGAAGGCCCTGGGCGACGAGGCGAAGAAAAAAATCGGCTTCCGCGAGCTCGAGGTCGTCACCAAGGCCGACAAGATCGGCCGCAGCCTCATTTTCAGGGTCAACGGCCGCGACGTGTTCTGCAAGGGCGCCGACTGGATCCCGATCGACGCCCTCCCGGCGCGCGAAACCCGGGTCCGGTACGCGAAGCTCATCGAGTCCGCGGTCGCCGCGAACATGAACATGATCAGGGTCTGGGGCGGCGGCAAGTACGAGTCCGACGACTTCTATGAGCTCTGCGACGAGAAGGGCATCATGCTCTGGCACGACTTCATGTTCGCCTGCTCCCTCTATCCCTCGAACCCGGAATTCCTCGGCTCGGCCGAGCGCGAGATCAGGCACCAGGTGAAGCGGCTCAAGGACCATCCCTCCATCGCCCTCTGGTGCGGGGACAACGAGAACATCGGCGCCCTCAACTGGTTCCCGGAATCGAGGGCCAACCGCGATCGCTACATCATCGACTACGACCGCCTCAACTCGGGGGTGATATCCAAGGTCGTCGCCGAGCTCGACCCCGCCAGGACCTTCTGGCCGAGCTCCCCCTGCGCGGGCCCCGGCGACTTCGCCGACAACTGGCACGCCGACGGCAAGGGCGACATGCACTACTGGAGCGTCTGGCACGAGGGGAAGCCCTTCGAGGCCTACTACGACATCCTCCCCCGGTTCGTGAGCGAGTTCGGCTACCAGTCCTTCCCCTCTCTCGACACGGTGAAGGGCTACGCGAGCGCCGACCAGTTCAACCTCACCTCCCCGGTCATGGAGCACCACCAGAAGAACCTGAGGGGCAACTCGATCATCAGCGAGAACTTCTCCCGCTACTTCAGGCTGCCCGAGGGCTTCGCGAACATGCTCTACCTCAGCCAGGTCCAACAGGCCCTCGCCATGAAGACCGGCGTCGAGTACTGGCGGTCAAAACGGCCTGTCTGCATGGGCGCGATCTACTGGCAGCTGAACGACAACTGGCCGGTCGCCTCCTGGGCCTCGATCGAGTACTCGGGCAAGTGGAAGCTTCTGCACTACGTGGCCAGGCGTTTCTTCGGGAACGTCGGCGTGTTCGCCTACAACGGGAAGGACGGCTCGGTCCAGGTCTGGGGCGTCAACGACACCGACAAGCCGGCCGCCGGGAACCTGAGGCTCGCCTTCGTCGACTTCTCGGGAAAGACCGTGAGCGAGAAAAAGCTCCAGGCGACGATAGCCCCCGATTCCGCCGTCCTCCTCGCCGAATTTCCCATCAACAAGCTTCCGTGCAGTCGGAACGAGGCCTTCCTTTCCGTCCGCTTCGAGGGGAAAGGATATGCACTCGAAAACGAGCTCTTCCTGACCGAACAGAAGCGTTGCGCCTTGGAAAAGGCGACGGTCTCGGTCGAGGTCGCCGAAGGCCCAACGGGACCTGTCGTCACGCTCAAGACCGACAAGCCGGCCTTCTACGTATCCCTCGACGCCGAGGGCATCCCGGGATGCTTCGACGACAACTGCTTCACCCTTCTCCCCGGGGCGGCGAGGAAACTCGTCTTCTCCTACGAAGGGAGGGGCAAGCTCACCGCGACGAAGCTCCAGAGAAAGCTCAAGGTCTACGATCTCAGGAGCACCTACCGGTAGCCGGCGCGGAGATCCAACCGGCGGGTCGATGGGCCATCTGCACTCATCGGCCCGCTTTTTTTCTTGACATGGAGGACAACGTGCCCGATCCAGGATCGCTCAGGCGACAGGGAAGAAGGCTCCTGGGCGGTTTCGGCCGTCTGCCCTTTCCCATCTGGGCTATTTTTTTCATCCAGTTTATCGTACGGAGCGGGGATTTCGTTTTTCCATTCCTCACGCTTTTCCTTACGCGGAAGCTGGGCCTTTCGAGCATGGACGCCGGCTTCTGGCTCATGGGCACGAACGCCGTCGGACTCCTGGGCATCCTCGTCGCGGGAAGGCTGAGCGATCGCCTGGGCCGGAGACTGGTACTCGGCGTCTGCATGGCCGGAACGGCCCTCCTCCTCGGGCTTTGCGGGTTCCTGCCGCCGACCATGGCCATCCCGGCGATGCTCGTCGTCGCAAGCTTCTTCCAGGGATCGACGAGGCCTCTCATCAGCGCCTCCATCATGGACCTCTGCCCCAAGCCCCTCCGAAAGGAGGGGTTCTCGCTGTGCTACCTCGGCAGCAATCTCGGCATAGCCGTCGGGCCGATGATCGCCGGTTTCCTGTTCGAGCACCATCTCCGCTGGGTGTTCTTCGGCAACGGCATCGCCCTGGCCTGCGCGATCGCGATTCTGTTCCGGTTCGTTCCCGGTTCCCGACCGGGAGCGGCGGATTCCGGCACGGGATCGGAGAGGGCATTCGAAGGGAGCATGTTCAGGGCCCTGACGGCTCGTCCCATCCTCCTCGTCTTCTTCGGCCTGACCCTTCTCCTCAGTTTCTCCTACAGCCAAACCTCCTTCGGCCTCACCCTCTATACCGCCGAGGCCTTCGGGGAACGCAGTGCCGCCATCTTCGGCTTCCTCATGTCCTTCAACGCGATCACGGTCCTGGCTTCGACGGCCCTCATCACGCGGCTCACCCACCGCATGTCAGCCCTCATGGCCATGGCCCTCGGGACGGCGCTCTACGTCGTGGGGTTCGGGATGCTCTCGTTCAGGCTCGGCTTAGGGCTTCTTGTGGTCTCAACGTTCATCTGGACCCTCGGCGAGGTGGTGCTCGCGATCAACACCGGCCCCTTCCTGGCGAGCCAGTCTCCCTCGAACTTCAGGGGACGTTTCCAGTCCTTCCGGGAGATCATGTGGGGTATCGGGAGCACCTTCTCGCCGATGATCTGCGGAGCCATCATCGTGAGCCGGGGGATCCACCTCTCCTGGCTCGTGACCGCCCTGGCGGCCCTGGGCTGCACAATCGGATTCGCCCTTCTCAGGCGGGGTGAAAAAGGGGGGCCTGCCTTATGATCTACCGCAACCCCGTGCTGCCCGGGTTCCATCCCGATCCCAGCGTGACGAGAGTCGGGGAGGACTTCTACCTCGTCACCAGTTCATTCGAGTTTTTTCCCGGCGTGCCGATTTTCCACAGCCGCGACCTCGCGCACTGGAGGCAGATCGGCTTCTGCCTCACCCGGAAGAGCCAGCTGAACCTGGACGGGGTTCCCAATTCGGGCGGGATCTACGCGCCCACCATCCGCTGGCACGACGGCCGCTTCTACATGGTTACGACCAACGTGAACCACGGCGGGAACTTTTTCGTGTGGACCGAGGATCCCGCGGGCGAATGGTCCGAGCCGATATCCCTCCCCGGCGGCGGGATCGACCCCTCCCTCACCTTCGACGGCGACAAGGTCTGGCTGACCGGCTGCGGCGCCGGCGACCTGGCTGGCATCGTCCTGACCCCGATCGACATCGGAACCGGGAAGCCTCTCGGGGAAAGCCGGGTCGTCTGGAAGGGGACGGGGGGCGCCTTTCCCGAGGGGCCCCATCTCTACGGGATCGGCGGCCTCTGGTACCTGATGATCTCGGAGGGCGGAACCGAGCACGGCCACATGGTGACCATTGCCCGGGCGGAACGTCCCGAGGGGCCTTTCGTGCCCTGCCCGCGGAACCCGGTGCTCACGAACAGGAGCCTTCCCCTGCCGGTGAAGGCCGCAGGTCACGCGGACCTTTTCGAGGACTCAGCCGGCCGCTGGTGGGCCGTGTGCCTGGGCATTCGGCCGGTGCCGTACCCGTGGCGCCACCACCTGGGCCGGGAAACCTTCCTCGTCCCCGTCGTCTGGGACGCCGACGGCTGGCCGGTCTTCGGAAACGCCGGAACCGTCGGCCTCGAGATGGAAGGCGACCTTCCCGGCTCCCCATCGCTCGTGGCCCCGAACCACGCGCGCTCCGGCGCGGATTCGGGGGAGGCTCCAGATCCTTTGGCGTTCCGCGACGACTTCGATTCGGGTACTCTCGGCTTCGACTGGAGCTTCATCCGCAACCCCGATCCCGGCTGCTGGTCCCTCGGCGACCGGAAGGGGAGCCTGAGGCTCAGGGGGACGGACGTCACCCTCGACGATGTCGGCTCCCCGGCCTTCGTCGGAAGGCGGCAGGAGCATTTCAACGTGGAGGCGGCAACCCTCCTCGATTTCGATCCGAAGGCTGAGGGCGAGGAGGCGGGGCTCGCCGTCTACCTCAACGAGGAATTCCACTACGAGGTCTCGGTCGTCCTGGCCGGGGGGAAGCGCCTTATCGCTTTCAGGCGGCGGCTCGGGAGCCTCTGGAAACGCGAGGCCTCCATCCCGATTCCCTCGGGTCCGGTGATTCTCCGCGTCGACGCCGATCAGACGGAGTACCGTTTTTCCTTTCGGATGGCCGCTTCCTGCCGCACCGGTTCCCCGGCCGACGATCCCGACCGGACGGGCTTCGTCGATATCGGCCGGGGCGAGTGCCGCTACCTCTCGAGCGAGGTCGGCGGAAAATTCACCGGCGTGTTCCTCGGCCTCTACGCATGCGGGGAGGGCAGGGCCTCGGGCACCGACGCCTTCTTCGACTGGTTCGAGTATCGAACCGACCGGATCCAGTGGAGCCTGGAGGGGGCGCTGTAGCGGGAGGGTTCTGCACCTGTAAGTATGCCGCGAAGTTCCCGGCGAGCAGGGGGCGAAGGCCCGCCGCCTAGCCCTCCCTCGGGGTCGAGAGCTCGCGGTAGGCGCGGGGAGAAAGCCGCGTGAGTTTCTTGAACACCTTCGAGAAGTAGTAGGGATCCTCGTAGCCGCAGCGGGCGGCGATCCGGCCGATCGAGTCGTCGGTCGTGCGGAGGAGTTCCCGGGCGAGGCCGATCCGCTTGGCATGGAGGTAGTCGACCGGAGAGACCCCGTAATTCCGGGCGAACTCGGCGGCGTAGTAGTTTGGCGAATAGCCCTCGATGGCGGCAAGCTCGGGCATCGACACCGGCTGGACGAAGTGCTCATCGAGCCAGGCCGCGGATTTCGCGAATTTCCTCGACCGGTAGCGCGATTCCCCCGTCGAGCGCGCGACGACGAGGGCGAAGAGGTCGAAAAAGGCCGACGCCATCATGAGCGGGGCCGAGGCGTAGGCCCTGAGGCTCACTTCGCGGTGAAGGGTCGAGAGGGCCTCGAACCGTTCGACGCAGCGGGGATCGAAATCCGGGATATGGAGCGGGATCCGGGCCGAATCGTCGTAGATCAAGGAAATCGCCGAGGCCGGCCCCGAGTAGCGGCGGAGGTCCCGGTATCGATCGGAGAAGCCTTCGCTCACGTCGAAGTGGAGGGCGTAGTGCTCGACCGGGGTGCCGAGGGTCCGGTAGGAATGCCTGACATGGGGCGGGGTCACGATGAGGCTGCCCTGCTTGTAGCGGACCTCGGCGTCCAGGATCCGGTAGCGCCCCTCCCCCGAGGCGATGTAGACGAGCTCGAAATCGGCGATGACGCGCGGGTCGATCGAAAGCCCCTTCGGATCGGCTATGCGATGGGCGATGTGGACGACGGGAGCGAAATCGGCGAAGGCGAACTTGAATTCCGGAACCGGGTCCATCCTTCCATCCTACCATGGAAATCGTTGAATTTTCCATCTTTCCCGTCGTTTTCTGCATTGCCTTCCCGTCCGGCCGCGGTACTATGAAACCGTCCCGGGGGTTGGACCTCGCGGGACGCCGATTCAAAGGGGGGACAATGACGAACAGGGAAAATGCGCTGGCCATCCTGAGGTTCCAGCGCTACGACCGCGTTCCGGTCGTGCATTTCGGATACTGGATGGAAACCGTGGACAAGTGGCATCGCGAGGGCCACCTCACCGATGCCGAGGTGGCGGGGATGGACTACGGCGCCGAGGCCGAGGAGAGGGTTTCCCGCAAGCTCGGCTTCGATTTCGGCTGAGGCCAGACCGTCTCGAGCGCGACCGAGCTCAGGCCCGTTTTCGAGCGGAAAACCCTCGAAGAGTATCCCGACGGAAGCCGCAAGGTCGTAAACGAGCAGGGCGTCGTCATCCTCGAGAAGACCGGCGTCGTCTCGATCCCGATGGAGATAGACCACCTCTTCAAGGGCAGGGAGGACTGGGAAACGCATTTCAAGCATCGGCTCCAGTTCTCTCCCGACCGGGTCGATCTCAAGGGCATCGAACGGATACGGAAGGGCGGGGCGGGGGACCAGCCCCTCGGCGTCTACTGCGGCAGTCTCTTCGGCCAGATCAGGAACATGCTCGGGGTCGAGGGCGCAAGCTACCTCTACGCCGACGACGAGGACCTCTTCGCCGAGGTGATCGACACCGTCGGCGAGCTCTGCTACCGGACCCTCGAGGCGACCCTCGATGCCGCGCCGGATATCACCTTCGACTTCGGCCATTACTGGGAGGACATCTGCTTCAAGAACGGCCCCCTCATCGTGCCGAGGGTTTTCGACGAGCTTGTCGGTCCTCACTACCGGAGGATGACCGATCTTCTGGCGAAACGGGGAACGACCATCGTGTCACTCGATTGCGACGGGTGCATCGATTCTCTCATTCCGACTTGGATCAACAACGGGGTCAACGCCATGTTCCCGATCGAGGTCGGAACCTGGGAGGCGAGCATCGAGCCGTGGCGGAAGCGGTACGGCCGATCCATCATCGGCATCGGCGGCATGAACAAGGTGGTCTTCGCCCACGACCGGGCGGCGATCGACGCCGAGATCGAGAGGCTGAAACCCCTCGTGGACCTCGGCGGCTACCTCCCCTGTCCGGATCACCGGATTCCGCCTGACGCCGAGTGGGACAACGTGCGCTACTACTGCGACCGATTCCGCGCCGTGTTCGGTTGAGCCGGAAGAAAAAAAGGGGGCCGATCTTCACAGACCGGCCCCGGGCGGCTAGAATCACCGACGGAGGCAACGAATGAAAGCGCTGGTACTGGAAAAGATCAAGCAATTGTCGATACGGGATTTCGATATCAGGGAAACCCTCGGGGAATACGACGTCAGGATAGCCATCCACACGGTGGGAATCTGCGGCAGCGACATCCATTACTACGAGCGGGGGGCCATCGGGCAGTTCGTCGTCAGGGAGCCGATGATCCTCGGACACGAAGCCTCGGGGACGATCATCGAGCTCGGCAAGAGCGTCAGGAATTTCAGGGTCGGTGACCGCGTGTGCATGGAACCGGGCATTCCCAACCCCGAGTCCCGGGCGACGAGGCTCGGCATCTACAACCTCGACCCGGACGTCAGGTTCTGGGCGACCCCACCGATCCACGGCTGCCTGAGGGAGACGGTCGTCCATCCGGCGGCCTTCACCTTCAAGCTTCCGGATTCCGTGTCCTTCGGGGAAGGGGCCATCGTCGAGCCGCTCGCGATCGGCATGCACGCGGCGAAAAAGGCCGAGATAAGGCCCGGGGACGTCGCCGTCGTGACGGGGGCCGGCACCATCGGCATGGTCACGACGATGGCGATGCTCGCGGGAGGCTGCAGCAAGGTCATCGTTTCGGACGTCCAGGACGAGAAGCTCGCCATCGTCGCGAAAATGGGACCGGTCGTGCCGGTCAACGTGCTCAGGGAAAACCTCAAGGACGCGATCGCGCGGGAAACCGACGGCTGGGGCGCAGACATCGCCCTCGACGCGAGCGGGAACGAGAAGGCCATCGCCGGCCTCGTGGACCTCATCTGCCCGGGCGGTCACATCGTCCTCATCGGCATGCCGGTGGGACCGGTGCCGATGGACATCGTGGCGATCCAGGCCAAGGAAGCAAGGCTCGACTCGATCTTCAGGTACGCCCACGTCTATCCCCGCGCCCTCGCCCTCATGGGGTCGGGAAAGATCGACGTGAAGCCCCTGATCACGGACGTTTTCAAATTCAAGGATAGCATCAAGGCATACGAGTACGCCGTTCATCCCAAGCCGACAAGCGTGAAGGTTCAGATCGAAATGGCCTAACTGTCCCGAAGATTATTGAAAACAGACAGTAAACGAGGGATGCGCGGTATCGGAGCCAGGGCGGGCGTTGCGGCATTGGCCGCAGTTCCCCGCCCGGTTGCCGTTTCCTCGACGGACGGAGTATAGTAACGGCCAGGAGTTCACCATGAAAGGCGTCATTGTCGCGGCGGGCTACGGCACCCGCTTTCTGCCCGTCACCAAGACCATACCGAAGGAAATGTTGCCTCTCGTCGACAAGCCCTCGATCTCGTTCATCGTCGACGAGTTCATCGAGTCTGGCATCACCGAGATCATCATCATCACCTCGCGCCGGAAAAAAACCCTCGAGGATTTCTTCGACCGCGAGGCTGAACTCGAATCGGTCTTCATGCGCGAGGGCAAGACCGATCGGCTTGAGCAGATTGCCCCTCCCAAGGCCCACATTTCCTTCGTCCGACAGATAGACATGCTCGGTACGGGCCACGCTCTGATGCAGGTGAAGCCCCTCCTCAACCGGGAGCCTTGCGTCGTCGCCTATCCCGATGACCTTTGCTTCGGCACGAAGCCCCTCGCGAGGCAACTGATTGAATCCAACGAGAAGACCGGCTGTTCCGTCCTCGCGACCATCAAGGTCGAGGGCGACGTAAGCCGCTATGGCGTACTCGCTCCAGCCAAGGACAACCTCCACGTCACCGCCATCATCGAGAAACCGGCGAAGGGTTCGGAGCCGAGCCACGAAGTTTCGATCGGCCGCTACCTCTACATGCCCGAGTTTTTCGACTATCTCGAAGAGGGCTGGAAGCGCTACCTTCAGGCGGGATTTTCGGGTGAATACTTCCACACCTACGCCCTCGGGAAGCTCATGACGGCGGGCAAGGTCGTGTACCGAAGGACCGAGGGCCAGAGGCTCGATACTGGAGAGCCCGAGGGTTACCTCGAGGCGCTATTAACGTATGCAGATTCGAAACCCCAGTACCGGTCGGTCATCGATCGATACATTGTCTCACGCAAGAAGTAGCTACTGTCCCGAAGCTTATGGAAAACACATACCCATGCGGACCGAATACTTCGGGACATAGTCAGGATTCTGCTTCAGCGGCGTCTTGAGCGTCTTCGTCCAGACCTTTTCTGCAAATCCCCTCACCCTCACCTTCGATCGGAATTGCCGATACTCGAATAGCAAGTCCAGTACCCGGCCGATGCCTTAC
>DBTK01000084.1 GCA_002307015.1 Spirochaetaceae bacterium UBA1318
AGTACCTTGAAACTTCGCCAACATATGTTGGCTTGTTGGACAGTACCTTGATTCGTTGCATAATCGGTAGACGCTCAATACGCTACCGAAACTACTGTAATAGTAGTGTTTATCGGAAAAAGTGTCAATGGCAGGGAACGGACTATCGCTTGACGAGAAGACGTTTGCCGATCCTTGATCCCGTGAGCTGGACGAGCTCGACGAGCACAAGGATGACGATCACCGAAACGATCATAACGTCAGTCCGGAAGCGCTGGTATCCGTACCGCACCGCGAGGTCGCCAAGGCCACCGCCGCCGATCGCCCCGGCCATAGCCGAGTAGCCGATCAGGTTGATGATGGTGGTCGTGACGCCCGCCACGAGGGAGGGCAGGGCCTCAGGTATCAATACCTTGAGGATGATCTGCCGGTTGGAGGATCCCATGGCACGGGCTGCTTGAATGCAGCCCGGGTCCACCTCTTTCAATGCCGATTCGATGATGCGGGCGACGAAGGGCGCCGCCGCTATGGAGAGGGGGACGATCGATGCCGTCGTCCCAATGCTCGTGCCGACGATGATACGCGAGAGCGGAAAAACCAGGATCATCAGGATGATGAAGGGGAAGGAGCGGAGCACGTTGACGACCCGTCCGACCGCGTTGTTGAGCGACGGCCTCGGGGCTATGCCGCCAGAATCAGTCACGCAGAGGAGCACCCCCAGGGGAAAACCCAGGATGAGGGAAAAGAGGGTCGAGGCGAAGATCATGTACAGGGTCTGGAGGGTCGGCGCGATCAGGAGGACGAGGAGCTCATTCATTGGCGTATTCCTCCACTTCGATGCCGTGGATGGAAAGCCAGGCGCAGGCCTTCGTCCGGGCTTCCTCCTCCCCGGAAAGCTCGACGACGAGCTCTCCCATGTGTTCCCCCGATAGCTGATGGATCGTGCCGGCGAGGATGTTCACCTCGACCGGGAAAGTCCTGAGGAGGCGGGAGAGGATGGGCTGGTCGGTCACGGCTCCGGTGAACCTGAGCCGGTACTTGTCCGTCCCTGCCACCGTCGTCGTCGGGAGCTCCTTGAGTTCCTCGGGCATCAGGTGGGCGATGAACTCCCGGGTTACCGGGGATTTGGGTCTCGAGAACACCTCGTGGACCGTCCCTTCTTCGACGATCCTGCCGCCGTCGAGAACGGAGACCCGTTCGCAGATGCGGCTCACGACCTCCATCTGGTGGGTGATCATGACGACCGTCAGGTTCATGGTGCGCTGAAGCTCCCGTATCAGGGAAAGGATGGAATCCGTCGTCTGGGGATCGAGGGCGCTCGTCGCCTCGTCGCAGAAAAGGACGTCGGGCGAGTTCGCCAGGGCCCGGGCGATGGCGACACGTTGCTTCTGGCCTCCCGAAAGCCTCGAGATTGGGCTGTCCCTCTTGTCGGCGATGCCGACGAGGTCGAGAAGCTCCCCGACCCGAGACTTGATCCCGTTCGCGGGGAATCGGGATATCTCGAGCGGGTAGGCGACGTTCTCGCCTGCGGTCCTCGACGAGAAAAGGTTGAAATTCTGGAAAATCATGCCGTTCTTTCGTCGTCGCTCGAGAAGGGCGACCCCCGATAGGTCGGAAACGGTTTCTTCGTGGTAGATGACGGAGCCGGAATCCGGCTTTTCGAGCAGGCCGGCTATCCTCACGAGGGTTGATTTCCCGGCGCCGCTCTTTCCGATGATACCGTAGACCGAGTTTTCAGGTATGGAGATATCGACCCCGTCGAGAACGTCGTGGCCGTCGTAGTTTTTCTTTACGTCCCGGATTTGTATCACCCGAGAATCATACGGATTCTAAAAAGTAATGTCAATACTTTTGGTGAATGGGGAACTCTGCAATTATTTGAGAGAAATCCGGGTTCGCGACCAGAACCACATCATCCCGATTTCGTTTTCCGGTCGACCGCGACGCGATAGGTACCCTGGTCTGTGGATCGTTTATCTCCGCAAAAAAATTCACCAGATGGGCGCGGATAAACAAAAAAAGACCTTGACATCACCTACTTCCTTCCCGCGAGGTTACCCGCGAGTCGATAGAATAGGTGGTTCCGGTCTTCGGTTGCCACACGTAACTCTTTATACTGTATAGCCAAGATTCGGAATCGAACCGAAGACCTGCTCATTACGAGTGAGCTGCTCTGCCAACTGAGCTATCTTGGCGTTGACACGGAAATACTACCAAACGGACAAGAAAAGATCAACACCCCGGGGTGTTTTGGAATTGCCTGATTTCGGGGATTATCGTTTTCTCTTGGAATTCACGAAACGCTGGAAATCGTTGATGTTTTTCACGAGAATGCGGTCAGGAAAAAGCTCGAGCCGTCGTTGGGCGACGAAATGCTCGAGGAGTTGTCTGCATTCGTCGACCGAGATACCGGCCCAGTGCGCGATATCACCGACCGTCGTTCTGAACTCCCGTTTCATCTCCCCTTCCTGGATGTTCTGCGGTTGGGTCTCGTCGAGCATCAGGAAAACGTCGGCCACCTTCGCCTGTGGATCGTCGAGCTTCAAAATCATGAAACGGCGTTTCTGATCGTAGATCCGCTTCACGAAGAGCTTGAGCAATTTCAGGGCGATCTGGGGATTGCCCATCATGAGAACCTCGAAGTTCGCACGGTTGAACTCGAGGGCCTTCACCGTATCGAGGGCGATCGCGCTCGCTGAACGCGGGGCCCCTTCGAGAATGGCCATCTCGCCGAAGAATTCGGTGGGCTGGAGCACGTCGATCGTCTTCTCGATATCCCCCACGACCCTGACGATCTGGACCCTTCCGGACTGGATGAGGTAGAAGGTATCGCCCGGTTCGAATTCGGAAAAGATCATCTCGCCTTTCTGGAAGGTGCGGGCGAAGCGGGTGAATGCGGCTAAATCGAAGGCCATCTACTTTTCCCCCTCAAGTTCGCGGAGCGCCTTTTTCGCCTTCAGCCTCGCCGAGGATTCCTCGTCCGTGCTCATCCCGGAAATTTTCTTGTACAGGGCGGCGGCACGCTGGACATCGCCCTTTTTCTCGTAGCATTGTCCCAGATACAGGAGGATGTCCATGAGCTCGGGGTGCTTCGGGTAGGATTGCACGAGGGCCGTGAAGTGCTTGATGCAATCGTCGTATTTCTCAGTCAGGAAAAGGCAGCGGCCGAACTCGTAGTCCGATTTCGCGACATATTCGGCATCCTCGTTCCCGTCGATGATCTTCCTGAACTCGGAGGCGGCCTCGGAATACTTCTCCTGCGAAAAGAGACTCACGCCGTTGTAGTAGGTCTGGGCGACCTCGGAAAGCTCCGATGGGGTGGCGCCTTGCTGCGGTCGCGGGGAATCGCTTCCGGAGGATTCGATGGGCGCCGGACCCTTGCCCTGGCCGTATTTGGAAAGGTAGTTCTCGGCGGTCTCGATGTGGCCGGCTGCCTGCTCGGCGAGCTTCCCCGCCGGATAGTAGGTCAGGTAGCGCCCGAAAACATACCGGGCCTGCTCGTACATCCGGTTTTTCAGGTAGTACTCCCCGGTTTTGTAGAGGCCGATCTCGGGGCTGACCTGTTCCTGCTTCGAAAGGAGGTTCTCGACCTGATTGTGGACCCGGCGAAGCTGATTCGAGAACACCTTGAGCATCTTCATGATGATCCTGGTATTCGCCATGGCGAACTGCTCGAATTCGGGAACCGTGAAACCGAGAACGGTGGAATCCTGAAGGGCGAGGGCGTTTTCCTCTCGCGGATACTTGCCGAGAGCCGATTTCACGCCGAAAAACTCGCCCATCTGGATCGGATCGCGAATTTCCTGGCCGTTGTCGATCTCCGTATAGTTCAGGCTAACCTTTCCGGTCTGGAGGACGTATACTTTATCGCTTACATCACCGGTAAAATATATAACCGAGTTCGCGCGGAACGCGGAGAGCTTCGGCATGCTTAAACCCCTTGCGTCCTAATTTTCGAACGGCAGGAAATCGAGTGTCTTTTTAAACCCGACCTCCTCGCGAATGCCTCGAAGGAGACCGGCGGGATCGCCCTTAACGAACATATCCCTGCCGCCAACACGTATCGTCGTATAATCATCGCGAGACTCGGGAAGAAGATCCCCAAACCGCGTTTCACCGTAAAGCGGAATTCCTTCCATCGTAAGGAGTTGAATGTCTTCCATGTCGGCACTGGCCAGATTTTCGTACGGATCGTCGGTGCGTGCCTTGAGAACCATGACATCGGCGATCTTTCCAGGCTCGAGGCTGCCGATCTTGGAGTCCATTCGAAAGGCCTTCGCCGGGTTGACCGTAACCATTTTCGTAATCAGCTCAGGATCGAGATCGACCCCGTAATGCTCCCGATAGATCTTCCTCGCGTATTTCATCTCAGCGAAAAGGTTGATCGAACCGGTATGGGTGGAATCCGTCCCGATCGACACGTTGATTCCCGCGTCGATGATCTTTTTTATCTTGCAGGTCACGTTGAACATGAACATGTTCGAGGCCGGACACCAGGAAACGTGGGCGCCCGCTTTATGTACCTTGGCGATATCGACATCGGAAAACCCGATGCAATGGATGAACACGCAGTGATCGTCCAGGCAATGAAGCTTCTCAAGTATCTCGATGCCCGCCGTCGATTCCTCGTCGAAGCCTTCCTCGAGGTGGGTGATGAAGGGATAGTTCTTTTCGACGGCCCGCTTGAACTCGATCTCGATTCCCTCTCCCCACTTGAGATCGAAGGACGAGCATTCGTGCGCGAGGGTGTACTCCGTTATAACGCGGATCGGAAGCCGTGGGATGACCGCGCTGTTCCAATCATGGGGAAAATGGTCGTTCACGGTAATGACGCCGGAAAACATGTTCTTGTACGAGCTGAGAAAATAGATTTCATCAAATGAAATGTGCGATCGTTCGTCATAGACGGGGGACGATTTCAGGTCGTTGTCCCATGGAGCCCAGTTGACGTAGAATTTGTTTCCCGACGGGCCGACTCTCGGAAGGTAATTCCCGCGCATATGATCGTGGATATTGATCAGGGCGGGGTAGACGAACGAATCGTTGTGAAGATCTATTGAAAGACCTGGACCAGAGGTAAATCCGGAAATTTCACGACCCGCAACGGTTAGGCTGGCTCGTTTTTTAACGGATAACGGCGTTACGATCGATCCATTCGTCAGTGAATACCCTTCAGCCATTCTCATTCCTTTTCGCACGCAGTTCAATTGTATGTTTTACGCCAGTTGCTGTCAACGTATATCTTTTCCGTACTTCTTTTTTCGGCATTTTCCGCTGAAAAATCCACTAAAATCATTCGATACTGTAAAGATGATTGATCTTCATGCCCATACGACCTGTTCCGACGGTACTTTTTCTCCGGAAGCCTTGGTGGAACTCGCGGCGAGGCGCGGACTCTCGGCGCTCGCGGTCACCGATCACGATACCATGCTCGGCCTGGACCGGGCCGCATCCCGCGCCGCCGATCTCGATATCCGGTTCGTCCCCGGCATAGAACTCGAGATCATGTTCATCCCGGGCGAGTTTCACCTCCTCGGCCTCGGGCTTTTTCATCCCGGAGAGGAGTTCGCCTCCACCCTCACATTCATCGACGCCAAGAGGGTCGAGAGGAACTTCGCCATTCTTGAGCGGATACGGGAGGCGGGGGTCGCGGCCGATATGGATGAAGTGCAGGCGATCGCGGGAGGAACGATCGTCGGACGCCCTCACTTCGCTTCCCTTCTCGTCCAGCGGAAATTCGTGAAAACGAAGCAGCTGGCCTTCACGAAATACCTCGCGAAGGGACGCCCGTTCTACGTGGGACGGGAAACCGTTCCCCTTGAAAAGGCCATCGATCTCATCCACGCCTCGGGCGGAAGGGCCATACTCGCCCACCCGCTTTCGCTTTTCCTCTCGTGGGGGAAACTGCAGCTGAAGCTCAACGAACTGAAGGAAATCGGCATCGACGGGATCGAGGCCTACCATCCGACGGCGACGCTCAACGCATGCCGTCGTCTCGAGACGATGGGGCGGAACCTCGGCTTCATGATAACGGCTGGTTCGGATTTTCACGGCGAAAACAGGCCGGACCGAAAACTCGGCATCACCGCCGGCGACAGGAAAATTGAGGATTCCTTTCTGGACGGTCTCGAACTCGATTTCGTCGAAAGGCCAAAGGCCTGATCGAAGGCGCTGCCTTGGGCCGAATGGCCGATACGGATTGCGATCTTCGAATCCTGTCCGCAATTCCCCGCGATGAGCCGCTTCCCTCAGGTCTGGTCCCAGAAAAAATCGTTGTCGCCGTACCGGCGATGCTGGATCGCCTCGAGCACATGGGACTTCCTGAGTCTTTCCTCTCCCTCAAGATCGGCGATGGTCCGAGCGATCTTCAAAATCGAATGGCAGGCTCGGGATGATAGGGCGAGGCGCTCGACCGCCTTCGCGAAGGCGAGGGCGGTATCATCGTCGAGGCTGCAGAACCGGCCGATCAAGGCGGGAGGAAGCCTGCCGTTTCTCGAAAAAGGGAGGCCCTCATACCGTCTTTCTTGCCTATCCACGGCGGCGAGGACCCTCGAGGACATCGCCGCCGTGGACTCTCCGGGAATTCCGGTCAGTTCCGAAATTCCGATCGGCGAAACAGGAATTCGAATATCGATCCGATCGAGCAGAGGACCGCCCATCCTTTTTCGGTACTTGAGAATTTCTTGAGGCGAGCAGACACAGATACCTCCCGCCCTTCCGAGATTCCCGCACGGACAGGAATTGGCGGCCATGATGAGCTGAAAATCTGCCGGAAGCCACGCCGACCGTTGGGCCCTCGAAATGGATACGCGCTGTTCCTCGAGCGGTTCTCGGAGGGCCTGAAGCACGTCCAGCCTGAATTCGGCGGCCTCGTCAAGAAAAAGGACGCCTTTGTGGGCCAGTGATATCTCACCGGGGCGAATGTATCGGCCGCCTCCGATCATCCCTTCGAGCGATGCGCTATGGTGAGGGGAACGAAAAGGCGGCCTCGAAATCAAACCCTCGTTCGCCCCCAGATTGCCGGCGAGGGAATGAATTCGCGTAACCGAGATCGAATCTTCCTGCTTCAGGTCCGGAAGCAGCGCCTGAAAACGTCGTGCGGCCATGGTCTTCCCGGAACCGGGCGGTCCGAACAGAAAAACGTTATGAGCACCGGCGGCTGCGACCTCGAGGGCCCTCTTCAGGACTGCCTGGCCGTGAAGATCCGAAAAATCGCCTTCTACCGTCGTAGCCTGGCTGTTGAATCTTGGGACGGCATCAAAAACCGGCGGGAATCGCCCGACAGCCATCAAATCCATGAGGCTCGCGCAATCCCCCAGGCTCGAGACACCGTAGGCTCGGGAACCGAGGGATGCCGCTTCGGCGAGATTTTCATCTGGTACGATGGAAACGGAAATCCCGTGGTCGAGTGCAATCGCGACGGCGGAAAGTACCCCCCTCACGGGGCGTACCCTTCCCGAAAGCTCCAGTTCCCCGATGACGATGGCCCTGAGATCGGGTGAAGAGGCCAGCTGTCCTGACGCAGCGAGAACGGCGGCGGCAATCGGCAGGTCGAATCCCGATCCGATCTTGCGTACCGAGGCGGGGGCGAGATTTACAAGGATTCGGTCAGGAGGGAAGCAGAATCCAGCATTCCTGATGGCGGCGCGAACCCTCTCTTTCGACTCCCGTACCGCCTCGTCACCAAGACCTACAAGATCCATCCCCGGTATTCCCCGGCGGATGTCCACCTCGATTGTAACAAGTTCCCCATCGAAGCCGGTGGGATCGTAGCCATATATTTCCATGCCCAACCTCGTTTTCAAGACGATCGATTCGGCACGGTTGATTCAAAGTCACGGAATGAGGCGAATATGAAACCCCATCAGCGAATCAGAGGGTTTTCAATTCCAAGGATTCGACACCCCACGTGCCAGTGTCACTCGAAAGGACAGCCATAGCATAGAAGCCATCCCTGAACGGTCCCGGATTCACGACCCGCGAGGTCCCGATAGAATCGATCGCACTCGATTCGTGGATATGGCCGCAAAAGGCGATGAGCGGCTTCCTGTTCTCGATGAAACGTCGGATCGCGAGGCTCCCGACATGAAGCCCGGAACCGACGATATCCGTCCGAGTGCCATGGGGAGGTTCATGTGCAAGAAGAATGAAGGGAAGAGAATCATCAATCCTTCCATATGCTTCGTCGAGCGCTGTTTCCAGATCTTCCTCGGAACGTTCAAATGGAGTCAGCCCCCTGGAGCGAAGCCCTCCTCCCAGCCCGATCACTTGAATCGCAAAACGTGCCTTCGGGCTCGAGCCAAACCCTACATCTGCTTCATCGAGGGCCAAATCGACGGCCGGGAGATCGCAATTGCCGCGGATCGCCAATAGATGGGAATTATACGTCAGAATAGCATCGAGAGCGGACCGCGCTTGTGCCTTTCCGCCGAAGTTCGTAATGTCGCCCGCGATGAGAACGAGATCGGCTTGGGTAAGTTCGAGTGAAATTTTTGAAAGTCCAGCCGTCTCACCATGCAGATCGCTGAGGCAAAGAATCGAGAATTCGGAATTCATACAGCAAGTATAGCCAAATCCCCCTGTTCTCGCTATTCTCATAAAAATACGAAACGGACCATAAATGTGTTTTCTCGGAGAATGAAATGAAGGAAATCAACAATCCATTCGCAAAAATCCCGGATTATCGTTGCTTCGGCTGCTCGCCGCTGAATAACGACGGACTCAGAATGAAATTCTTCGAAGATGGCGAAGATATCGTCTCAATCTGGAATATCAGGCCGGAATTCGCCGGCTACGTTAATGTCATGCATGGTGGTGTCCAGTCCACGCTCATCGACGAAACGGCCAGTTGGGTCGTATTCGCGAAAATAGGGACGATGGGCTATACAAAAAAACTCACGGTCGAGTTCAAGAAATCCGTTTACATGGACAAATCCCCGCTTGAATTGAGGGCACGGTTGACCGGGATGGAAGGTAATATTGCCCTCATCAAAATCCAGCTCAGGAACTCCGAAAAGGAATTGTGTGCCGAAGCATCTGCCGAGTTTTTCACTCTTCCAATCCCGATTGCTCAAAAAAGATTCAAGTTTCCGGACAAAACCGCATTTTTCCCCTTTCATTGACAATCACGGTGCAAATCCGTATATTCTCATCAGTATTGGGGGTGCCACGGTTTCGATTGGAGTGATCCGTATCATGGGCTGCAGGTGGAGTGCCGATCTCCTAACATTCGGCAAAAACACAACTGCCAATAACAGTTCTGACTACGCTCTCGCTGCGTAAGTAGTGAAAGCCCGGGTTCTCCGCTGCACCGCCTTGAGCGACGGAAGGATCCGCAAAACAACCAGGGCTTACGGTTGTCCGGGCATGAACGGATAATCGGACATCACTTCATGATAAGGAAACGGCGCGCGTCGTCCCGCAAACCACTTCCTGACAATTCAATGGACGGATAAACCTGTAGATGTTCTTGGTGCGCACTTCAGGACGCGGGTTCGACTCCCGCCACCTCCATAGTTTCCCGATTTATTCAATAATTAGTTCCTCGAAGCTTGTTGGTTTGAAGCAGGGGGGCTACAAAACGCGTATGGGAGGCATGAAACCATTCACGCCCCCATTCTGCGGATCTTCATCCTGCA
>DBTK01000042.1 GCA_002307015.1 Spirochaetaceae bacterium UBA1318
GCGACTCGGCGAGGATGTAGCGCTCGGGCGTGCCGTCGGCTCCTCGATCCTTCACGAGGACGTAGTCGATGTCCGGGCCGAGGCAGAGGGCCAAGTTGGAGGGCAGGGTCCAGGGGGTCGTGGTCCAGGCGAGGAGGTAGGTCTTGCCGTCGGCCAGTCCATCAAGCCCGGCGCCCGAGGGCGTCGCGACCGCCTTGAATTTGAGTGTGATCGCCGGATCGTGCACATCCTTATAGCCGCCCAGGGCGAGCTCGTGGTTCGAGAGTACGGTCGCGCAGCGGGGGCAGTAGGGGAGGATGTAGTGGCCCTCGTATACGAGGCCCTTGTCCCACAGGCTTTTCATCACCCACCAGATGGACTCCATGTAGTCGGGGTCCATGGTCTTGTAGTCGTGTTCCCAGTCGATCCAGCGTCCGAGGCGGGTGATGATGGTCTTCCATTCGCCCGTGTAGCGGAGAACGCTTGCCCTGCAGGCCTCGTTGAATTTCGCGATGCCGTATTTCTCGATGTCGGTCTTGGAATCGAGCCCGAGTTCCTTCTCGATCAGGGTCTCGACCGGGAGGCCATGGCAGTCCCAGCCGAAGCGGCGCTCGACGCGGTGGCCCTTCATCGTCTGGTAGCGGGGGATGATGTCCTTGATCGTGCTCGGCACGAAGTGGCCGAAGTGGGGCAGTCCCGTGGCGAAGGGCGGGCCGTCATAGAACACGTAGTCGGGGCTTCCCTCCCTCTGGTCGACGGATTTCTGAAATATCTTGTTGTCCTCCCAAAACTTGAGAACCTCTTCTTCCATTTTCGGGAAACTCGACTTCGAATCCACGGGTCTGTACACGGTATCCTCCGCTTGGTTGCTTGCGGGAAGTATGCCATAGATGGGATGAGAAATTCCAGTCGGCGGGACCGCTGAGTTGTTGCCGACGAATCCGGATTGGCATTCCCAGATCGTCAGGCCTTCCCGAAACGGGGCGTTCGACGGTATCCTGGGGCGATGAAGACCGACGGCGGACCCGAAAGCCTCTCCGGCGAAGCCCTGATAAAGGAAGTGAACCGCCGCATCCGCCTCGCGCGGTCGTACTGGGACGCCCACAACAACCTCGCCTGCCGAACGGAACGGGACCGGGCGCTTCTTCTCTACGGGACCCTGACGAAGGCCGAGAGGGAGAGGATCCCCCAGGAGCTCAGGGTGTGGCTCCGCTACCGGAGCGAGAAATACTTCGGCGCCGGCCGGACTCCCCCCGGCGGGGCCTAGACGACAAGGCCCCGTTCCCGGGCCTCGAGAAGGCCCGCGGCGATGCTCGTGAACACCTCGCCCTCCTCGACCCTGCCGGGGAACATCCCCTCGAGCATGCGGGCGAAGGCGGGAACCTTCGAGGACCCGCCGACCCTGACCACCCTCGTCACCTCGGCCGCCTCGACCCCGGCCTGGAGAAGGGCCTTCGTCACCAAGGCCTTCGCCGCCTCGATCCTCGGGGCGATCAGATCCTCGAACTCGATCCTCGTCATCGTTTCCCTGAAAAGGACGTAGGGCGGCACGGTGTAGAGGATCGTGGCCGAATCGGCGGAGGAGAGGGCTATCTTGGCCCCGTCGATCTCGCGGAAGAGGTCGAAGGAGAGGTTGCGGTCGAGGAACTCGTCGAGGCCTCGGAGTTTCTCCTTGTCCTTCGGAAGGGCGTCGAAGACGAGGCCCTTCACGACCTCCCTGGTGTTCGAGATGTCGGCGAGGGGCAGGGCGTAGAACGAGGCGACCTGGGCCGTGATCCAGTTCGGCATCTCGAGGACGTTGCCCGTCATCGTCCTGAGCTTCCCGCCGAAGCCGAAGTGCCTGATGATCCTCGCCCGGGAGATGTCCTCGTTGAGGAGGTAGCCGCCGAGGTCGGCTCCGACGCTCGCGAGGGGCTCGATGGAGCTGCCCGAGACCCTGGCGACGGTGATGTCGAGGGTTCCGCCGCCGAAGTCGAACACGAGGACGAGGCCCCCCGTCCCGTCGAGGAGGCTGACCGAGGCCGCCACGGGCTCGAGGACGAACTCGACGGTGCGGAACCCGGCGAGGATGCAGGCGGAACGGAACCTCTCCTGGAGCCGCCTGTCGGCCTCGGGATCGCTCGAGAGGACGACGGGCCTTCCGGCGACGAGTTCGAGGCATTCCGTTCCGGTCGCCTCGTCCGCGCGACGCTTCACCTCCCTCAGGAAGAGGGCGACGAGGGATTCTGCGGTCCAGAACCTCCCGAAGATGTGGGTGCCCTCGAAGCGCTCGTCCTTGAGGGCGAGCTTCAAGCCCTGGAAAAAACGGAAGCGGCTGTAGAGGTTCCCCGAGGTCTTGTAGCGCGAGAGGGCCGCCGTGTACTCGGTCATCGCCTCGGCGCCGACGGAGGGCCGCCTGTCCCGCTCGAAGTAGAGGAGGGAGGGGACGACGCCGCCCTCGCCGAGGTCGAGAACCTTGACCGCCCCGCCGTCCCGCACCGTGACGACCGTGTTCGACGTTCCGAAATCGATCCCGTACATGGCTCCCCTTTGCCGAACTCTCGGACGGAAGGCCGCCCCGGCCGTCCGCCCCCGTCAGTCCGGCGGACGGACGGGGGAACATGAAACCACGGAGGCCTCGGGCGAGTCAAGATTGGAAGTTCTTGACCGGCCTTTCCAAATGCCGGATACTTCCTTGCGGCGGAGGTTCCGATGGCGGTGACGATAGCGGTGATTGACGGGATGGGCGGCGGGATCGGCGCCCAGATCGTGGGGCGCATACGGAAGGAGGTTCGCGGGGTCGACCTCGTGGCCCTCGGGACGAACGCCGTCGCGACGCAGCGGATGGTGGACGCGGGGGCCGATCGGGGAGCCTCGGGCGAGAACGCCATCAGGGTGACTTCTCCGGCGGCCGACTTCATCGTCGGCCCGATCGGCATCGTCATTCCCGACGCCATGATGGGGGAGGTGACCGCGGCCATGGCCGTCGCCGTCGCCACGGCCCCCGGGAAGAAGCTCCTCCTCCCCCTGAACCAGAGCCATTTCGTCATCGTCGGCCTCGCCCCGAAGAACGTCGGGGAGCTCATCGACGAGGCGGTCGCGGCCCTCGTCGCCGCGATGAAAAAGGGCGATTGACCGCCCGCTCCCTCCCCGCTATACTCACCTGTCGGCTCGAAGCCGACCGATCGGTTCGATGGTCCTCCCGGACCCCCGAACCGTTCCCCGCCGGGCGAATCCGGCGGCGGCCAGCGAACACGTGCATCAATCCGACCAACGTCCGCGAAGGGCGACCCACGGAGACGAACTCCTCTTTCGACATAAAGGAGTCTTCATGCACATTCCCGACAACTATCTCAGCCCCCAGACCTGCGCGGCCATGGGCGCCGCGATGGTTCCCGTCTGGGCCCTCGCCGTCAGGAAGGTGAGAAACGAGGTTTCTCGGGAGAGAATTCCACTTCTCGGCATCGGGGCCGCCTTTTCCTTCCTCATCATGATGTTCAACGTGCCGCTTCCCGGCGGGACGACCGGCCATGCCGTCGGGGGAACCCTGCTCGCCGTCCTGCTCGGACCCGAGGCCGCCTGCATCTCGATCACGATCGCCCTGCTGATCCAGGCCCTGATGTTCGGCGACGGCGGCATCCTCGCCTTCGGCGCGAACTGCTTCAACATGGCCTTCGTCACCCCGTTCGCGGGCTATTTCACCTACAGGCTCGTGCGGCTCTTCGTGAAATCGAAGAGGGGAGACTGGGTCGGCCTCGCCCTCGGCTCCTACGTGGGCATCAACGCCGGGGCCCTCTGCGCCGCCGTCGAGTTCGGCCTCCAGCCCCTTTTGTTCCGGAACGCGGCGGGACTCCCCCTCTACTGCCCCTATCCCCTCGCCGTTTCCATTCCCGCGATGCTGATCCCGCACTTGGTCGTGGCCGGCGTGGTCGAGGCCCTCTTCACCGTCGCGATCGTCGCCTTCGTGAGCCGGGTTTCTCCCGGAACGGTCTACGCCGATACCGCGCCGAAATTGAAGCCCCTCCTCGCCCTGATCGTTGTCCTCGTCGCTCTTTCCCCCCTCGGCCTCCTCGCCGCGGGCACCGCCTGGGGCGAATGGGGGGCCGACGAGATCAGGAACGTCACGACGGGGGGACAGGCCCTCGGCTTCGTTCCCGAGGCGATGAGGCGGGGCTTCAGCTACAGCGCCTTCGCCGCCGACTACGGGGTGAAGGGACTGCCCGCCGCCTTGGGCTACCTGCTTTCGGCCGTCGCGGGGGCTTCCATCCTGGTGATCCTGTTCAAGCTCGCCGGTCACCTGAGAAGGGGCGGAAACCGGGGGAGGGCCCAGCCGTGGACTCGCCCATGATTCCCTCCTGGCTCGCCCGCGGCGAGGGCTACGAGCCGAAGTCCGACCGGGACGGCTTCATCGACAAGAGCATACTCTCCCTCCTCGGCGCCCTCGCCGGGATCAGGAACCGGCCCGGCCGGGGCCACGGGGGACCAAGGCTCGGGACCCATCCGGCCCTGAAGCTCGCCACGGCCTTCCTGGTCGTCCTCCTCGTCTCCCTCTCCCGGAACCTCCTCTTCCTGGGGATCGTCGTCACCGGCGAGCTCGCCTACCTCGCCTCCCTTTCGGGCGAGGCGATCGCGGCCGTCCTCGGAAAGGGCCTCGCGGCGGCGGCCTTCGCCTTCGTCATCTTTCTCCCCTCGGCGCTCTGGGGTAACTGGCAGGGCGTCGTCATGACGACCTCGAAGGTGCTCATCTCGATCGTGGCCGTCGCCATGGTTTCGGCGACGACGCCCTGGGCCTCGATGTCCAGGG
>DBTK01000137.1:0-153 GCA_002307015.1 Spirochaetaceae bacterium UBA1318
GGGGCCGCGGGGCGGTCCCGGCATGAGGGAGATGCTCCAGGCGACTTCGGCCCTCGCGGGCATGGGACGCGACGCTGACACCGCCCTGATCACGGACGGACGGTTCTCCGGGGCGACCCGCGGAGCCGCCATCGGCCACGTTTCGCCCGAGGC
>DBTK01000137.1:396-23536 GCA_002307015.1 Spirochaetaceae bacterium UBA1318
CATCGGCCACGTTTCGCCCGAGGCGGCCGCGGGCGGACCGATCGCCTTCATCAAGGAAGGCGACATCATCTCCATCGACATCGACTCGGGAAAATTAGTCCTCGAGGTCGACGAGAAGGAGATCGCCGCGCGCAAGGCCGCCTGGAAGAAGAGGGAGCCTAACGTGAAGACCGGATGGCTTTCGCGCTACGCCGCCCTCGTTTCCTCAGCGGCGACAGGTGCCGTTCTCGAAACGCCCGCCGACCGGACGCCGGAGAGGTAGGACAGCATGGAACTGACCGGCGCCGAAATACTGATGGAATGCTTTCTCGAGCAGGGGGTGGATACGGTTTTCGGGTATCCGGGCGGCCAGATCCTCCCGACCTACGACGCGCTCTACCAATATGCCGACCGGATCCGCCACATCCTGACCGCGCACGAGCAGGGCGCGTCGCACGCGGCCGACGGCTACGCCAGGGCCTCGGGACGGGTCGGGGTCTGCATCGCGACCTCGGGACCGGGAGCGACTAACCTCGTCACCGGCATCGCCACGGCGATGATCGACTCGGTTCCCCTCGTCGCGATCACGGGCAACGTTCCCATCCCGCTCCTGGGAAAGGACAGCTTCCAGGAGGTGGACATCTTCGGCGTCACGATGCCGGTGACCAAGCACAACTTCATCGTCAAGGACGTGGCCGAGCTCGCCGACACGGTCCGGGAGGCCTTCTTCATCGCGAAATCGGGCCGGCCCGGCCCCGTCCTCGTCGACATCCCGAAGGACGTCCAGACCAACAAGACCTCCTACCATAAAAAGGAGCCGGTGGACCTCGCCCGGGTGAAGCCCTCGAAACCGGCTCTCATCGCCGAGGCCGCGAGGCTTCTCGCCCATGCGAAGCGTCCCTTCATCTACGCGGGCGGCGGGGTCATCCGTGGCGAGGCATCGAAGGAGCTCTTCGCCTTCCAGCGGAAGCTCGACGCGCCCATCTCGACGAGCCTCATGGGGCTCGGGTGCTTTCCCTCGGACGATCCTGCCTTCACCCGCATGATCGGCATGCACGGCAGCAAGGCCTCGAACTCCGGGATCACCGAGTGCGACCTCCTCGTCGCCGTCGGCGCGAGGTTCTCCGACCGCGTCGTGGGGAAGCGATCAGGCTTCGCGCCGGGCGCCCACGTCCTCCACCTCGACGTCGACCCGGCCGAGATCAACAAGAACGTTCCGACCGACCATCACCTGATCGGCGAGCTTTCCGAGATCCTCGCCCTGCTGACGGCCGAGATGCCCCAGGGCTCCCATCCCGAATGGAAGGCCAGGATCGCGGCCTGGAAGGACGAGTACCCTCTCTACGCGAACGGCGTGGGCCTCACTCCCCAGAGGATCATCGGCATCGTCGACCGCCTGGCGGGAAAGGACAAGACGATCGTCGCCGACGTCGGCCAGCACCAGATGTGGGCCGGCCAGTGCTTCAGCTTCACCAAGCCCCGGTCCTTCATCGTCTCGGGAGGCATGGGGACGATGGGCTTCAGCCTCGGCGCCTCGATCGGGGCCATTCTCGGCCTCGACGGACCCTCGGGTACCGGGAAGCACGGGCCCGTCGTCACGATCGTCGGGGACGGTGGCTTCCGCATGAACTGCATCGAGCTCGCGACCGCGGCGGCCTACGGCATTCCCGTGAAGATCATCGTGATGAACAACGGCGTCCTGGGCATGGTGAGGCAGTGGCAGACCCTGTTCTACGGCAAGCGCTATTCCCAGACCGTGCTCGACCGGCCGCCGGATTTCGTGAAGCTCGCCGAGGCCTACGGCGTCAAGGGTTTCCGAATTTCGAGCGAGGATCAGGCCGAGAAGGTTCTCGCCGAGGCGTTTGCGACGGAAGGTCCCTGCCTGGTCGACTGCGTCATCGGCAAGGACGAGATGGTCTTCCCGATGGTCGCGCCCGGGGCCTCGATCTCGGACATGATTTTCGAGTAGCGAAACGTTTTTTGGAGGGAGATTCATGAAGATAGAAAAAGATTCGACCCTGGTGATGATCGGCGATTCGATAACCGACGTTGGGCGGACCCAGCCGGTCGCCGAGATTTTTCCCTGGCAGGCGAATAGCCTTGGAGCGGGCTATCCCAACGTCGTCGCCGGCATGCTCGGCGCCTACCGTCCCGAACTTCGGATCCGCGTGATCAACGTCGGTACGAGCGGCAACACGGTCCGCGATCTCGCCGCCCGGTGGGAGACCGACGTGTTCGCCCTGAAGCCGGACTGGCTTTCCGTCCTGATCGGGATCAACGACGTGTGGCGGCAGTTCGACGTTCCCCTCCAGACCGCCTCCCACGTGTATCTCGACGAGTACGAGGCCACCCTCGAGTCCCTGGTGAAGAAGACCGTGCCGACGGTGAAGGGCATGGTCCTCATGGCCCCCTATTTCATCGATCTCAACCGCGACGACGCGATGAGGAAGGCGATGGAGCGCTACGCGGCCGTGGTGAAGGACATAGCCCGCCGCTACGGAACCCTCTTCGCCGATCCCCAGGCCGAGTTCGACCGGATACTCGAGGGTTACCATCCCGCCTACCTCGCCTGGGACAGGATCCATCCCAACATTATCGGCCATACCGCCATCGCCAAGTGCTTTCTCGAGGCCATCGGCTTCGACCGCTGACCAGGCCGGCACGAGAGCCCCCCGCTGTTGACAGCGGACGGGGGCCCGGGGCATCATTCATTCCCATGAACTACATCGATATTCGAAGCGATACGGTAACCCAGCCGACGCAAGCCATGCGCGACGCCATGTACCATGCCGAGGTTGGCGACGACGTCTACGGCGACGATCCCACGGTCGCGAAGCTCGAGGCCGAGGGTGCGAGGATCGTCGGCAAGGAAGCCTCCCTGTTCGTGCCCTCCGGCACCTTCGGAAACCAGCTCGCCCTGTTCACCCACTGCCCCCGCGGCAGCGAGGTCATCCTGGGCGACGACTGCCACATCGTCCAGCACGAGGTGGGCGCCGCCTCGGTCATCGCCGGGGTGCAGCTCCGGACCCTCAAGTCGGACCGGGGCAGGCTCGATCCGGCAGAGGTCGCCTCGCGAATCCGCAAGGAGAGCGACGACATCCATTTTCCCGGCACCTCCCTCGTGTGCCTCGAGAACGCCCATTCCAACGGCCGGGTCATTCCCTTGGACGCCATGGCCGCGGTCTCTCAGGCGGCCCATTCCCGCGGGGTTCCCCTCCACCTCGACGGGGCTCGGGTGTTCAACGCGGCAGCCTCGCTCTCCGTCGACGTGAAGGAGATAACCGGCAAGGTCGACTCGGTCATGTTCTGCCTTTCCAAGGGCCTGTGCGCCCCTGTCGGGTCCCTCCTCGCCGGTTCGGCCGATTTCGTCGAGCGCGCGAGGAAGAAGCGGAAACTCATGGGCGGGGGATTGAGGCAGGCGGGCTTTCTCGCCGCGGCCGGCCTCGTCGCCCTCTCCGAGATGAGGGACCGCCTGGGAGAGGACCACGAGAACGCCCGTGAACTCGCCCGTCTCCTCGCCGGAATTCCCGGCGTGACGGTCGATCCGGCCTCGGTCGAGATCAACATGGTCTTTTTCACGGCGGCCAGGGCCGTCGATCCCGAGGCCTTCGTCCGCCGGTTCCTGGACTCATGCATCAAGGTGAACCCGCCCGAAGGCGGGGCCATCCGCTTCGTCACCAACTACTGGGTGAAGCGCAGCGATCTTGAGAGGATCGTCGAGACGACACGGGCCGCCCTCCGGTAGAAAGGCAGCGCGGGTTTGCGTCGGGTCCGGAATCGAACCATACTTGAGAGCAAGAGGTGAGATTGAAACGGACGATGATATCCAGATCCTTCGTGGCCTTCTTCGCTGGCGTGCTTTCGGTCAGTCTCGCCGCCGAGGAGGGCCTTCGGTTTCCCACGGTGGAAGGGAAGACCCTCGAGGGCCGATCCGTCGTTTTCCCCCGGGATTTCGCCTCGCCCGCGGCCCTCGTGTTCGTCGCCTTCCAGAGGCGGCAGCAGTCCGACATCGACGCGTGGAAACCCTTCGTGCAGAAGGCTCGAGCCTCCCTGTTGGGGCTGTCGGTCTGGGAGCTTCCGATGATTGGGACCGGCTACTCCTTCATGCGGGGCTTCATTGACGGCGGGATGAGGTCGGGAATCCCGGACAGGGCCGCGCGGGAATCCACCGCGACCTTCTACCTGGACACGAAACCCGTCGCCGAGGCCATCGGCGCTCCCGACAGGGGACAGATCTCCGTTCTCGTCGTCGCGCCGGACGGCAGGATCCTCGCGCGCGCCTCGGGCCGGCCGATGGAGGCCTCCGAGGGAACCATCGAATCGGCCCTCGAATCGGCGTTCGGCACCCCGCCGTCCCGCTGAGGATTCAGGACGGGGCCAGGTGCATCATCGAGGCCTTCCCCTGTTCGAGGAGGGTATGGCCGAGGCAGGCCTTGCGGAGGCGGGTGACCGTGAACCTTTCCCATTCGGCGGCCGTCATTTTCCCGGTCCTGATCTGATGGGGATAGTAGGCGTACACGAAGGATTGAAGCCCCGTGCCCAGAATCTGCATGACGTTTCCGCATCCCCTCGAACCGAGGAAGATGGTCGGAGCCTTCATGTTGTAGTTCTTCAGGAGATTCAGCCCGACGATCCGCTTCACGTTCTTTTCGATCATCGGGCAGACATCGAGCGGGTAGCGGGCGAAGGTGATATCCGCGCCGCTGATGACCATCGCGGGTACGGTGACCTCCACCGTCGTGGTGATGTCGTGGGCATCGTCGATGAGCCTCGACACGACCACCCAGGTTTTTTCGTCCTTCTCGAAGAAATCGACATCGAAATGCCGCGAACACAATTTAGTCATTCTGGTCTCCTTGCGTGGCTATTGAGTCCGAACCGTCTCGATCGCCTCGAGTATCCAGTCCAGTTCTGCCCGATAATGAATTTCATGGTGGGCGAAGATCAGGCCGGCCATGTCCCTGAAGGATTCCGGGATCTCTCCGAGGGCCTCCCTCCGGTGTGCGGCGATCCGCGCGAGGCTGGCCTTTATCCGATTCGCCCGGTCTGCGAGCCCCTCCGCCAGGGCCTGAGGGGAAATCCCCTTCGAGAAGAAAATCGCTCCGTCGATCGGGAAGTCCCAGAGAACCGGAGCCTCGAGGGAGCGTTCGAGCAGGCGCCCGAACTCGGCGCTTCCCGCGCCGGTAATCGAAAAGACCTCCCGTTCCGGGCGGTTTCCCTCCCGTTCCGTGCTTGATTCCACCCAGCCCTTCCTCTTCATCGTTCCCAGGTGGTAGTAGATATTCGGCAGCTTGATCTGGGCGAAGTCGCTCGCCTCGCTTTCGATGCGGGCCTTCAGTTGGTATCCATGGAGGGGACCCAGCCTGATCAGGAAGCCGAGAATGTAGAAGGGCACCACATATGATTCTGTCATAGTCAGGACTGACTATACGGAAACCTCCGAGGTTTGTCAAGGAAGGAAGGGGGTTGAAGCCGGGATTCGCCTTCGGAATGGCGAATTAAACGGAAATTTCAGCGAACCCGCATTGTTTCCTCATTCGACTGGAGGACTCTACACTGGTGAAAACACCCAACGAAAACTCCGTCCTTCAATTGGCGGCGCTGCCGAATTCCCAGGGGAATATGATCTTCAGCCTGGTCAATCAGCGCCGCTTCGTCCATCGGGATTTGAAGATCCGCGATCTCTGGGCCGAATTGAAAACCGCCGGCGACGTCTGGGCCATCGGCGTGGTCAATGATCGGCAGGAAACGATGGGCATCATCGTTGTCACCCAATTCCAGGAAAAGATGAACCGTCCCATTGCCCACGACCTCCTCGACAGGAAATCGGTCGTCGAGGTCATGACCGAAGCGATGGTTTTTCCTTTCGACCGAACGGTCGCTTCCGTCTCCGAGGACCTGATCGAAGACGCCCGCAAGTCCTGGAACAGGTATTTCCCGGTGAAGGATTCACAGGGAAAATTCTGCGGCATATTCTCGACCAAGGACCTGCTCGTCCATCAATTCAACGCTCGTCAGGCCGAGGTCGAGCTGGCCGCCAAAATCCAGCGGGCAATCGTTCCCCAAACCATCGAACGGCGGGCCGCGGGCCTCGATATCTTCGCGTTCGCCGCCATGGCGAGGGGGGCTGATGGCGATTTCCTCGCCGTGAGGGAATCTCGACCGGGAAAATGGCTCTGTTCGGTCTGCGAGATTTCGGGCGAGGGAATAACGACGAACTTGATTTCCGCGGCCCTGGGCGGGATGCTCGTGCAGTACGACCCGGATGGCGGGATCGTTCCATTCGTCACTCGGCTCAACAGCTTCGTCGCGAACACCTTCCGGATGGAGAAGGGACTGAACGGAGCCTTTCTCAAGATAGACGAAAACGGCAAATCTCTCATCTTCTGCGGCTTGGGGCATTCCCATTTCGGCCTGGTGAGGGACGGCGTCTGCCGCAAAAGCTTGATCAGCGAATCATCCGACGGCTCCCTTCCCGTGCTCGAGGTGAACTGCGAGGAGTTTGGCCTCCGCTCCGGAGACCTTTTTTTTGTGTACACCGACGGTTTCGTGAATCAGAAGAACCTCAAGGACGAGGAATTCGGCATCGAGCGCCTCGAAAGCCTCCTCGTCGAGAACCGGGAGAAGCCCCCAGCCGAGTTGGCGGGTTTTCTCCACCGGGGTGTCGCGGCCTTTCGCGGGGACCGGTCAGGGGACGATGACGAAGCCATCCTCCTCGTTCGCGTCAATTAGCGACGCCCGTGGGCCACACCCGCCCGTTTGCGAAGCGTCCTCGTTCGAGGGACGGGGCGGCCCCGCTTCAGCAGGAAAGCCTCAGGGAGGCGACCGTCTCGCCGGAGCGCTCGTCCCTGACCAGCGCCGTTTCGATCTCGATCCCGTGATCGCGGCAGGAATCGATCAGGGAGTTGAGGACCATGAGGCCGATCGAATCGTTCCCGTTGTCGTTGGTCATCTCCTCGAGAAAATCCGTGAAGCTGCCCGTCTTGGCGGATCGCTCCCTCTTGTTCAGATAGCTGGCGCGCTTCTGGTTCCCGACGATCCCCTTGTTCCTGACCGCGACGCTCAAGACCGACCTTCCCACGGAAACGTCCGTAGGGACGGAAAACTTGATCGAAAGCAGGATGAACTCGTTGAGCAGCCTTGCCCTGTCCATGAGCCTCTGGCGGAAGGCGTGGTCGGCGAGAAGGGTCGGTACGGCCGACGGATCCCGTCGGGCGAACTGGTCGCGCTCGGCCAGGTTCAGGAAATGGGCCTGTTCTGCGTACTGGATGAACTCCATGATGACGAAGGAGACGTTCTCGGCGAGTTCGAGCCTTCGCGTTCGAATCTCGTCGGGTTCGCGGCACGAGGATCGGCCGTAGCTTTTCTGTCCGAGCATCCCCGCGACGGCCGACTTGAGCAGGACGATGAAGTCGTTCCGGAGGCTCAGGAACTCCGTACGCTCGATCTCGATCCCGGAGAGGAGCCCGGCGGATACCAGCCGTTCGAGGAAGGCGATGTCGACCTTGCTCCAGAGAAATCCGGTCTGGTTGCCGCCGTCCCTCAGCCTTATGTCCCGAATCGGGATTCCCGCCTTCATGCAGAAGAACATCCCCGTTTCGGTGAGGGAGTATTTTCCGCTGATCGACACGGTCGATTGCCTTTCCACGCGATCCGCGGGGTTGTCGGGGCGGGAGGCCGGAATGCTCATAGGGGTGAACCTGGTATTTTCATGGTGTTTTCGCTGCCGAACCGTGCCGACGCGGACAGTATTGCTCCGTCCGGATGAAAATGGGATGAGGAACAGGTGAAATATCGATTCTATTTAGGATGTCCACAGCGCGTTTTTTGTTCTTCGCCGATAATCATTTTCAGGTTGCCTTTGTGTGAGGATGATATTAGAAATTAGTGAAAACAGCGCAAAACCCGTCCGGTGAATATCCGTGTGGTTTACAGGCGTTGCATCCCATGAATAGAATAAGGGGAAAAAACGCGATAAGGTGAAACTATCTTTTTGTTACGAGCCGTCGCGGAAACCGTTCGGATTTTTAGGGGGGCACGTGAGTAAATCGATTTCGAAAAAAGTGGAAGATTCAAAAAAATTCTTCGAGAAGAACGCACAGGCGAATCTCAATACCAAGGCGGCGCTTTCCGCCCTGGCCAGCCTCGAAAAGGCGACCGCGGAACTGACCGCCCTCAAGGCCAAGGTGAGCGAGCTGACCGCGGCGAGAAAGGAGACCATCTTCATTCTCGATGCGGAAATGGCGAGGGTGAGGATGGAGAAGAAGCTGAAGGCGAAGGAAGCCAAGCTTCAGGCGAGGCTCGTCGCCCTTTCCTCTCCGGTTCCCTCCTCGAAATAATACGGTTATCCGGGGGTTGCCGGGCAATCCTGTGCGCGTTCCTGACGGCCGATAATCACGGTTTCCGAAAGCTATCTTTCGGAAACCGTGGGCGGTTCCCTTTTGTCCGGAATGCGAGACCATTCCCCCCGTTCTTATTGTTATAAAATCAAAAAATAATCTCCTTCGAACATCGATGCATGAAAATTGTCCAGCATGCCGGTTTCGCCCCTGGGAGGAATCCGGCCCTCGCTGGGGAGTTTGCAACGATGGGCGAACGATGCACCGTCGACTCCTGAATTTCGCTCGATGATGATCACCGGAGGATAATGCGATGGAATGGAGTATCGTCGCCGATCGTGACGATCCCGGCGATGGTTCCGATCACGGCGATCGGAACCATCGCTACGCGAAAATACTCGTGGCGGGCGATTTCGACCTGTACACGGCATCCAAATTCACGGAGGACATGATCGACCGCATACAGGCCGGGGAAACGCGGATCGTGATGGACCTTTCCGGCGTCACCTACCTGGATTCCACCGGCGTCGGCTCGCTCATTCACATCATGCAGATCGTGAAAAAGGCCGAGGGGGAAATCCTTTTTTCGGGAATAAAGGGCATCCCGCGGAAGGTCCTTATGATGTCCAATATCCTCACCCTGATGAAAGAGACGAAAGAACCGGAGGGAAGCGCATGAACACCTTGATCATCAAGAAACTGATCGTCGACGACCGAAACGAGCTTTTCGACGCGGACGGCATGAATTACCTCGAGTTCCCGAGCGATCGTTCGCGCATCAGGGAATACGCCATGGGGATCCTGCGCGAGTGTCCCACGGATTTCCTGGAAGGAGGGCTTCTGGAACAGCAGCTTTCCGAAATCATCAAGAACGGCATCAGTCACGGAAACAAAGGCGACCCGGCAAAAATCCTCAAAGTGTGGTACGACTTCCGGAAACGGGCACGCTTCATCGTTCTGGATGAGGGCGAAGGCTTCACCAATCTCGACGAATGGAACGAGTTCTTCCGCCGACGCCAGATCGCCCTTTTCGAAAGAAATTTCGATCTTCTGCTGGAACTCGCGCGCTACCGCGGGCCGACAAGCGCCGAGGAGGATGGCGGCAACAGCCTCATCGCCGCGATCGAGTACTGGAACGGCGGCATGTTCTATTCGCGCAAGAGGAACAAGGTTGGGGTCGTCCGGTGGTTTCCGAACGGTTCCGAAATGGATTCTTTCCAAACTCCGTGAGATTTCGCTTGACCTGTCTACGACATACGGGTCTATCGTCAAGGCATGAAGACCGATGAATCCATCACGATAGGCGAGCTCGCGAGGCGTTTCGGCATCTCGCGGGCGACCCTTCTCTATTATGAATCGACCGGAATCCTCGTGCCCGGCGCGAGGACTGCCTCGGGCTATCGGGTCTATACCGAGGCGGATGCCGGGCGCCTGGCCAAGATCAGGATGTTCAGGGAGGCCGGCATGGCGGTCGCCCAGATCGGCCCGATGCTGGGCGACGACACGGGAACCCTCGCCCTCGAACGGCGTCTCGAGGAGATCAACCGGGAGATGGCCGCCCTCCGCGAGCAGCAGCGGGTTCTCCTTTCGCTGCTCGGCCCCGACGGGACGAGGGCCAGGTCCCGGACCATGGACAAGGAAACCTGGCTGGCCGTCCTCCACGAGGCCGGCCTCGACGACGAGGGGGCCCGGGACTGGCATGAGAGCTTCGAGGGGACGGCCCCCGAGGCCCACGAGGATTTCCTCGAATCCCTCGGGCTCTCGCCGGCCGAGGTCGCGGCGATCCGACTCGAGTCACGGAAGCGACGGGGAGGGGAGGCATGACCGTACTCTCGAATCGGGATTTCCTCAGGGTCTGGATCGGCCAGCTCGTTTCCCAGATCGGCGACCGGTTCTACGCGATAGCCCTCGCCGTCTGGATAGCGGCGAAGACCGGCTCCCCGGCGGCGATGGCCCTCTTCCTCGTCGCCTCCATCCTGCCTGGTCTCCTGGCCGGCCCCCTCGGCGGGGCGATTGCGGACCGCTCGAACCGGAAAACCATGCTGGTCGCGGCGGATTTCGTCAGGGGCCTCGTCGTTGCGGCGGTCGCCGTTCTCTCCTCGAGGGGATCACTCGAACTCTGGGAGGTGGTGGCGGCCGCCGCGGTCATCTCCATGGCCTCGGGGTTTTTCAATCCGACGCTTTCGGCCTCCATCCCCTCTATCGTCGGGGAGGAGCCCCTCGCCGAGGCAAACTCCCTTTCCCAGCTCGGGGGAGGGGTGACCGCCGTTCTGGGACCGGCCTGCGGGGCCATCGTCCTCGGTTTTTTCGGCTATCCGGCCGTCTTCGCCTGCAACGCAATCTCCTTCCTCTCCTCGGGGGCTCTGATCGCGGTATCCCGCCTCCCGTCCCCCCACATCGAGCGGAAACGGTCAACGATGCGAAAAAGCCTCGCGGAGGGCATGGGCTACGCCGCAAGGAGCCGGATCATCCTCGTCGCCCTCGCCGCCGTCGCCGCGGCCCATTTCGCGGTCGGGGTCGTGTCGGTTTCGGCGCCCTTTCTTGCCCGGGGCCTCATCGGGGATCTGGCGAAAAACCTGGGCTTTTTCGAGGCCTTCCTCGGGCTCGGCATGATTGCCGGTTCCCTCGCGCTCGCCCGGCTGGGCCTCTCGAAAACGCGCAGCCTCTTCGGCGCCCTCTCGCTTCTCGGATTCGGGGTGGCCTCGATGGGGATGGCCTCGCTCCTCCATGTCGCCTCGGGCCCGGCTTATTTCGCCTCGGCTTTCGCGGTCGGCATGGCCGTCGCCGCGGCCTCGATATCATGGACGACGATCCTGCAGTGCTCGGTGGCCGAGGACATGAGGGGACGGGTCTTCGGGCTTTCGACGACGGTCGGCAACGCGACCCTTCCCCTGGCCATGGCCGCCGCGGGGCTTTCGCTCGGCCGGCTTTCCCTCGGCGTCGTCCTCGCCTCCGCGGGAATTCCGATCCTGCTCGCCGGTATCGTCCTCCGGGCGTCGGGTTTCAGAAAAGCGGCGCCATGACCCTCAGGGGCGCGCGATATCGGATATCCACCCTTGCCGAACTCACCTCCCGGGTTTATCGTTGAATCCTGGGTCCGATCGCGCGGCCGTCCCGGGTTATCGACAGACGCCGGATGACCGCCCGACACGGGGAAACGATTCATCGCAGGGAGATCCATATGGTCCGGAACAGAGCGCTTCTTCTGGCATCGGTCTTGTTCGCAGTGGTGGACGTGCTTTCGCTTTTCGCCTACGACCCTCCCCGCGGCGGCGAGCTCCTTTCGAGCCTCTCGTCCCCCGTTCCGGTCGACGGTCCCGAATCCGCCGCCCTCAATCCCGCGGCGAACGGGACGGCCCAGCGGCCGATCCTCGATCTGAGCTACGGCGGGATCACCGGCCTCGGTTCGGAGAAGGGCTACGGCACCATCGTCAACGCCGGGTTCTGCCTTCCCGAGCCCTACGGAGTCCTGAACGGCGGAATCCAGTACGCCGATTCCTCGCTGTCGCCCCTGGCGATCGGCTCGGTCTTCTCGGCGACCGGCTCGATCGCGAAACAGATCTATCCCGGCCTGGTCGTCGGAACGGGGCTCGGCCTCATGGCCGGGAAGGGCGTTTCCGGTTCGTCGGATTGGGGCCTCGGCCTCGATCTCGGCCTCGCCGGGCTTCCCCGCGATACGGGCCCGATGAAACGCCTCGCCTGGAACGCGGCCCTCACCGGCATCGGCAAGGGATTTTCCCCATCGGGCGGAACGGGATTCTCGGGCTCGGCCGCCTCCGCCTATCCCTCGCCGTTCACCCTTTCGGGGGGGGCCTCCTTCGAGGCGGCCCGCATGGGTTCCTGGGGGATCAGGACGGGACTCGCGGTGGTCCTTCCGGAATTCCAGAATCTCATCGCCGTTCCGAGCGTCTCTCTCGCCTACGGCGATTCGATCAGGTTTTCCGGCTCGCTCAGCCTCAACGCCCGCGAGATCTCCGCGGGGAAGGGAAATGCGCTTCCCTCCTTCGGACTGACCGCGAACTTCGACCTCGACTCGTCCTTTCCCGACGCGGGAAGCGCCGCCTACGGGACGAGGCCGGGAGCGGTCACGCCCTCCCTTTCCGCGAGGCCACTCGGATCGGGGGTCTGGGCCTTCATGGCCGGAGGTTCTGCGAGTCTCGGCAAACTGGACCGCAAG
This sequence comes from Spirochaetaceae bacterium UBA1318, assembly GCA_002307015.1. Taxonomy (GTDB): domain Bacteria; phylum Spirochaetota; class Spirochaetia; order Treponematales; family UBA1318; genus UBA1318. Next base: position 12,892 of record DBTK01000137.1, read on the forward strand.
GGGCCATCGATCGCGGCGAAGTGGCCCGAGTTTACCGGGGACGCGCCCTACCTCTCGCTCGGGACGGGACGCCCGAACGATTCCATTTCGGTGCCGGTGGGAATCACGGACGACCGCTTCGTCATGGGCTACGGCTTTACCGTCTTCGATTCGACGGGAAAGGCGGTACGCCGGATATCGGGCGAGGCAGCCTCGCCCAGCTCTTTCCTCGATCGCCTGCTCTATGTCCGGAAGGGGGCGGCGGTGCCCGAGAGCCTCACCTGGGACGGCCGGAACGATGCCGGCTCCTTCGTCCCCGACGGAAGCTACAAGGTCGTGATCGACGCTGTCGACGACAACGGAAACGCCTCGAAGACCGATCCCTTTACCGTCGCCGTGAAATCGAGCCCGCCCACCGCGGAGATAATCCCGCCGAAGGGCGAGTCCGACCTCATCTTCAGCCCGGACGGGGACGGGAACAAGGATTCTCTCGCTCTCGGACTGAAGGGCTCGCGGGAGGATCTCTGGACAGGCGTCTTCTCCGATTCCGGCGGGAAGGCCGTGCGAAGCTTCGAGTTCGTCGATTCCTCCCCCACCGGCCTGAGCTGGGACGGGAAGGACGATTCGGGAAAGGTCGTGCCGGACGGTATCTACTCCTTCACCCTCTCGGCCGTCGACCGGGCGGGCAACTCGGTCCGGAAAAGCCTCGCCGAGATCGTCGTCAACACCCAGAAGCCCCCGGTAAAGCTCTCGATAGACTCGGCCTGGTTCAGTCCGACGGGGGACGGGGCGAGAAACAGCATCACCTTCCTGCTGAACGTTCCGGTCAAGGCGGGGATCGTCGACTGGAAACTCGCCGTTTCCGACGCGAAGGGAAAACTCAGGTGGTCCGCCGCGGGCCAGAGCGCCCAAGCCCTGGTCGACCACCTCGCGTTCGCCGGGAGGGATTCGGCCGGCAAGCTCCTGGAGGACGGCCGCTACCAGGCCCAGCTCTCGGTGCGCTACGTCAACGGCAACAATTCCACCGCGCAGAGTCCGGCCTTCAACGTCAAGACGAACCCGCCGACCGCCACGGTGAGGGCGAACTTTCCCGCCTTCAGCCCGAACGGGGACGGGAACAAGGACACCGTGACCTTCCTCGAGACCACGAGCGAGGAGGATCAGTGGGTCGGCATGATCGTCGACGAATCCGGCCAGGAGCTGATCAGGACCTTCAAATTCCAGGGCAAGGCCGATCCGGCCCTCGTCTGGGACGGAACCGACGACTCCGGCCGTCTCGCCCCCGACGGCACCTACCTGTACTTCCTCCAGGCGACGGACAGGGCGGGGAATTTCGGCGCCTCCCAGCCCGTCTCGGTCCTGCTCGATACGGAGAAGAAGAGCGTCATCCTCTCGAACGACAAGGCCGCCTTCAGCCCGAACGGCGACGGGACGAGGGATACGATCACCCTCAACGCCCAGATCCAGAAGCCCGAGCAGGTGACGAAGTACGAGCTGACGATTCGCGACGAGCAGGGGAATGCCGTGAAGACCTGGACCGGCTCGACCGAACCCCCGCCCGAGTTCGTCTGGGACGGGCTTCCCTCCGGCGGGGGCAAGCCCGTCGACGGCCGCTACCAGGGGAAGCTGACCGTGCAGTACCTCGCCGGCCAGGTCGAAACGACCCAGGCCCCGTTCTTCCTCCTCAAGACCGTATTCCCCGCGATCGAGATAGCGGCTTCGAATTCCGTCTTCTGCCCCGGCGACCAGTCGCTCCGGAAGACCCTCGCGATAACCCAATCGTCCGTTCCCGGGGACGACTGGACGGGTATCGTCGTCGACTCGAAGGGCAATCCCGTGAGGACCTTCTCCTGGAAGAATTCGGCCTTGTCCTTCGCCTGGGACGGCTCGGACAACGCCGGCAACACCGTCCCCGACGGAACCTACTCCTACGCCGTTTCCGCGACGGACATAGCAGGCAACCGTACGGAGAAACGAATCGACGGCATCGTCGTGGACACCCGGCACATGCAGGTCGTGCTCTCCGCCTCGGACGCGGCCTTCAGCCCCAACGGCGACGGAGTCAAGGATACGGTCGCCTTCAACCTCCAGGTCCAGAAGCCCGCCGAGGTGGCCGACTATACCCTTAATGTTTCGGACGAGGTCGGCCGGACGGTGAAGTCATGGACCGGCGGTCCTGCGGTCGGAACATCCTTCGTCTGGGACGGTTCCGGCGACGGCGGGGAAAAGCTCCCGGACGGGAGGTATTCGGCCAAGATCACCGTCGACTACCGTTCCGGCCGCTGGGAGACGGCGGGGCTTCCAGTCCCTGTCATCCTCCGGAGCGCCTTTCCCAAGATCGCGATTTCGGCCAACTGGCTCCTGTTCGACCCGAGTTCGGGATCGAAGCGGAAGGACGTCACGATCACCCAGCTCTCGACCCCCGGCAACGACTGGACCGGCCTCATCCTCGACAAGGCGGGGAAGACGGTGAAAAGCTACGCCTGGAAGGACAACGCGGAGAGCTTCACCTGGGACGCCCTGGACGATTCGGGAACGGCCGTGTCCGACGGGAGCTACGACTACGTCGTGAGTTCCGAGGATATCGCGGGGAATCGCACGGAGAAGCGGATCGTCGGGATCACGGTGGATTCGAAGCCGGTCAAGGTCGCCGTCTCGGTTTCCCGTCCGGGATTCAGCCCGAACGGTGACGGGACGGCTCCCGACGAGACCTTCGTCACGACGGTGCCGCTGAAGGATTCGGTCGTCGGGTGGAAACTGGACCTCGTCGACGCCTCGGGAACCGTCCAGCGCTCGTTCTCGGGAACCGGTCCCGCGAGCATCCTCGACAGGATCGTGTGGGCCGGAAAGAACTCGGGCGGCACGATCGTCCAGTCGACCTACACCGCGCATCTCGCCGTCGACTACGAGAAGGGCTTCACCGCCGAGGCCGTTTCATCCCCCTTCGTCCTGCAGACGGATTCCCCCGGCGTCGAGGTGAGCCTCTCGCCCCAGCCCTTCAGTCCCGACGGGGACGGCCTCGACGACGTCCTCTCCATCGGGATAGCGGTCGAATCGAGGATACCGATCGGCCCCTGGTCGCTCCAGATACGGGAGAACCAGGTGGTCGAATCTCTCAGCCCGGAATTCACGCCCCCGGACCGGCTCTTCATCCGGTTCTCGGGAACCGGAATTCCCCCGGCGGCCCTGGAGTGGAACGGCCGCTCGGACAAGAACGAGCTGGTCGAATCGGCGACCGAATATCCCTACATCCTGACCGTGTCGGACGTGTACGGGAACGTGACCGTCAAGAAGGGGCTGATCGCGATCGACATTCTTGTGATGCGCGACGGGAACCGGCTCAAGATCCAGGTTCCCTCGATCGTGTTCAGGGCGAACGCGGCCGACTTCGACGGGCTTCCCCAGGAGACCCTGGACAACAACGAGCGGGTCATCAGGAGGGTCGCCCAGATCCTGAACAAGTTCACCGGCTACCAGGTCAGGGTCGAGGGCCACGGCAACAACATGTCTGTCCTCGGCGGCAACAAGAACCTCATCAACGCGGAGGAGAAGAACGAGCTGCTCCCGCTTTCAAGCAAGAGGGCCCAGGTCATCCAACAAAAGCTCGTCGATTTCGGCGTGGACTCATCGAGGCTCTCCGTTCTCGGCCTCGGGTCCTCCGACCCCGTCGTTCCCGTCCAGGATTCGGTGAACCGCTGGAAGAACAGGAGGGTCGAGTTCATCCTCATCAAGTGACGGCCCGGCAGCCACGGCCTGATGCGGCGGCCAGCGGGGGGTGATCGGGCTGCCGGTCAGCCTCCGCAGCATCCGCCGCCGCAGCCGCAGTCCGGGGCCGTTCCCCGTATCCGCCCGTTGATGATGGCGGCGGCGCAGCCCACGCCCGAGGATACCGCTATCGCGCCGAGGGGGCAGTTCTTCCCGCAGGCCCCGCATTCCATGCAGGCGCCGCGGTCGGCGACGACGGCCTTCCCGCCCGCGAGGACGAAGACCCCGTGGGGACAGACCTCGAGGCAGGTTCCGCAGCCGGTGCACCGCCCTGCGTCGATCGAAAGGCTCTCGCCGTTCTTCAGGTACATCCACGATTTCATGATCCCTCCTAGATGGTGAGGAATTTCGACGCGACTCCCAGGGCCAGGCCCAGGGCGAGAGAGACGGCCATCGGCACGAGGCTCCGGTCGACCTCGAGCTTGGCTCCCGCCTGCGAGGTGAAGGTCGAGGAGCCGGTGAAGTTGAGGCCCAGGAACGAGACGACGGGGGCGCTCACGAGCACGAGGGACGCCGCGAGCAGCCAGCCCGTTCCCGTCGCGAGGGCTGCGGCCAGGCCCCAGGCGACGCCGAGGACGGCTCCCTTTACCGAAAATGCCCTCGTGGGGAGAAGGGGGAGCAGGGCCGGAAAGATCAGGGTTCCGGCGACCGCCGTGCCCGCGAGCGGTACGGCGAGCGAGAGGAACCTGCCCCAGTAGCCCCCCCCGGCCGGCAGGGCGAAGGGGAGGGCGAGGGCCACCGCCGCGAGCGGAACGGGCCAGGAATGGGCGAGTTCGACCGGGGCTATGGCCATCCGGTCTGCGAGGCCGAAGCTCACCCTTCTCATCGCCTCGTCCTTCTTCATGCCGTTCGAGAGGAAGGAGGGGATGTCCCTGGCCCGTACCGGTCCCCAGACGACCCGGAATCCTGAGCGTTTCACGACCTCGCTCGCGTTCACCCCCGGAGCACCGAGCTGGGGAAGGACCAGGGTCCTCGCGGAAACGATCTCGCCGAGCCTCGTCCTCCCGATCTTGTCGAGGATCTCGTCCGTGCCGAAGGTCCCCTTTCCCGCCGCGCACCAGACGTTGATCCCCTTCGTATCGAGAACCAGGATCCAGGCGTCGATCCCCGAAAGCTCCTTCCTGAGCGAATCGAAGCTCAGCTTGTAGTTGGCCGAGACGAGGACGACCGATTCCGGCCCCGGCGAACCGACCGCGTAGAGTCCGGGTCCGACCGCGTAGCTCATCCGGCCGATGTCCCAGCGGACCAGCCATCCGTCGACGCGGTCCCGCCCCGAAAGACGGGTCGAGACCACGGGGACGGATCGTTCCGCGACCGGGAGGTATCCGGTCACGAAGGAGGGGCGCGGGGCCTCGAACTCGACGAAGCCGGCTACCGGCGCGGGTTTTTTTGCCGCCTTCAACCGGCTCATGGCGACACCCGCCATCGATTCGGCGCTTTTCGGGTTAACGGGTTTCAGATCCATCGGCTTCCTCCCTGGAGATCGTTTTTTCGCACGAACAGGGCTCCGCGGCCTCGTTCCGCCACCGTTTCATCGCTTCGGCGACGAGGGTCACCGCCTCGATCACCGATTCCCGCTTCCCGGCCGGGATGAGGGTGAGCATTCGGGCGTAGGATGAATCGCAGAGGGCGTTGATGTTTTCGGCCTTGTCCCTGCCGGCCGGGTTGAGCCTGACGAGCTGCCTCCGCCTATTGTCGGGGTCCGGCTCGCGCTCGAGCATGCCCGCCCTCACGAGGCCGTCGACCGTCCGGCTCAGGGTGCTCGGATCCAGCTCGAGGATTCCGGCAAGCTCGCCGATGCTGGTCTCGCCCCGTTCCTCGACCTCGAGCAGGAGGTGGCACTGGGCGAGGGTCACGCCGCAGCACTCGGTCTGGGAGAGGAAGGAGAGCTCGACCTCTCGCTCGAGCTGCCTCAACCGCCTTCGGAAATCCCTGACACGCGGATCCACCGTTTGCGATTCAACTATCGTATTCATGGGAAATACAATACATGTGGTATGCATATGTTGTCAATGCCATTGATCATGGTGGCGCGTGGCGGCGCCGATTCGGGATGCGGCGCTCCCGAATAGGACTCAGCAGACGGAATACCTGAAGCAGGAGACGAGATGGTCGTTGACGACGCCGATGGCCTGGAGGTGGGAGTAGACGGTCACCGAGCCGACGAAGGAAAAGCCCCGTTTCTTGAGGTCGGCGGAAACCCGGTCGGAAAGCTCGGTTTGGGAGGGTATCTGCGAGAGCTCGGTCCAGGCGTTCTTCACCACCGTGCCGTCGGTAAAGGACCAGATGTAGCGGTCGAATTTCGAGAATTCCTTCCGGACGGCGATGAAGGAGCGGGCGTTCTTGATCGCGGCCCTGATCTTCGCGCGGTTCCTGATGATGCCCGGATCGAGCATCAGGCGCTCGACGTCGTCCTCGCCGAAACCGGCGACCTTCTCCACGTCGAATCCCGCGAAGGCTGCCCGGTAGCCCTCCCGTTTTCCCAGGATGGTTCGCCAGGAAAGCCCCGCCTGCATCGTCTCGAGGAGGAGGAACTCGAAGTGCTTCCCGTCGTCGTGGACGGGGCGGCCCCATTCCTCGTCGTGGTAGCTTCGGTAGAGATCGTCCTTCTCGCACCAGGGGCATCGTTCCATGGGGTCACCTCGGGGCAAGACTACCGGAGAACGAGGCCTATGGCAACCACTCGTGGGCCGTCGATGGTTCCCTCGCTTCGAGTGTCCGCTAGACCTCGACGGCCAGGAGGGCCACGTCGTCGTTGATCCCGGCGGCTCCCATCGCCTCGGCGACGGCATTCGGCAGATCGCCGAGGTCCCGGTCCTTAAGCCGTTCGACGACGGGGAGGAGGGTCTGGTACGAGGCCGTCCAGGCGACGGGAGGATCCCCACCCTCCACGAGACCGTCGGTGTAGAGGAGAAACCGGTCGCCCGGCTGCACGTCCATCGTTTCGGAGCGGTAGGTCGCGTTCTCGATCATGCCGATAAGGGGGCCTTTTCCCCCGACGAACCGGCAGGGGCCCTCTTTCGGAATGAAAACGGCGGGGGGATGGCCAGCGACGAGGAGGACGGCTTTCATCGCGCGACGGTTGATCCTCAGGGCGAAGGCGGTAAGGTAGTATTCCGAACACACGGTCTGGGAGAGGATGCCGTTCATGTAGGAGACGGTCTCCTCCACCGCGAAGGCAGGGGTCGCGAACTGCTTGAGCAGGACCTTGACCGCCGGGGTGATGTAGCTCGTCGCGATGTCGTGGCCCGAGACGTCGGCGAGGAAGTAGAAGTAGACCCCGTCGGAGACCGGCACCACGTCGTAGAAATCCCCTCCCGCCTCCTGGAGGGACTTGTAGTAGACGGAGAAGGTCGCGTCGGGAATCTCGCCCGGCTGGATCAGGAAGGACTTCTGCATCGCACCTAGCTTGGAAAGGCTTTCCGTGTTTGAGGCGATGAGTTCCTCGGTGGCTAGTCTGAGGCGCATGTGGACGCGAACCCTGGCCTTGACCTCGGCGGGACTCGCCGATTTGACGATGTAGTCGACCGCCCCGAGCTCGAAGGCCTTCAGCTTCGATTCCTGGTCGTCCAGGCTCGTGAGCATGATGACCGGCGTTCGGACCGTTTCCGGCTCGAGCTTGAGCCGCCTCAGGGTCTCGAACCCGTCGATGCCGCCCATCACCACGTCGAGCAGGATGAGGGCCGGCTTTTCGACACGGGCGATCTCGAGGCACTGCTCACCCGATTCAGCGAGGAGAAGACGGTAGCCGTCTTCCTCGAGCACGTATTCGAGGTATTTCCGGTTCGCCGCCGAGTCGTCGGTTACGAGGACGCCGTACGATGGTCTGCCCATGGTCGCCTCCATTTTTCAAGTGTAGATCATGGAGGCTTTCTTCGCGAATCTTCCCGTGCGAAACCTTCGCGTCCGTCGGCTTGGCGTCGATTCCCGGCGGCCGAAGGCCCCGCCGCCTTCCTAGCCCGTCGGGGCGAGCTTCGTCAGCCTTTCGCTTTCCTCCCAGAGCCTGTCCTGGAGGGCGATGTCGTAGGCCGCTTTCTGGGGCGTCTCGAATTTCTTCTTGCCATAGTAGCCCCCGGTTTCCCCTTCCACCTCGGAATCGAGGGCGAGGTAGAGGCTTGTTTCGGCTCCCTTCACGGGGCTGATCGCGAAGATCTTCGAGGCCTGCAGCACGACCGCCATGAATCCGGTGCCGCCGCCGAATCCCGAGTTGACGAAACCGGGGTGGAGGCAGTTCGCGGTGATCCCCGTCCCCTTGAGTCTTCTCGCCAGGGCGAAGGTGAAGAGGACGTTGGCGAACTTCGAATTGGCGTAGGCGCCCCAACCCGAGTATTTTTTCTCGGCCTGGAGGTCGTCGAAATCGATCCTGCCCGAGGCGTGGGCCCTGCTGGAAACGTTGACGATGCGCGCGCCCTGGCCCGATTTCTTCACCAGGTCCAGGAGGAGGTTCGTGAGCAGGAAATACCCGAGATGATTGAAAGCGAAGGTCATCTCGAGGCCGTCCGCCGTCGTCAGCCTCTTGTCGAAGAAACCGCCCGCGTTGTTCACGAGGATATCAATCCGGGTGAGCTTCCGGTGGAGCTCGTCCGAGAGCCTCCGGATTTCTGCCTGGCTCGAAAGGTCGGCCGTGAGGAACTCGATGTTCCCGTTTCCCGATTTTTCCGCCAACTCGGCGACCACCCTCGACCCTTTTTCGGCGTTCCGACCAACCAGAATGAGCCTGGTTCCAGCCCGGGCGAGACCGAGCGCCGTTTCCTTCCCGATTCCGTTCGTGGCTCCCGTAACGACGGCGATTCTTTCTTTATCCATGTGATACCCCTTGATCTACACGATACGCATCAGGCCGCCCCCTTGGGGCGGCCCGTGTTCCCTATCGAAGACCTGATACTCAGGCTTTCAGCTTCGCCGCGATTTGGCGAAGCTATTCCCCCGGTTTATGCTTTCAGCTTCGCCGCGACTTGGCGAAGCTGTTCCCTCGGTTTATGCTTTCAGCTTCGCCGCGAGTTCCGCGACTCGTTTCGCCTGGAACTTGGCGCCGGCCAGCTCGTTCGCGCTCGGCATTCGGCCTCCATCGCCGCCGGCAATCGTGCTCGCACCGTAGAAGCTGTTGCCGCTTACCTCGGCCGTGTCGCCGAGAACGCCTGAGGTCAGCGGAAGCCCGACGTAGAGGGCGCCGTGGTGGAGCAGGAAAGGAATCAGCCCCAGTATGGTCGCCTCCTGTCCGCCGTGCTGCATGGCGCTCGAGGTCATGATCGCGACCGGCTTGTTTACGAGTCCGCCCTGAGACCAGGTCTGCCCCGTCGCGTCGAGGAAAGCCTTGAACTGGGAGGGAACGACGCCGAAGCGGGTCGGGAAGGCGAAGACGTAGCCGTCGTAGTTGCCGAACTCGTCATATTTCGCGGGGGCCTCGCCTGCGAAGGCCTTTTGCGCCTCGTCGGCGTGCATGGCCTTGAGGACGTCGGCCGGAAGGGTTTCCGGAACCCTGAGAAGCACGGCGTCCGCTCCCGCTTCCTTGATCCCGGCAACGGCCGACTTGGCCATCGCGTACATGTGGCCGTAGGTCGAGTAGAAATAGACAGCAATCTTTACACCCATAATCTTCTCCTTGTTCGGCTGACGCCGTTTCAAATGCATGGTTACTATAAGTAAGCTAGTAATCTTGTTGATATAAGTCAACAAAAAAAGTATCTTATTGTCATGGAAACAATGGAGATGGAGAGGCTGTGCCCGCGAGTCGAGTCGGCGTTCGCCCTCTTCTCGAAAAAATGGAATGGCCTCATCGTCCACGTACTGCTCGCGGGAGAGCTCTACTTCTGCGACATCGAGAAGGCCATCCCTTCCCTGAGCGCGAGACTCCTTTCGCTCCGCATGAAGGAGCTGGAGGGCGAGGGCATCGTCGTCCGGCATGTGAGCTCCACCTCGCCGGTACGGGTGAGCTACAGCCTCACCGACAAGGGCAGGGCGATGGCCCCGATCGTCAACGCGATCGAAAAATGGGCTTACGAATGGATCGGGGAGGGAGAGCGGGGTTGACGGGCTTGTCATGCCTGTCATGAATGATTCTCGATACTGTTACCAACAGGCTTCGAGGAACTATACGATCCATTCTTGGCTTATCGACATTTGGCGGGGGTCGGGGTAGAATCCGCTCATGGAAAAGGAAGCCGATCCGCGGATGCACTCCGCCGAGCACATCCTGAATCAGACGATGGTCAGGATGTTCGACAAGGGGCGCGCCTTCAGCGCCCACATCGAGAAAAAGAAATCGAAATGCGATTATCACTTCGACCGGGACCTGACGCCGGAGGAGGCCGCCTCGATCGAAAAAAAGGTGAACGAGGTCGTCTCTCTTGACCTCCCCGTAACCGAGGAATTCCTTCCGCTGGCCGAGGCGGGAAAGCGCTACAACCTCTCCCGTCTTCCCGAGGGAGCGGGCGATACCCTGCGCATCGTCCATATCGGCGACTACGACGCCTGCCCCTGCATCGGCAAGCACGTCTCCCGATCCGGGGAGATCGGAGCCTTCCGGATGATATCCCATGATTGGGCCGAGGGCGTGCTGAGGCTGCGCTACAAGCTGGAAGGCGGCGAGGAGCAGGGCGCCTGACGAAGCCTCGCCTGAGTCTGCTACCCGATGAGGGTTTCGAGTTCCGAGAGGTCGGCTATCTCGCGGTTCCTGGGTGAAAGGTTTTTGTTCCTGCGCGGGTTGTAGAGTCTGAACTCGATGCCGCTCGCCGCAGCCCCGGCGCCGTCGAGCTCGAGGGAATCGCCGATGAAAAGAGCCTCTTCCGGTTTCACCCCGAGCCTCTCGAGGCAGTGGCGGAAGATGGCCGGGTCCGGTTTTCCCACGCCGAGATCGCCCGAAATCGAGACCGCGCCGCAGAGCCCGGCGAAGCCGGCCCCC
>DBTK01000041.1:0-191 GCA_002307015.1 Spirochaetaceae bacterium UBA1318
GCGAAACCGCCCTCGTCGCCGACGGAGGTGTTGTGGCCGGCGGCCTTGAGGAGACCCTTCAGGGTGTGGAAGACCTCGGCGGTCATGCGGACGGCCTCGCGGATGCTCTGGGCTCCGACGGGCATGACGAGGAATTCCTGGAAGTCGATCTTGTTGTCGGCGTGCTTTCCGCCGTTGATGATGTTGGCCAT
>DBTK01000041.1:453-4244 GCA_002307015.1 Spirochaetaceae bacterium UBA1318
TGTTGGCCATCGGGACGGGGAGGAGGTTCGTGTGCACGCCGCCCAGGTACTTGTAGAGCGGGGTCTCGAGGTAGGCTGCGGCGGCTCTCGCGACGGCCATGGAAACGCCGAGCATGGCGTTGGCTCCGAGCTTGCCCTTGTTTTCGGTACCGTCGAGCTCGATCATGGTGCGGTCGATCTCCACCTGTTCGAGGGAATCCATCCCGCAGATTTCGGCGGCGATGATGTTGTTGACGTTCTCGACGGCCTTGGAGACGCCCTTGCCGAGGTATCGGGTCTTGTCCCCGTCGCGAAGTTCGACGGCCTCGTAGATACCCGTGGATGCTCCGGACGGCACGGAGGCGCGGCCCAGTGTCCCGTCCTCGAGGACGACGTCCACCTCGACGGTGGGATTGCCGCGCGAATCCAGGATTTCGCGGGCTTCGACGTATTCGATTATGCTCATGTTATTTTCTCCTTTTGTGTGAATTGGTTCCCCTAGAATCTCCGGAATTCGGTCCTTAGTCAAGCCGGACGGGATCGGAGATTGAGGCGTTGGGGCGCAAACCCATGAATCCGGGACGAGAAGCGGGTCAGATTTTCATGAACTTGGCCGAGGCTTCGGGGACCCCGTTCAGCTTTTTCACGAAACCCTCGAGTTCCCCGTCGTCGCCAATGACCTCCATCAGGACGAGTCCCGCCGGGGAGCAGGAATCCGCCTGGGCGTCGTGGAGGCCGAGCCTCACCTTGATGCAGCAACCGTACTCGGTGAGAATCCTCTGCACGTCCAGGGCCGTTCCGTCCCTGTTCCCGATCTTGAGCGCGACAATCTTGTACTCCATGTTGTCCTCCCGCAATCAAGTTTCGCATTGCGGGGGAGAAGGCGCAAGAGCGGACGGAAATTGTGGCTTCGCTCTGGACCGATTCAGGGAGGGGTTCGGCGTTTGGGAGTCCGTTCATCGCAGGTTGGTGTATTCCTCGTTCGCGTAGCGTTCCCGGGCGATGCGTCGTGCCGACTCGAGCTCTCCGACCGTCGGCTCTGCGTTTTCGAAGCTCGTTCCAAGTCCCCGTTCGAAGCCAGCGGTGAACATGTCCTGGGCCTCGTCGAAGGTGACTGTCCGGCCGAGGACCCGGGAAAGCCAGGTCACCCGCTCGCGCGCATCGGCGATTGCCTTCCGTTTCAGCTTGTCCGGCGGCACCCGGAGGATCGAAAACATCAGGTCGAGGTCGACATCGAGGAGGACGGTCCCATGCTGGAGAATGCAGCCGAGCCGTCTCGTCTGCGCGTTCCCCGATACCTTCCGCTCGCCGATCAGTATGTCGTTTATGGGCGCGAACGCCGAGTCGATGCCGAAGCCCTTGAGCCCCTCGACGAGGCCTTGGCAAAGAACCTCGAACGATTTCACGATCTCGGTTTCATACAGCGTGTGGGAATCGGGTATCACGATGGAGTAGGTTAGTTCCCTGTCGTGGAAGACGGCGCCTCCTCCCGTCTGTCTGCGCACCAGGTTGATTCGGGCGGCCGCGCAGGCCTGCCGATCGACCTCCTCGTCGACCCTGAGCATGGAGCCGAGGGAGACGGCAGCAGGCGCCCACCCATAGAACCGGAGCGTCGGCAGGGAGAGTCCCGACGAGACGGATTCGAGGACGGCCTCGTCGAGGGCCATGTTGAAGGCGGCGCTCTGAAAGCCCGTCTTGAGGAGCCTGAAGATCAATGTGCGGCTCCGAAGGTTTGGTTGGCATGGTAGCTCGTCCGGGCGAGCGGCGATGAGACGACGCCCGTAAAGCCCCTGGCGAGGGCTTCCTCGGCGTAGCGCGCGAAGCGGTCCGGGTGGACGAATTCGACTACCTCGATTTCTCTACTCGAGGGCCTCAGGTACTGGCCCATGACGAGGCTCGCGCAGCCGACGGAGCGCAGGTCGTCCATCGCGGCAAGGACTTCGGGCTCGCTCTCGCCCAGACCGAGCAGGATGCTCGACTTCACCACGACCGAGGGTCGGACCGCCGCGAGCTCCAGGGTGTGCAGGGACTTCGCGTAGCCAGCCCGCGGATCGCGGATGGCCTGGAGCCTCTCGACCGTCTCGATGTTGTGCGCGAACACCTCGGGGCCCGAATTGAGCACGAGTTCGATTTCACCCTCGCGGTAATCGGGGGCGAGCACCTCGACCTTCGTGTCGGGGCGCAGGTTTTTGATGGCGCGGACGCAGCGGGCGAAGTGGGCCGCTCCCCTGTCCTCAAGATCGTCCCGGTCGACCGAGGTTATCACGGCGTAGGACAGGTCCAGTTCGACTATCGCCTCGGCGAGTTCGCTCGCCTCCTCGGGACGGACCTCGTCTCCTCGTCGGGAGGCGGGGACGGCGCAGAAACGGCAGCCTCGGGTGCAGGTGCCACCCAGTATCATGAAGGTCGCCGTCCCGGCCGTCCAGCATTCGCCCCGGTTGGGGCAGTGGGCGGAATCGCAGACCGTGTGAAGCCCCCGCCGCTCGAGAAGCCCCGACATCCGCTCGTAGGCCGGTCCTGAGGGCAGTCTCGCCTTGATCCACGCGGGTTTTGGCGTAATCGTCATGGGAAAATGGTAATCGGATCGTCCGGAAGGGTCAATGTCCCGGATTCGTTCCCTGGTCCGGCACCCGCCCGTTCGGATCGAGCACCCTCGACTGCCAGAAGGCGACGAGGGCGTCAATCTCGGCGTCCATCTTCGCGTTCACGACCTTGGAATCGGTACGGGTGTCGTACCAGGCCCTGGCCCGGCGCATCCCTTCGGCGAAGGTGACCGCGCAGGAGAAGCCCGGGACGAACCGCTTGATCTTGGTGTTGTCGAAGACGACGCTCCATTTCTTGTCGCCGGCGAGGCTCGGGCCGCGTTCGGGAAAATGGGCGGCGATCACCTCGGTCGGTATGTGGATCACCTCGGGTTTCGCGCCGAAGGCGTCGGCGATAATGGCGTGAATGGAGTCCCAGGTGAGGGATTCGTCGGAGGTGATGTGGAATGCCTCGCCGACGGCGGCCGGTTCGCCCAGGAGCCCGATGAAGCCTCGGGCGAAGTCGACGGCGCTCGTGAGCGTCCAAAGGGACTGCCCGTCGCCATGGATGATGATGGGCTTGCCGTCGATCATCCTCTGGGCGACGGTGAAGTCGCCCGAACCGAAGGTCGTCGGTATCCAGCCGTCACCGTAGGTATGGGAGGGCCTGACGATGGTGGCGGGGAAGCCGGTTTCCCGGCATGCCCGGACGAGGACGTCCTCGCACTCGATCTTCGCGCGGGCGTAGTCCCAGTAGGGGTTGCCGAGGGGGGTCGACTCGGTGATCCGGGGCGTAGAGAGGGGTTTTCGGTAGGCCGAGGCCGAGCTGATGAAGACGTACTGCCCCGTCCTTCCCGCGAAAAGCTCGATGTCCCGCTTCACCTGGTCGGGCTTGAAGGCGATCCAGTCGACCACGGCGTCGAACTCGAGGGTTCCGAGGGCCGCGACGACCGCGGCTCGGTCACCGATGTCGGCGCGGAGTTCCCTCACGCCCTCGGGCGATGGGCGGTTGCCCCGATTCAGATGGTAGACCTCGATTCCCCGCCCCAGAGCCTCCCGGGTTACGGCTCCCGATATGTTGCCGGTTCCTCCGATAAAAAGAACGCGCATGATGCCTCCTTAAATAGGTGAACGGTGAACGGATTTTAAATGGTGAGCAGTGAGGGGTGAGGAGTGAGCGGAGCGTCAGCGATATCCGGGGATTCTTTCGAGAAATCAACGCGATTCTCGAAAATTCCTTTGACATCGTAGTGCGGCGTGCCATCTTTCCCCTCACCCCTCACCCCTCAC
>DBTK01000071.1:0-277 GCA_002307015.1 Spirochaetaceae bacterium UBA1318
CTACCAGCAGAACATGAAGGTCGCCCTGCCCTCCCTCGTCTCGTCCCGGGGCTACGGCATCCTCTTCCACGGCTACTCCCTCATGACCTTCCGCGACGACGAGTTCGGTTCCTGCTTCCTCCTGGACGCCGTCGACGAGATGGATTACTTCTTCGTCGCGGGACCCGAGCCCGACGCCGTCGTGGGTGGCTTCCGCTTCCTCACCGGTCCCGCCGTCCTCCCGCCCCGATGGGCCTTCGGCTATATCCAGTCCAAGGAGCGCTACAAGACCCAGGAC
>DBTK01000071.1:526-695 GCA_002307015.1 Spirochaetaceae bacterium UBA1318
GGAGCGCTACAAGACCCAGGACGAGCTGATCGACATCGTCAGGGAGTACCGCACGCGGAATCTCCCCCTCGACTGCGTCGTCCTCGACTGGCAATCCTGGCCGGGGAACCAGTGGGGGCAGAAATCCTTCGACCCCGGGCGCTTCCCCTCCCCGAAGTCGATGACCCAA
>DBTK01000071.1:793-1182 GCA_002307015.1 Spirochaetaceae bacterium UBA1318
TCGAAGGAGCGCTACAAGAGCCAGGAGGAGCTCCTCGAGGTCGCGCGGCAATACGCGGCGCTCGGCCTTACCCCCGAGTGCATGGTCCTCGACTGGCAGTGCTGGCCGGGCGAGCTCTGGGGGCAGAAGTCCTTCGACCCCGAGCGCTTCCCCGATCCGGAGGCGATGTCGGAAGAGTTGCACGCGCTGGGCTCGCATCTCATGATTTCGATATGGCCGCACATGCAGAACGAGGGGCCGGACCAGCTCGAGCTGCGCGGCGCAGGGAAGCTCCTGGGCAACGGCTCGACCTACGACGCCTTCGACCCCGAGGCCAGGGCCCTCTATTGGAAGCAGGCGAAAGACGGGCTCTGGTCGGCCGGAATCGACGCCTGGTGGTGCGACTGCAC
>DBTK01000071.1:1414-46161 GCA_002307015.1 Spirochaetaceae bacterium UBA1318
TCGACGCCTGGTGGTGCGACTGCACCGAGCCCTTCGAGGCCGACTGGCGGGGCGAGGTGAAGCCTGGCCCCGAGGCGAGGCTCGAGCTCAACACCGCCGAGGCGAAGAAGTACCTCGATCCCTCCATGATCAACGCCTACTCCCTCCTTCACAGCGAGGGGCTCTGGGAGGGCCAGAAGGCCGAAAACGACGGGAAGCGGATGCTCAACTTGACGCGCTCGGCCTACCCGGGCCAGCAGCGCTACGGCACCTTCACCTGGTCGGGGGACGTCGCCGCGACCTGGGACACCCTGAGGCGCCAGATCCCGGAAGGTCTCAACTTCTGCCTCGCCGGCCTCCCCTGGTGGACGACGGACATCGGCGCCTTCTTCGTCGCATCCCGCGAGCAGTGGTTCTGGCGGGGCGACTTCGACGCCGGGATTGAGGATGAGGGCTACCGCGAGCTCTTCGTCAGGTGGTTCCAGTACGGGGCCTTCCTCCCGATGTTCCGAGCCCACGGCACCGACACCCCCAGGGAAATCTGGCGCTTCGGCGAGCCGGGAAGCAGGACCTACGAGGCCCTTTCGCGGATCCTCAGGATCCGCTACCGCCTCCTCCCCTACCTCTACTCCCTCGCCGGGGCGGTGAGGTTCGAAGCCTCGACCATGCTCCGCGCCCTCGTCTTCGACTTCCGCGACGACGAGAGGGCCATCCGCGTCGAGGACCAGTTCATGGTCGGAAGCGCCCTCATGGTCTGCCCCGTCACCCGTCCCCAGTACTTCGGACCGGGCTCGCGCCCCCTCGCGGGGGTTCCCGAAAGCCGGAACGTCTACCTTCCCGACTCCGGCCGGTGGCACGATTTCTGGACCGGCGCCGTGCTCGAGGGCGGCCGTACGATCGAGGCCCCGTCCCCGCTCGAGATCATCCCGGTCTTCGTCAGGGCCGGGTCCATCCTCCCCTGGGGCCCCGAGGTGATGCACTCGGGCGAGGCCACCGACGAACCCCTCGGGATCAGGATCTACCCGGGAGCCGACGGCGAATTCAGCCTCTACGAGGATTCGGGGGACGGCTGGGGCTGCGAAAGCGGCGAAAGCTCGACAATCCCCCTCGCGTGGAACGAAGCCGAATCGACCCTCGTCATCGGGCGGAGGGAGGGAAGCTATCCGGGCTTGAAAGCGAGGAGGATCCTGAAGCTCACCCTCATGGTCCGCGGCAGGGGGGAGCTCGATCCCTCACGGGTGGCGGTCGAGGTCGTCTATGTGGGAAACGAGGTCAGGGTGAGGCTCTAGCGGCAACGGACCGCGAAAGCTTTCACGGCTCTATGGCAAGCATTGCGTCCTGCCTCTGCGTTCTGTGGGCACTACCTGATGGCCGCGATCCAGAGGCCCGACGGCAGGATGGTACCGTGTCAGCTAGAGCCCACATTGGCAAAGCAGCCCTTCGATCATCTCTCGAAGCTCCTTGGAATTTCGGGCAGTTTTCTTGATCCCTCTCAAGGCACCGGACAAAATATGGGAAAGAAATTCGGGGGCTACGCTCGAATCTCGGGGGAGTATTGGTGTCAGGAGATCCTCAAAATCCTGAAATCCTTGTTCCAGGATATCGCGCGAGAATTCAAGCCCCAGGTCCATCAGTTCTCGTGCCTCGGCTGATTGCTTGGTGAGATCGAAGTTTTTTACCGCCCATATTTCAAAAGCCAGACGTATTTTCTGCCTGGGGTCGGGCGATTTTTCTAGTCCTTCCCTGATTTCAGAAATCAAACCCTTCACCAGATTCGAGTAAATCCTCTTGAAGACCTGCTCCTTGCTGTTGAACATTTGGTAAAGCGCCGCTCGGGAGATGCCGGCCAACCTGGCCAGATCATTCATTTTGACACGTCCATAGCCGTGATTCAGGAATTCCTGATAGGCGACAGAGAGCAGTCTTTCTTCGTTTGCGTTTCCCATAATGATATTCTTGACATATCAAGGGTCTTTGTCTACACTAGACATATGGACGTAAGTGTCTACATGTCTAGAGGCGATTCTTCCCGTCCCCTATCAGAGAAGAAATCGTGATCTATGCACCCAGCAGAAGGAGGATTCATGGAAGCGAAAATTGTCACCGTGGTGGGAGCCTCGGGAACCCTGGGATCGGCGATCGTCCGGGCCCTCCTGGAAAAAAGAGCCCATGTCAGGGCCATGGTCCGGGCTACCAGCGACCGCACCAAACTCGAATCTCTCGGAGTGACGGATTTTGTGGTGGCCGACCTCAACAACCCCGCGTCGCTGCAGCAAGCCCTGACAGCCGAACCTCGGGCCGAGGCGGTGATCGCCAGCGCCGCGGGCTTTTCAGCCCACTCGGCCCGCACGAAGGGAGACAATTCCCGGACGGACACCGAGGGGTATCGGAACCTGGTGGACGCGGCGAAGAACGCGGGCGTGCCGCGAGTAGTCCTGATATCGATTCTCGAATGCGACAAGGCACCCAAAGTGCCCCATTTCTCTCAAAAGTTCGTGACCGAGAA
Source organism: Spirochaetaceae bacterium UBA1318 (assembly GCA_002307015.1). Lineage (GTDB taxonomy): Bacteria > Spirochaetota > Spirochaetia > Treponematales > UBA1318 > UBA1318. The sequence continues at coordinate 3,900 of DBTK01000071.1, forward strand.
ATACCTGGCCGAGAAACGCCAGCCTTACCTCGCCCTGCGCGCCGGGGCCTTCCTCGACCGAGCCCAGGACGTCGTGGCCCCGAAGGTCCGGAACGGAGTCTTCCCCGACATCGCCCCCGGAGTCGCCATCGACATGATCTACTCCCCGGATCTCGCCCGGTACGCGGCCGAGGCCGCCCTCGACCTGCCGGCCTCGGCGCTGAACCAGAGCATCGACGTATGCTGCAATGTTCCCGCCACCGGTCCGCTGATGGCTGAGGCCTTCACCCGGGCCTTGGGCCGACCGGTGGTCGCAAAACCCGCCTTTCCGCCCCTCATATTCGCCATTTTACCGCTGGTGGCCAGGTTCGGTCCGCCCCACCTCCGGGACCAGATCGCCGCGCTTGCCTGGCTCCGAAAGGGAGGCTATGTCAGCCATGAGAGGCAAAAGCAGAAGGCCCTGTTCGGCGAGCTTCCGACAATCGAGGATTCGGTGGCCCGGTATTGCCGGGACAAGGGTCTGGTCAAACCGACAGCGTCCTGAGGGGGACAGGGAGCCTCTTCACCTTGGTGATTCAGCCTTCGATCATGGGCCTGAGCGGTAGAATGACGGGCCAGGGCTTGCGGGCAGAACCGCGGCTCCACGCGCGAATCCAAACCCGACGGCCCGCGAAAGGCCCCCGGTTCCCGCCGACCGGAAACGCCGGATCCCGCTTCTAGCCGGCCTTCCGCGCCTTCGCGTTGGCCCCCCAGACGCCGACGAGGATCATCGCCGCGCCGGCAAGCTGAAGGGGGCCGGCGTACTCGCCCCGGAAAAAGACCCCGGCGGCCAGGGCGACGAGGGTCGTCAGGGTGCCGAAGACGGCCGACTGCGAGGCCTTGAGCTTCTGGAGCGTGTAGTTCACGAGGAAGAAGGCGACCACCGAGGAGAGGATCCCGAGGTAGGCCACGGCCCCCCAGGCCGCGCCTGTCGCGCGGGCGAAGAGGCCCGGGCCGCCTTTCGCCAGGCGCTCGGCGAGGGCGAGGACGCCGAAGAAAACGGCCCCGGAGGCCATCATCGCGAAGGTGGTCTCGGCCGGGCTGAAACTTCCGCTCGCCCGGCGCGAGTAGACGTTGTAGAAGGCGGCGCTGACGAGGGCCCCGACCACGAGGAGGACGCCGAGGAGGGAATCGGCCTTCCTCCCGTCCCCCCTGCCCGCGAGAACGATAAGGACGACCCCGGCAACCGAGAGCACCAGTCCCGCGACCTGCCGTGCCGAGAGGCGCTCCTTGAGCATGGGCGCCGAGAGGGCGGCGACGGCGGCGGGCAGCGCGCCCAGGATGAGGCCCGCCGTGCTCGAGGCGGTGAGCCGGAGCCCGAAGGTCTCGCAGGCGAAGTACAGGATCGGCTGGAAGAGGCAGAGAAGGACGAGGAGACGGAGGGGCTTGCCCCTGAAGGAAAGCCTCAGAAGCCCGAGCCGGGCGGCGGCGCCGAGGACGAGGGTGGCCAGCGTGAAGCGCAGGAACAGGAGCTCGAAGGGGCTGAAGGCCGTGAGCGCCCCCTTGGTGACGAGAAAGGACAAACCAAATATGGAGGCCCAGCCGGCCCCCGCGCTATAGATTTTCAGCCTGCTCATGCCGATCCGCCTCCCCGCCTTGGCGGCGGAAAGGCAGAATACCGCATGACGGGGCTCCCCGCCAAGACCGGCCTGCCGGCCCGTGCAGGGACCGGGGCGTCGCCGATCGGATGAACCGGCCGCCGAACGGGAAAGCCGCGCTCTTCCCGTTCACCGGTCACCGTTTATTTTAATTCGAGCTCGATGACGGAATCCGTCTCGTCGGGCAGGGGATGGGTCATGTGGTCGGCGGCCCCGAAGTTCACGAAGGCATGTTCGGGGAAGGCCTTCACGTTCCAGGGAGTCATCAGGGGCATTTCCGAGCCGTCGGCGACGAGCCTCGCCTTCTTCACCTTTCCGTTCAGCTTGGGGAAGCAGAGCGGCCCGATGGGTCCGTCGAGGACGTGGGCGTAGAGGAGGTTTCCCTTCCTCGTGTACCAGCCCCAGTCCGGCTTGGGCAGGTTCGGGGCTCCGCAGCCGTAGATGCTCGCGCCGTTCTTGGCCATCCACGCGCCGATCTCCTTCAGGATGCGGACCGAGTTTTCGGGGATCTCGCCCCTGGCCGTCGGCCCGACGTTCAGGATGAGGTTCCCGTTCTTGCTCGTGCATTCGACGATCTTGCGGATCAGCTGGCGCGAGGTCTTCCAGCACGAGTCGCCCGCGTGGTAGCCCCAGTTGTTGTTCATCGTGATGCAGGCTTCCCAGGGCACCGACTTGCCGTCGGCGTCCACGATGCCGTCGTTCGGGATCACCTGCTCTGGCGAGGCGAAATCCCCCGAATAGACGCTCGGGTTCGAGGTCACGATGCTGCCGAAGCCGTCGCCCGAGGCCTCGAGCCGGTTGTCGATGATGATCCCGGGCTGGAGCTCGCGGACCATCTTCACGAGCTTCGTCGCCTGCCACTTCTCGCCCGACATCTCGCCGTAGGAAAAGTCGAACCAGATGATGTCGATCTTTCCGTAGTTGGTGAGGAGCTCCCTGACCTGGCCGTGGAAGTAGTCGACGTAGGTCGAAAAGTCCCTGGTCTTGCCCTTGTATTCCGGGTTCTCCCGCATCGGGTGATGCAGGTCGGCGAAGGCCGGGTAGCCCTCGTGGTGCCAGTCGAGCAGGGAATAGTAGAACCCGACCTTGAGCCCCTCGGCCCTGAGCGCGTCGACGTACTCGCGGACGAGGTCCCGCTTCGCCTTCGTATTCATGGCCGTATAGTCGGTCAGCTTCGAATCGAAGAGGCAGAAGCCGTCGTGGTGCTTGGTCGTCAGGACCACGTACTTCATCCCCGCCTCCCTGGCGAGACGGGCCCACTGCTTCGGATCGTAGCGGTCGGGATTGAACTCCTCGAAATATTTCTGGTAGTCCTCGTTGCTGATCCTCTCTCCGTTCCGTATCCACTCTCCCCTTGCGGGAATGGCGTAGAGTCCCCAGTGGATGAACATGCCGAAGCGGTCGTGAAGGAACCATTCGGTGCGTTTCGTTCTATCGGTAATCAGGCTCATTGTAAAATCCTCCGTATGGCACACTCTACCATCCTTCGGTGCCGCGGGGCATGGATGAAATTCAGATTAATCCGCGGGAAACTACGTATTTCCTCGCCGTTCCGGGAAGCTCAGGTCGCGAGCAGTCGAGAGAGCCGGTGCTTGCACTCGAGCATGGCGCGCCCGGTGTGGTAGATCGCCTTCCAGGGATTTCCGATGTCGGCCGATATCGGGGTGCCGTTCCTGTCCAGGAGCTGCCTCCACTCGCCGATTTTTTCATTGATGAAGTACTTTTTGTCGAACGACCATATTTTGCGGAACGCGTCGAAATACTCATCCTTGCCGAGGTGCTCGTAGGCGTCGAGGAAACCGATCAGGGCCTCGCAGTTCTGCCACCACTCCTTGTCGGTGACGTAGGCCGGGCCCTCGTGGGGTCCGTCCCGGTACACCCCCCCGAGATTGGCGTCGAGCCCGTAGGCGATCGCGTGGTCGGCGAGACGGCGGGCTACCCCGTCGTGGAGATCTCCAGGTTTCCCCAGCGCCTCGTCGGCCCGGTTCAGCAGCCAAATGAGCTCGATGTTGTGGCCGTAGGAGGTCGTGTCGGTCGGCTTTTCGATGATTTCGCCGGTGGTCCGTTCCGCGTTCCAGGTTCGCTTGATGTTGATGGCCGGAATCGGATTGAACCCGACGTCGAACTGGTTCATGCCGCATCCGCTTTTCTCGTTGACCATGCGGTCGAGGATGAGGCTGATGACCTCGTCCAGCTTCCTTCCGTGGATCTCCCTGCCGGAACACTGGAACAGCGTGGTGAAGGCCTCCATGAGGTGCATGTGGATGTCGAGGGATTTCCGGTCCCCCGCGGCGAAGCCCTTTTCGGAAATCGTCCAGTCGTTCTCGAGGTTCTCGAAGTAGCCCCCGAACCGGGTGTCGGCGCAGTACTTCTGCAGCAGGTCGAAGGTCCTTTCCGCGTACTCGAGGCCCCGGGGATCCCTCGTCACCCTCGTGTACTCGGCGAGGGCGTAGATGGCGAAGCTCTGGCCGTAGACGATCTTCGCCGTATCGATCGGCGATCCGTCCCTGGCGACGCTCCAGTACCATCCCCCGTGCTTCGCGTCCCAGAAGTGCCTGATGAAAAAATCCACGCCCTGCTTCGCCGCGTCGCGCAGGTCCGTTCGGGAGGGATACTCCCCGTAAAGGGCGGAGAAGCCCCAGATCATCCTGGTCTGGGTGACGATGTACTTGTCGGCGTCGGCCGAAACCACACCGTCCTTGTCGATATTGACCGTATACCCGCCGCATTTCCCGTCGATCCCGTTTTCGAGCCAGAACCTGATGATCCCGTTCTCCAGGTGATCGGTGATCTCGGCGCAAGAGTCTCTCATCCTTTCCCGTATCGTCGCATTCATGGCAACCTCATTTCCCTATCGATGTGAATCGCGTTTCCCCTGCCCGTTCAAAAAAATGCCCCGCAGTACGCTGTGGAGCATTTTTTCGAGGCCGGGAATCCGCTTTTTTTCTATTTTTTGAAGAGGGCAAGAACCTTCTTGTTCGCGGCCTTCAGGGTCGCGTCGACCGGCTTGTTGCTCAGGAAGATCGTGTCCCAGGCCTGCATCATGATGTCGTCGATCTTGGGCCCGAACGCGGTGATGGGTCCGAAGAAGGTGATGCCGGGGGTCTTCACCTCGTCGGTGAAGGCCGTGATGTCGATGTTCCGGGAGGTGAACACCTTGATCGAGTTGTCGAGGCCAGGCTGGGTCGCCGGAAACACCACGCCGAAGCTTCCCACGACGCCCTGGACCTCGGGAGAGCCGAGGTACTTCACCCATTTCCAGGCCTGCTCCTGGTTCTTGCTGCCCGTCCAGATCGAATCGGTGATGCCGTTGAAGAAGCTCTTCACGCCCTCGGGTCCCGCGGGCAGGGTCCTGAAGGCGATGGGGAAGGACTGCTGGGTGTAGAAATCCTTCATCCAGCTTCCGTCGAACACCACCGCGACCTTCTTGGCCGCGAAAGCCATGTTCGCGCCGTTGGTCGGCGTGATGTAGCTGAAGGGGGCCATGTAGCCCTTGTCGATCACCTTCTTGTACCAGACCATGGTGTCGATCAGCTTCTGGTCGTCGAAATGGAAATTGGTGCTGTAGAGGTCGTCGGTTTCCTTCCATCCGTTGCTCCGGGCCAGGGCGCTGAAGGTGGGCTGGCCGTTGGCGTCGAAGCGGGAATGGGCGAAGCCGTAGCGCACGACGTTCTTCGCGTCGAACTTGGGATCCAGGCCGTTCCTGCCGTTCTTGTCGAGGGACATCTGGGCGATGAATTTCTCGAAGGTTCCGCCGTCCTTCGCGTTCCAGGTGAGCTTGCCGATGGTCGACTCGTCGACTCCCGCCGCCTTGGCGAAGTCCCTGTTGTACACGATCGCGATCGTGTCCCAGTCCTTCGGGAAGCCGTAGCACTTTCCGTCGGGGCGGACCCAGATCTTGTCGACGCCGTTGAGGTAGACGGAGGTGTCGACCTTGTCGCGCTTGATCAGGGGCGTGAGGTCCACGAGCTGGCCCTTGCTCTCGAACGCGGAGGATTTCGAGGAATTGTTGGTGATCACGTCCGGCGCGGTTCCGGCCACCATGCCGGTCTCGATCCCCGTCCAGTAATCGTTCCAGCCCAGCTGGGTGATCTCGATCTTGATGTCCGGGTTCTGGGCCATGAAGTTGTCGGCCGCCTTCTGGTACATCGGCAGCTGCGCCGCGTCCCAGAGCCAGTATTTCAACGTTACGGGCGCCGCCCCGACGGCCGCGATCGCGACCGCCGCAATCAAGGCGACCGCCAGAAGCCTCTTTTTACTCAGCATTATTCGCTCCTTTTCCTTCTATCTTTTCTTCCCCGACGGGGAAGCCTCATCCGACCGTTACCGAAACCCGCTGAAGCCGATGGAATTGAGAACCTTCTTGCCGAAAATCATGAAAAGCAGGAGGATCGGCAGCATCGACAGGGCGGCGCCCGCCATCAGTCCGCCCCAGTCGGGTCCCGTCGCGGGGGCCTGCTGGCGGAAGATTCCCAGGGCGACCGTCAGCATCCTCACCTTGTCGCTGCTGCCGACCAGGAGGGGCCACATGTAGTCGCTCCAGATGTTGATGAAGGTGATGATCGAGATCGTGCCCAGGGGCGCGGTGCTCAGCGGAACGATGATCCTGAAAAAGACCATGAACTTCCCGGCGCCGTCGATGTAGGCGGCCTCCTCGAGCTCGCGGCTTATGCTTATGAAGAACTGCCTGAGGAAAAACACGGTGAACGGCGACATCAGGAGGCTCGGAGCCATGATGCCCATGAAGCTGTTCAGCCATCCCAGGTCCTTCACCAGGATGAAATTGGGGATGGTCATCACGATGCCCGGAACCATCAGGGCCCCGAGGTAGAGCCCGAAGATCTGCTTTCTCAGGGGAAAGTGCAGCCGGGCGAAGGCGTAGGCTCCCGCCGCGGAGAAGAGAACCTGGGTCAGGGTGATGATCGTGGCCACGAAGATGGTATGGGACAGGTACCTCAGGAAATTGAACTCGAGGCCGACCCCGCCCATCTTCTGGGCGGTGGCGCTGTCGTAGAGGCCGAAGAGCCGGCCGTAGTTCGACAGGGTGACCGTCGAGGGAAGCAGAGAGCCGGGATTCGAGAAGATGGCGCTCTTCGGAAGCAGGGATGTCCTGACAACCCAGTAGATCGGGAAGAGGGTTATCAGCACCAGCAGGAGCATCACGAAAAGGGCCAGCAGACGCATCGGCCGGCGGTAGGTTGTCGTCATTTCATTCTCCTCTAGTCCGCTTCGCCGGCGCGCATGAGGCGCATCTGGATGAAGGTGATGCCGATCAGGATGGCGAAGAGCACCATCGTGACGGCCGTCGCGTAGCCCATCTCGTAGCCCTCGAAGGCCGTCTTGTAGATCAGGAAGTTGAGCACCCAGGTCGACTGGACCGGGCCGCCCTTCGTCGCGATCGCCACCGTGTCGTAGATCTGGAAACTCCCGATGATGGCGGTGATGACCACGAAGGCCAGCACCGGGCGAAGCAGGGGCAGGGTCACGTGGAAGAAGGCCCGCCACGGCCCGGCGCCGTCGATCAGCGCGGCCTCGTCGACCTCCTTCGGGATGCTCTGGATGCCGGCGAAGATCATCAGGGCGATGTAGCCCATGTGCCGCCAGATGTTGATGCCGACGACCGAGGGCAGGGCCATGGCCGTCGAGGTGAGGAAGGGAAGGGGCCCGTGGCCGAACTGCTTGATCACCTCGTTGATGAACCCGAAGGCCGGATCGAGAAGCCAGGACCAGAGCAGGGCGACGACGACGTTGGGCAGAAGCCAGGGGATGATCATCACCCCGCGGAAGGCCATCGAGGTTCCCACCTTCGCCATGAGCACCGCGATCAGGAGGGAGGACAGGGTCTGGATCGGGACGTTCTCGACGACGTACTGGATGGTGACCCAGAGCGAGTTCCAGAACTCCTCGTCCTGGGAAAGCCTCAGGTAGTTCTCGAAGCGGATGAAGGTGGGGCTGTTCAGGAGGTTCCAGTCGGTGAAGCTGAGCACCAGACCCCGGATCGCGGGAATGGCGAAGAATATCGCGAAGCCCGCGAGACTCGGAATGATGAAGACGTATGCGATGAGGTAATCCTTCAGGTGGACGATGGAGAAGGACCTGACCTTTCCCCGCCTGAGTTCGATGGCCGATAGAGCCTTCATACCCCCTCCTTGAAATCGATCAGGAGGGTGATCACCTTGTAGGCGCCGACTGACAGGGTCAGCGTCCCGTCGGAAGCGAGAGTCTTCTCCCCGAGCCTCTCCTCGTTCATGGTGGAGAGGAATACCTTCCCCGCCCCTTCGAGCCGGATCGAAGCCTCGGTCGCCTTCCCTTGGTTTTCATAGAACCGCAGCACGTAGTAGCCGCCGTCGTGGGCGCGCTTGAACGAGGAGAACTGGATGTTGGGCTCCGCGAAGGAGAAGGGCTGGAAGTCGGCGCCGATTTTCCCGTCGACCCGCCTCGCGCGGACCATGTGGGTCATCATCGGGAAGAGGAAGCCCTGGGCCTCCCGGACGAAGGGCGCGATGTCGTTCGCGTCGGCACGGAAGGGGATGTAGGACCATTCGATCACCTGAACACCCGGACATTGGGCACCCGGGGTGTGGTGGCAGCGGGCGGCGTCGCCCTTCCGCTGCAGGGTGTTCAGGCGGCTCATGTATTCGAAGCCGCGGAGCAGCGTCAGGTGGATGTCGGGTTCCTGGCTGAGGGGATTCGTCACCGCGGTGTAGTCGTAGAGGCCCTTGGCGGCCACCGCGAGGCCCGTCCTCCCGTCGTCGACGGCGAGCCATTCCCTGAACGGCACGAGCTGGGTGGGCGGCTGGATCCAGGGCTCGACCTGGCGCGGGCGCTCGATCGGCCTCCGGATGATGCCGAAGCTGCCCTGGGAAAAGACGGAATCAGTCCTCACCCCCGCCGGCATCCGGAGGCGGAGGCGGTGGTCCTTCGCGGTATTCTCGAAGGTGAGTTTCACGTCGACGCGGGGGGATCCGGCCACGAGGCTGATCTCGAAGGCCATCGGGATGTCGACGCGCTCCGGGCTTCGCTCGTCCCCGTTCAGCCTGTAGGGAACGTTCATCCGGCCCTTCGCTCTCACCGTCGCCCTGACGGCGCCCTGCTCGACGAGTTCGGTCGTGAAGGGGAAGCTGCTCGAGAGGACGGTCTCGCTCGGGTTCGAGGTCGGGGAATAATCCCAGGGATCCCCGGCGTCCGCGTCCTCCTCGATCAGGTTGAGGCCGTAGTTCCACTTCCCCGTGCCCTTGTCGAGGACGTCGATCGTGGCGCCCCTGACCTCGACCCTGAGAAAGTCGTTCTCGAGGAAACGGTCCGAGGCCTTCACCGTCTCGAAGCTCCCGGCGCCCTTCCCCGCCGCGAAGGACCGGACTCTGTTGGCGCCGGAAGGGGCGAGGAAGAGGACGTTCCGGAACCTCTCGTCGGGCCACACGGAGTTGCGAGGCTGGCCGTGGCTGTTCAGCTCGACCTTCTCCCTCGGCAGGATCTGGGTCGGCAGGGCGTTCCCCTCCCGGTCGCGGATGCACACGGCCTCGTCGCCGATCGGCAGCCACACCTGGGCGATCTGCGGGCGTCCCGTATCGGCGGGGGCGAAGGTCAGGATCCCCTTCTCCTCGCCCTTCCACCAGGGGTCCATGTGCCTGCCGACGTGCTTGATCGCCTCGTGAGCGAGCCCCGTCGCGATCTGGGCCGCCGCGGAGAAGCGCCCCTCCATCTCCACGTGGACCTCGTCCATGCTCGAGCCGTGGATGCTGTCGTGGGCGCTGTTGATCATCAAGAATTTCCAGGCCTCGTCGAGCTGGGGCTGGGCGTCCTGGTAGCCGCCCAGCATCGACGCCATCGCGTCGAGGGGCTCGGCGTAGCGCTCCATCAGGGCCTCGGTCCCGAAGTTGATCCGCTTCAGGTAGGACCTGGTGGAAAGGGCCCCGAGCAGGACGTACTGGTAGAAGGAACCGATCAGCTCCTCCCGGTACTCCATCGGCTTCGAGAGCTTTTTCTGGGCCGCCCTCACATAGCCCTCGGCGTTGCCCATGACGAACTCGATTTCGTCCTGCATGGCGTTGGCGAGCTTCAGGGTCTCGCCCAGCTTCGCCTGGGGCGGGAAATGGTCGAAGCCGGCGATGAGCGGCACGACGCCGGAGGGGTAGCGGTCCCTGATCCTCGTCACCGTCTTGATCAGGTCGGCGGCTATCTTCTTCTGGTCCACATGGTCAGCGAGCTCCATGTACTGCTCGTAGGAGAAGTACTCGGCATGGTAGGGCATGTCCCGGGGCTGGAGGGGATCGACGTCGGCCCTGTCGAACACGTTGAACGCGCCGCCGTAGCTGTCCCGGAAATGGCTGACGAACACGCGGGAGCCGTCGAGGCCGGTATACATGAACTCGTCGGGATGGCCGCCCGGAACCTCCGGCATGCCCCGCATAAAGAGGAGGCTGTCGATGCCGAAATCGTTCAGGATCTGGGGCAGCTGAAGGGGATGGCCGAAATTGTCGGGCAGGTAGCCGGCCTTCATGATCGAACCGTATCGCCGGCACGCCCGGTTCCCGTAGAGGCAGTTGCGGACCATGGATTCCGCGCTGATCAGCCACTCGTCGAACTGGGAAAAGAAGGGGCCGACGGACAGGGTTCCCTTCCGTATCAGCTCCTCGATCTCGGCCCTCGCCGAGGGCCTCGCCTCCAGATAGATGTCCAGAACGCAGGTTTGGCCATCGAGGACATAGGTGACGAAGTCCGGGTTTTCCCGGGAGATCCGCCGCAGTTCGTCCATAGCCTCGACCGTCCAGAAGCGGTACGAGCGCATGGGCATGTACCATTCGATGTCCATATGTCCGTGGGTAACCACGTAGCCGAGCGTCTTTTTGATCACACGATACTCCTTGGTTTTACAGTTAACCGGTTGCGCAACCGGTTAACTGCTGTAGTGTAGCCCGACATTTTTTTCCTTGTCAAGAGAAAAAGAGAAATATCCATCGCTTGACACTGTCCGGAAACCACCTATATTAATTATCGACGGTTCGCGCCCCTTCCGGCAGGACCGGCTCCGCAAAACGGAATTTCGACCCGCGTGACAACGAGGAGTACAATCGTGGCCTCTGAATCGGCAAAAAAGGCCAACATCGGCGATGTGGCGCAACTGGCGGGAGTATCGAAAACGACCGTGTCCCATGTCATCAACAACACCCGTTTCGTCGAGCCCGGCACCCGGGAGCGGGTCCTCGCAGCCATCAAGGAGCTGAACTTCAGGCCGAGCCACATCGCGCGGAGCCTGGCCGGGAACCAGTCCTTTTCCGTCGGCCTCATCATCTCCGATGTCGGCAACCCCTTCTACCACAACGTTATACGGGGGGTCGAGGCCGTCGCCCTGGAAAAGAACTACACGATCTTCCTCTTCAACGCCAACTACGACGTTTCCAGATCCCTGAGCTTCATCGACTCCATCATCTCGAGGATGGTCGACGGGGTGATGGTCATGACGAGCCGCATCGAGCAAAGGCTCATCGACGAGATCCAGGCCTACGACCTTCCGGCCGTCATCACCGATTACGAAGGAAAAAGCTCGAAGAACCTCGGCATCGTGTCCATCGATTTCGAGCACGGCATCAGGGAGATGGTCGCCCATTTGCTGGAACTCGGGCACCGGAGCTTCGCCTACGTCTCGGGCGACACGGGACTCAGGACCTCCAACATCAGAAAGGACCTCTTCGTCAGGATACTTTCGGAAAACGGGATTCCCGCCGAAAACGTCGGACTCTACGAGGGAAACTTCAAGATCGACGGGGGACGGAAGGCCCTGCACCGGATCGTCGAGGCGCCGAGGAGGCCGACCGCGGTATTCGCGGTAAACGACATGACCGCCATCGGACTCATGCTCGAGGCCCAGAAAATGGGGCTTTCGATTCCCCGGGACCTGTCGATCGTCGGGGTCGACAATATCGATCTCGGCACGGAGCTGAGTCCCCACCTCACGACGATAGACATTCCCGGCCACGATCTCGGGGGAATATCGATGGGCATGCTCATCGACATCATCCACTCGAACGGCAGGGACGAGAATCACGACCCGAACGGCTTCCACCGCGTCATCGACACGGAACTGATCATCCGCGACACCTCGGCTCACGTCTAGCCGACCCCCATCCAGCTCCCCGAGGTTCCACGCTTTTCCGATGTACTTAATCGTCCGGATCGTGTACACTATGTTTACTATAGCTTGAATAGATTTCCGACGGCGCCGATTTTCGGATCGCCTCGGAACCAGCGGGAGGACACGTGGTATTATCGAAACGCGACCGCGTCGAAGCGGCGTTGGACGGAAGGAAGCTCGACCGAATTCCGGTCAGCGCCTGGGAGCACCTCATTCCAGCGGAGGCGGACGACGCCACGTTCGCCAAGGCCCAGATCGCCTTTTTCCGCGAATTCGACTGGGACTGGCTCAAGGTGAACAACAGGGCCACCCTCTTCACCGAGGCATGGGGAAACGCCTACGATTTCTCCGATTACCAGGGAGTCCTGCCCCGTCTATCAGGCTCGACCCTGGGCGCTCCGGTCGACATCTCGGAGATCTCACCGGTCGATGTTTCCACCGGTGTTTTCGGCTCCTACCTTGGTTCCCTGCACACCATTGTCGAGGGTGTCGGCGGCGCCCCCGTCATCCAGACCGTGTTCTCCCCGCTTTCGGTCCTCCAGCTCCTCGTCGCCAGGCCTGCCCATCATTCCCAGGACGAAACGAACCAGGACGGGATCGACTCCCTCAAGCGCCTGATCGCGGAAAAGCCGGACCTCGTCCACCGGGCACTCGGGGCTATCACCAAGACCATCGCGGATTTTTCCGCGGCGAGCCTGGACGCGGGTACCGACGGCATCTTCTTCGCCGTGACGAGGCTCGCCCGCGAGGGAGTCCTCTCGAAGAAGGAATTCGAGGAATTCGGAAAACCCTACGACCTTACCGTACTCAAGGCGGTCGAAAAGGCCCCCTTCAACGTCTTCCACCTCTGCGGGCCCAAGACCTACTTCGCCCTTTCCTCCGAATACCCCGCGCCGGCGGTCAGCTGGGCGGCCGTGGGACAGGGCAACCCCTCGGTCGCGAACGCCCGGCACTACACCGACAAGGCCCTGATCGGCGGCTCGGACGAAACGAGGACTCTTCGCACGGGAACTCCTGCCGAGGTTGCCGCCGAGGCCGCCGCCTCGATCAAGGCCTCGGGAGGGAAGAAATTCCTCCTCGCCCCGGGCTGTGCCGTAGAGCCGGGAACGCCCCGCGCGAACCTTCACGCCTTGAGGCGCGCGACGGAGGTCAACTGAAATGACGATACCGATGACATGCCCCGTGGGAGCCGATCCCGACGGGGCTGAATACTGTTGCCGTCCATCTTGGCGGCGCAAGGAAATAGGGTTACAATCGAGGCCGTATGAAACTCTCAACTAGGGTACAGTACGGTCTGCGGATGCTCTGCCAGCTGTCCTTGGTATTCAACAAGGGACCGCTCCAGCTGAGCGAGATCAGCGACCGCGAAGGAATTTCCGAAAAGTATCTGGGCCAGATCATGCTGACCCTGAGATCGTCCGGCCTCGTCCAGGCGACCCGAGGCTCCCAGGGCGGCTACTTCCTGAGCCGGCCGCCCGACAAGATCAGCGTCCGCGAGGTTTTCCAGTGCCTCGAGGGAAGCGTTCTCGAACTCGACAAAGAGGAACTGGTGTCCGATCCCGACGGCGTCACCGCGAAGGCGGCGGTCGGCGAGGTCCTAAAAAAGCTCAAGGGAGCGATGGAAGAAACCCTGGACGGCATGACCCTCCAGGATATCGCCAGCCTCCAGCTCCAGCTTCGCGGATTCTGCGACTACGCCATCTAGGGAAGCGGGAAGGCCCCTCTTCCGGTCTCACGAAGGATTTCAACAATCTTCGGGACAGAGAGGGCGAAGCCTACCGTCCGGCACGTTCCCGCAGCTTTCCCGCAAGTCTCGACGCCCCGAGCATCACCGCCTCGCGGTCGTTCTTCGGCGCCAGCTCGAGAACCCTGATCGGCGCCCTCTCGATGATGTCGAGGTAGGGGTCCAGCCCTTCCCGCGAATACGGGGCGAAGTGATCGGCGACGCCGTCCACGTCGTGGATGTGGACCCCGACGAGCCTGTCGGCTATTCTCGAAATCTCTGCCCGATCATCGAAAAAGCCGAGGTGGCGCATCATCGCGCCGTGACCCATGTCGAACCAGGGCCCGATCGGCGCGCCCTCGAGCTCCCGGAGCAACATGCCGGTTTCGACATAATCCGGAATCTGGTGGCACATCGCGCGATTCTCGATCCCGATCCGGACGGCGAAACCCTTCCTCGCGATGTAGTTTCCGAGCTCGCCGAGGCTTTCGCCGATGCGGCGGAGTTCGGCCGGGGCGAGAGTCGAGCGGCGATCCACAAGTTCGGCGAACAGGGAGTCGTACTCGGGCGTTCCCTTTTTCCCCCGGGAAAAGAGGGCTTTCAGCCTCTCGTCGTATTCCCTGCCCGATCGGCAGGTCCACGCCGTACCGGCCGGGATATCGGCCGCATCGATGGGCGTCTCCCCGACGTGGACCACGACGGCCCCCGCCCCGAGCCTCGCGGCCCAATCGATCGTTCGTTTGGTCAACTCGATGGACCTGGCGCGGAGATCGTCGTCCTCGAAGCCCAGGAGGCGGGAATCGGGATCGAACCTCGGATCGCGGGCGTCGGGGAAGACGTTGTGGACGCTCGAGACGGCCACGGTCCCCGCCTCGATCATGGGAAGGATCTCGGCGAGCAGGTTCTCCCCGATCTTGTAGTTGAGCTCGACCCTGGTGAACCCGAGATCGAGAATTTCTTCAATAAGCTTCCGGCCGGAAACCGCGCCCTGCCAGTTCCATGACGTGGAAAACGAAAACCGGGAAAAGTCGTTGTTCATGCTGCGTTCAATCCTCGGGAGCTGCGGCTCGGGTAAATCCCCGCCGATGTACAGCCTTCCGATCGCTCCCTGTAGTCGGCAGAGGCTAGCGCCGACCGGGTCGGACAGTCAAGCGTTTCACCGCAGCCCGGTGCAATGTCCCCCGATTCCGACCGACCGGCCCGATTGCGGCCTCATCCACCCCGGCTACCCCTTCTTTCCCGTCTTCCTCTTCAGCATCCGCACGAGGAAGCCGAGCTGGGTGTCTTTCGTGACCGCGAGGAGGCCGACGCCGACCAGGGCGAACACGGCGAAGCTCGCGAGCAGGGGTACGCCGAAGGCGATGACCCGGTTGTAGCCGGCGAAGGGGGCGTAGATCCAGGGCTTCAAGAGCAGGGTCGGCACGGCGGCGGCGACCGAAAAGACGGCCATCTTCCCGGCATAGGCGAGGCTCGTGCCGACCGTCCGGCCGTACTCCACGTTCCTGTTCCTTTTCAGCATCGCGAGGAGGATGACCATGTTCGCGACGGAGGCGATCGAGAGGGCGAGGGCTATCCCGTTTCCCTTCATCGGCCCGACGAGGGCCAGGGCGAAGGCGATGTTCACCGCGAAGCTCGAGATGCCGGCCCAGGTCGGCGACTTGGTGTCCTCCTGGGCGTAGAAGGCGGGGGCGATGATCCGGTTCATCGCGATGGCGTAGAGCCCCATGATGTGGAAGGTGAAGGCCCCCGTCGTCAGCGTGACGGAATTGTCGGAAAACTGCCTCGCCCTGAAAAGCAGGGAGACGATCTCCTTCCCCTGGGTGAGCGAGAAGAAGGTGGTCGGTATCGTGATGAGGGCGATGACTTTGAGGGAAAGCCCGAACTGGTCGTTGTAGTCCTTCCACTCCTTCCGTTTCGCGGCGGCCGAGAGCCCCGGCAGCATGACCGTGCCGATCGACACGGCGAAAACCCCGAGGATCAGCTCCTGGAGCCTGAGCGAGAACTGGAGCGAGGAAACGACGCCCGTGCCCGCGTTCCCGGCGAGGGCGGTGGAGACGAGATCGTTGACCTGGTAGGCCGCCATGCCGATGATCGTGGGACCTATCAGCCGGAACACCTTCCTCGTCCCCGGGTTCCTGAACGCGAGCGACGGGTTCGTGAACCCGAACCTGAAGCCCCGCTTCAGCACGAAGGGGAGCTGGTAGGCGGCCTGGAAGGTACCGCCGATGATGACGCCGATCGCCATGGCCCGTCCCGCGTTCGGCATGAAGGGGGTAAGGCCGTAGGCGCAGGCGACGACGATCAGGTTGAACCAGATGGTCGTCGTGCTCGAGGGCAGGAACACGTCGACGCTGTTCAGCATCCCCTGGAGCAGGGCGGCGAGGCTCGTGAGCGCGAGGAAGGGGAACATCACCTGGGTGAGGACCGTCGTCTCGACCGGTTCGGTGCCGAACAGCGGCACGAAAAGCGGCGTGGCGGCGATGCCGAGGGCGACCGTCGCCGTGACGATGATCGCGAGGGCCGTGAAGGTGGACGAGATGAAGCGCTCGGTTTCCTTCCTGTCGCCCTCGACGAGGTAGCCCTTGAGGGTCGGAATGAAGGCCGCCGACATGCTCCCCTCGGCGAAAAGCCTCCGCATGAAATTCGGTATCATGAAGGCGACGGTGAAGGCGTCGGAAATCCCGGTCGTTCCCAGAAGGGCCGCCTTCACCATCTCCCTGACGAGTCCCGTGACCCGCGAAACCAGGATGTTGAGGGATAGAAAACTGGAATTCCTGACGATGGACGCCTGATTGTGTTCGCTCTGATCGATGTCGCTCATGGGACCCTTATGTAGTTCCTCGAAGATTGTTGTTTCCGCCCGGAGAGAGGATGAACACGCCCATTCCCGGTTCAATCCCTCGGACAGGACGAGACCACGGGGGCGACGAGGACGGCGAGCCGCTCGAGGAAATCCCTGTCGCCGTCGGAGAAAGCCGAAGCCGTATGGGAATCTATGTCGATCTCGCCGACCAGGGCTCCTTCGTGGAAGACCGGGACGACGATCTCGGCCCTGACCTTGAGGCTGCAGGCGAGGTAGTTCGACTCCTTCGTGACGTCGTCCACGGTGAAGGTCTTCAGGGTTTCGGCCGCCTGTCCGCAGATGCCGCGGCCGTATTCGATCCTCACGTGGTCGGTCGGCTCACCCGCGTAGGGCCCGAGGACGAGTTCACGCTCATCGTTTTCCGCAAGGTAGAAGCCGAACCAGTTATAGTGGGGAACGGCCTCCTTCAGGAGCTCGGAGAGGGCGAGCAGCTTGATTTCCGGCGAATCGGATTCGGACTGCACGCAGCCTTGAGCCTGGATGAAAAGCCCTTCGAAGTCCATAAGACCACCCTTGGGAAAAGATGAGCCGAGTGTAGTCCGAAATTCCGCTTCCCTACAAGGCCCGGAAGGGGCTCTGCTGGAGGCGACAGGGCGCCATGTGAAGTCCTTCACCAAAGCCCTTCATTGTCGGTTTCCCGTCCGAGACCCATGATTCTCTCGAGACGGGATTAATGGCATGATACAATCGAATCCCGCTCGGAGTATCGAAGGCCGAAGGCCTTGACAGGGGGGACCGTATGAAAGATTTCATGGCCGCGACAGGAAGGCTCGCGGTGGACATCGGCTCGGGATGGATTTCCCGCTACGAAGTGGGCATCCTCGGGATCGGCGACATCGTCCGGGCCGACGAGGAGGCGGGCCGCGCCCAGCGGGTGACGTTGAACGGCGCGTACTTCTGCGATGCGACCCTCGCCGTCGTCGGAGATGCGTTCTTCGCCAGGATCGAGCGCTTCGAACCCGTGGCGCCGCCTCCCGCCCTCCCCGAGCGGGGAAGCGAGGGAACCGAGCTCCTTCCCTTCGAGATACGCCTCGCTTCCATCGACGTGACGCTCGGTGCACTTTCGGGAATCGGGCGGTTCTCCTTCATCGACCTGGGCAGGAGTCTGGGCGAAGGTGAGGCCGCGGACGCGGAGTTCCTCGTCGCGGACACTGTCGTCGCGGCCGGAAAAGTCGTCGTGATGGACGAGCGTTTCGGGATCCGGCTTACGCGTCGCCTCGTCGAGCGTTTCGAAGAAAAGGAGATGAGAACCTCCGGCGCCCTCCTTTTTTCCGGCTACAGCGTCGAGCCCATCAAGGACTACAATTTCCGCATGCCCGACTGCTTCACCAAGCGCGGGATACTCAAGGCCCTTGACCTGCACGTCGGGTTCCTCAGGACCCTGGCCTCGAGACTGCCTTTGGCGGCGAGGTATCAAATAACCTGCGTCGATCAGCTCGCCTACCGTGAATGGGCTGAAAAGGAGCCGGCTTCAGGCAGGCTCTACGCCCTTCTCGGAACGATACCGGCGAGGGAGAGAAACGAGGAACGAAGGACGCTTCCAGCCAAACTCATCCTCAGGCCCGATGAGGCAAGGGAGCCTCTCGACGTCCACCTCTTCAACGCCCTCAGCTCATACGCGGAGAGGAGCCGTGAGCACACCGGTACGAGGCCCATCATTGCCTCGCTCGGAGGATCGATGCGCTCCCTCCTCGAGGAGGATCCAGGCCTCGAGCTGACGGGAGCCTGCCTCCGCAACGGCTGGAGGCGGATCGCCGACATCCACGTCGAAAGAGCCGCGGTCTCCGAGCGCGTACCGGGCGACGATGCGGCTTATCCAGATGAGATGATCCTCCTCGTCAGCATCAGGGCCCTCGATGAAACCGAGGACGGGAGCCTCGACCTCGTCTATCCCCTCCGGAGCCTCGAGGCCCTGTTCACGGCGCTCAACGCATGAAGTCCGACACCGATACTCGGGCCCTCGTCGAGGCGGCGCTTGCCCGTTCGAGAAACGCGGAAGGAGAGGAACTCTTCGATACGGTCCTGCGTTACGGGCGGAGAGCGGAAACGAGAGAGGGAAAGGCCTTCTTCTACCAGGGCGACAAGGCCGAGTCTGCCCATCTCCTCCTTGAAGGGACGGTTCGGCCGGTCAAGTACAAGGCGAGCGGAAAGCCCATCGAACTGCCGCCCCTTGCGGCCGGCGACTGGCTCGGCCTGCCCGAGCTTGCCTCGGGCGTGGCCCATCCCTATGACGCCCTGGCCGACGAGTCCTGCTCCTCCATCGCATTCTCACGGTACGGCTACGCCCTCGCCTCACTCGTCCCCGCCTTCGCCGCCATGGTCACGGGGGCCCTCGCGAGGGAACTCCTCGCACTCTACGCCTTCACCGAGGATGAAAGCCCCGAGGAGAGGATCATCGCCTTCCTCCTCTCTCGGAAAAGGGAACTGGCCGGGATCGGAACGACGAGGGTGAGCGTCACGCAGGAGCGCCTCGCGCAGGCGATCGGCGTCTCGAGGGAGACGGTGAACAAAAGGCTCAAAATCCTCGAACATCAGGGGTTGCTGAAGACTCTTAGGGGCGAGATCGAGGTCCTGGACTGGAAAGTCCTCGCGATGAGGCGGAACGAGGGCTAGAGCTCGTCCGGGCGGGCCACGTCGTCGGGCCCGCAAAGTCCCGAAATCGGGACGAGGATCGGCTTTTCAGGGGCGCCGGCCCCGTTCTCGAGACCGTTCAGGAGAAGTTCCGAGGCCGAGACCGCCATCGTCCTGAAATCCTGGACGGCGACGAGGATGGTTTCATAGGCCGTTCTCGGCCCCCGCCAGTCGTCGAACACGGCGGCGAGGAGCTCTTTCCGACCGGCCAAGGCGTCGAAGGAGAGCCTCGCCCGCTCGAGCCACCTGGCGTTCGAACCCGCGAGCGCGATGGGTCCGGCAGGCGGGACGGTCGGCGAGCCTGATGAAATCCCGACGGGACTTCCGTTCTTCCCGACGACCGGAATCCCGTGCCTCGCCGCCGCCTCCCTCCAGCCTTTCGACCGGGCGGCCTCGACCGGGTTCCTTTCGGGAAAGAACGCGTCGACCGCGGCGGCGACGGGCTTTCCCGATTTTTCGGCCGCAGCGGCGAGCGCGTCGAACAGGGCGGCGGCGGCCATGACGTTGTCCGTCGTGACGACGGGCGCCCCGATGCCGGGCGCGTAGCGGTCCAGGTAGACGAAGGGGATGCCCGCCTCCACGAGGACCCCCTCGGCGAGCCCCTCGGGGGGCGAATGCGGAATGAGGATGGCCCCGTCGGCCCCGCCGTTCGCCAGCCTCTCGAGGACCCGCGCGTAGACGACGGGGTCCCCGTGGTGCTGGACGATGAGGAGGTCGTAGCCGCGCTCCAGGAACCATCGGCTCGCAATGGAGGCCGGCCGACGCTCGATCGGGCGCTCGAGCCCGGGGAGGATGAACCAGACGGTCCGCGAGCGTCCCTCGGCCAGGGCACGGGCGGTCAGGTTGGGATGGTAGCCCATCGCCTCGGCCTCCCGCATGACCCGCTCCCTGGTGTCGGACCGGACCCGGGGGTCGTTCCTCAACGCCCTCGAGACCGTGGAAATGTCGAATCCGACCCTGGCGGCGAGGTCAGAGAGCCGAATGCCCGACATGGCCGACCTTGAAGGTCCTGATCTCGAACGGGGCGAGGGTCACGGCCAGCTCATGCGCGAAGTCCTGCCGGGGGCCGTCGGTCCATTCCACCAGGTCCGTCTCCGCGATCCAGAGCCCGTTCAGGTTGGTTCTCAAGGTTCCGCTCGACCGGTAGCCTCGGTTTTCCACGAGCCTCACGATCCAGGCCTCCTCCTTCTCGGCCTTCTTGAGCGCCTCGACGGAGATGCCCTTTCCCTCGAACCAGACCGGCGTCCGGACAGATGCCGCCGCACGGCCGTCGAAGACGAGGGGCAGGCGGTTGAGCGCCGCGGCCCGCTCGATCACGTCCGAATGGACGAGGTCCTCGGCATGGGGAAGGATGGCGTAGGTGAACTCCTGGAGCCCCTGGTCGGCGTCGGGATCCGGATAGAGCGGCGCTCGCAGCAGGGCCAGGTCGAGGACGTTGTCGCGGACGGCGTGGCCGTACTTGCAATCGTTGATCATGGCCACCCCGTGCCCGGCGTCCGAGATGTCGACCCAGCGGTGGGCGCAGACCTCGAATTTCGCGAAGTCCCATTCCGTGTTGGCGTGGGTCGGTCGCTTGACGAAACCGTAGGCGATCTCGCACGTCGCCTCGGTCGCGAGGCTCTCGAGCGGGAAGGCCACCCTGAGGAGGCGCTGGGACTCCTTCCAGTCGACCGAGGTCCTGAAGCTCAGGGCCGCCGAGTCGTTGTCGAGGTAGACCCTCTGGCTGATCCGCGATTTCCCGACGGTCTTTTCGAAGAGGATGCCGGAACGGACCGGTCCGCATTCCAGGGCCTCGTGGGAAACGCCCTTGGCCGTCTCGAGGAGCTGGGCCTTATAGTAGTAGTCGATGTCCCAGGCGTCGAAGTTGTGCGGGGTATCCTGGTAGTAGGAAATCACGTTTCCCTTCGCGCCCGGCTTGAGGATGGCGCGGTTCTCCCTTTTGTCCAGGGCCTCGACGATCTCCCCGTCCTGGTTGAAGCGGTAGCGGACCAGGGCGTTTTCGAGGACGAGGCCCTCCCGATCGGCGGGCCGGACGGACGCGATGTTTTTCCCCACCCGGAAGGTGACGAAGCCCATGGCGGGCACCCGGATGCGGGCGACCGTCCGTCCGTTCTCCACCTGGGCGGGAAAGGGCTTTCCGGTCGCGTCGAGGACCTCCCTTGTCCCGAAGCTTGTTGAAAACTCGAACGCGCCCTCCCAGTCGGACGCGAGGCAATTGAACAGGGTCACGCTTTCCGAATCGGCCCTGAGGAGCCTCTCCGCCGCCTTCGCGCCCAGCTTCTCGAGGACCGCGAAGGCCTCCCGGTAGCTGACCTCGGCGTCCTCGTAGACCGCGTGGATGCTGGAGCCCGGGATGATGTCGTGGAACTGGTGCAGGAGGAGGGTCTTCACGACGGCATCGAACTCGGCCCTCGGATAGCCGTCGAGCCCGACCGCGGTCCAGAGCGCCTCGACGGCCCTGATCTCCTGCTCGAGCCTGCGGTTGTTCCTCTTCGTCCTCGCCTGGGTCGTGTAGGTCCCGCGGTGGTATTCCAGGTAGAGCTCGCCGACCCACACGTCCAGCTCCTTCGCGTGCGCGGCGAGCCGTTCGAACAGGGCATCGGCCCGGCCGAACGAGGTCTTCGGCACGCTCTCGAGATCCCGCGAACGGAGGACGTGCTCGAGGTGCTCCTCCTTGGGGCCGCCGCCGCCGTCGCCGATCCCCATGAGGGTGATGAACTCGTCGAGGAAATCCTTCTCGTGGAAGGTCTTCTCGGCCCTTCTCAAGGCGTCGGGGGTGACGTAGCTGTTGTAGGTGTACTCGGGCGGAAAGTGGGTGACGACCTCGGTTCCGTCGATGCCCCGCCACCTGAAGGTATCGTGGGGGAACTCGTTGAACTTGGACCACGAGAGCTTCTGGGTCAGGAAGAAATCGACCCCGCTCTTCTTCAGGATCTGGGGCATGGACCCCGAGTAGCCGAACACGTCCGGGATCCAGCAGTTGCGGACGTCGACCCCGAACTCGTCCTTCCAGAAATTCTTCCCGTGCAGGAACTGGCGCACGAGAGACTCGCCCGAGGGCAGGTTGCAGTCGGCCTCGATCCACATGCCGCCCTGGGGCTCCCAGCTGCCCGCGGCGACGGCTTTCTTCACCCGTTCGTAGAGCCCCGGATACTGCTCCTTCATCCAGGCGTGATGCTGGGCCGCCGAGGCCCCGAAGACGTAGCCGGGATACTTCTCGATGAGGTCGAGCTGGCTCGCGTAGGTCCGAGCCGTCTTCCTCCTGGTCTCGCGGAGCCGCCAGAGCCACGCGGTGTCGATGTGGGCGTGGCCGACGGCCGTCGTGGCGAGGGCCGAGGCGTCGGCGCGCTTGGCGAGCTCGGGCGCGAGGATGGCGCGGCAGGCCGAGGCGTTTTCGGGCTTCTCCCGGTAGGCCTGGGTCACGGCGAAAAGCGCCCGGATGATGCGGGCGGCGCGGACCGACTTGACGTCGAGATCCTCCCAGAGGTTGAGGAGGTAACCCATGTCGAGGTAGAGGCCCCAGACCTCGGGGTCGTAGATGCAGAGGCTCATGTGGTTCACGCGGGCTTCCCAGGTTCCGTGGCGGTCGGGGTCGTCCTTGCGGGCGGGCCTGACCGCCTCCTTGACGCCGAAGAGGTTGTTCGCCGCGGTCTCGACCCAGAGCTCGACCTCCTCCCCGCCCTTGCAGGTGGTGAAGAGCCGATACACGTCCTTGGCGTAGTGTTCGGCGAAGGCCGAGCCGTTCGTGATGCCGTAGAGGGGCTCGCCGGCCGACGAATAGATGAGTCCCTCGCCCCCGAAGTCGAGCCGTGCCGCCACGGCCCTGCCCTTCCAGGACTCGGGAACCCTGGCCTTCAGCCTGAAATACCCCGATTCCCAGGTATGGCCCCAAACCTCGCCTTCCTTGATGGCCTTGCGGTCGAGGGCGATGCTCTCGCCGAGGGGAACGGCGGTCTCGCTGAGGGCGTAGGAGGCATCGAAAGCCCGGCCCTCGCGCAGTATGTCCCGCGAGATATCCTCAATGAAGTTCTTGACCCGGCGGCACATGACGGCCGTCCTCGACTTGATCTCCCAATCGTTCATGGTATGCTCCCTGCCGGAATCGGGTTCCGGCTGAATACAAGCGCTTGTATTCCTTGATACCCCGTTTGAAAAAAAAAGGCAAGGCCGTGGCGGATTTTCCCCGCCCTTGACCAAAAGGAGCCGACGCGCTACCTTGGACGCATGCGTGTGTTGTTCAGTTCGGTAACCAACCTTAGTCTCGCAGCGGCGGCCGCTATCCAGGAGGATCGCGGATAAGCCGTTCGAAATATACGAATGGGCCGCAGTCCTCTACAGGACCGCGGCTTTTTTTTGCCCTCGGGGCGACCGCGGCCTTGGATTGCGGCCCGAAGAGGGTGATTGATGAGAAGGGACATTGTGCATCCGGGGGCCGGCCATCTCAAGTACGAGATCCGGCAGATCGTGGGCTTCGCCCGCTCGCTTTCCAGGTGGAACGTGGACATCGCCTGGGAGAACATCGGCGATCCGGTCAAGAAGGGTGAAAGCCTTCCCGGCTGGATGAAGGAGATCGTCCGCGACGCGGTGACCGACGACGCGACCTACGCCTACACCGACACGGAAGGCTCGCGGGAGACGAGGGAATTCCTCGCCGCGAGGGCGAACGACAGGGGCGGATGCCGGATCGGGCCTGACGACATCATGTTTTTCAACGGCCTCGGCGATGCCGTCGCCAAGGTCTTCGGCTTCCTGAAACGGGAGGCACGGGTCCTCGGGCCCTCCCCGGCGTACTCGACCCTGTCCTCGGCGGAGGCCGCGCATTCGGGCTACGAGCACCTCACCTACCGCCTCGATCCCGAGCACGGCTGGCTGCCCGACATGGCCGACGTCGAGATGAAGGTCAGGTACAACGACTCGGTCGCGGGCATCCTGCTCATCAACCCGAACAACCCCACCGGGGCCGTCTATCCCGAGTGCATCATCCGGGAATTCGTCCGCATCGCGAAAACCTACCGCCTTTTCCTCGTCTGCGACGAGACCTACGCGAGCATCGTCTACGGGGGAGCGAATACGGTCGCCCTTAGCGGGGCGATCGGAGAGGTGCCGGGGCTGTCGCTCCGATCGGTGTCGAAGGAATTCCCCTGGCCAGGCGCCCGCTGCGGATGGATCGAGGCCTACAACAAGGACAAGGATCCGGTTTTCGCCGCCTACGTCAGGAGCCTCCTCGACGCCAAGCGCCTCGAGGTCTGCTCGACGAGCCTCCCCCAGATCGTCATCCCCCGCATCATGGGGGACGGGCGCTACCCCGCCCACCTGGCGAGGCGGGCGGCGATGTTCGGCTCGCGGGCCGACGAGGCGGCGGCGGCCTTCGAGGGGATTCCCGGGGTCAAGCTCGTGAAGCCCGAGGGCGCCTTTTACGCGTCGGCCGTCTTCTCGGGAGGGCTGCCGGCGGAGGGACGACTCCCCGTCTCCGACCCCTCCCTCGCCGCCTATATCGAGGAGCAGGTCGCGGGTCTCGCCCCCGACAAGCGCTTCGCCTACTGGCTTCTCGCCTCGACGGGCATC
The DNA here is from genome assembly GCA_002307015.1 of Spirochaetaceae bacterium UBA1318. GTDB lineage: Bacteria > Spirochaetota > Spirochaetia > Treponematales > UBA1318 > UBA1318. The sequence goes on from DBTK01000071.1 coordinate 28,430, forward strand.
TGCGTGGTTCCGCTCACCGGCTTCGTCAGCGACCTTCCCGGCTTCCGTTTCACCCTTCTCGAGACGGACGACGAAAGGCGGCGCTGGATATTCGGGAGCCTCGCGGAGGCCTGCAGGACCTACCTCGCCTCGGTCTGACCGAAACGGCGGATCCGTTTCCCACTTCGACCGAATTCGGTTTCGGCACGACCACGGGACAGGGATCCGCCAGCGATCGGTTGCCGATTGGGGTGCGTTTTAGTTATTCTATATGAATACATCAATATATTAGGAGTGCTACATGAATCCCGTACTTGAAGCCATCAGGAACCGGAGGAGCGTCCGTTCCTTCGACGCGAAACCCGTGTCCGACGACGATCTCTCCTCCATCCTCGAGGCCGCGACCTGGGCCCCGTCTGGCATGAACACCCAGGCATGGCATTTCACCGCGGTGAGGAGCCCCGACGCCCTGAAGAGGCTCAACGCCATCATCAGGGAGGCGGCCGGCCGTTCATCGGACGAGAGGCTGAAATCCCTCGGGAAGGACCCCGACGCGAATTTCTTCTACAAAGCGCCGGCCGTCATCCTCGCCTCGAACGAGGAGAAGGTCCCCTCCCCCTGGTCGGATTGCGCCGCCGGGCTCGAGAACTCGATGCTCGCCGCGAGCTCCCTGGGCATCGGCTCCTGCTGGATCCACATCGTCACCCACCTGAACGGCGATCCCGAGGCGCTGAAGCTCCTCGCCGACCTCGGCGTGCCCGCCGGCCACAAGATCTACGGCTCCATAGCCCTCGGCTACGGCTCCGCTTCCAAGGCTCCTGCCCGCAAGCCGGGAACCACCTCTCTCGTATAACGGCTTCGGAACGAACCCGCGGGTTCGTCAGGACCCTCGGCGCGCCGTAACGAAAAGGGCGCCGTCGGGGGTGAAGTCGCTCCCGTCGACGAGGTTCTCCGTGATGGAGACCTCGCCGAATCCCGCCTTTTCGAGGAAGCGGACGATTCCGTCCTTCGTGTAGTACCGGTCCCAGGATCGGTAGAGCCGTTCGCCGGTTTCGGTGACGACGAGATGCTGGTCGCAGAAGGCCATCTCCCGCTCGAAGTGGAAGGTCTCGTCGAAAACGAGATGGGGCTCGGCCGTCCAGAACCCGTTTCCCGGGCACCAGGACCAGGTGCGGCCCTCCTTCCGGTCCCGGGCGAGGGACTCGCCGAAAACGTCGAAGACGAGGAGACCTCCGCTCCTGAGCGCCATCCGGGCGGCTCCGAGCACCCGATCCCGATCACCGTCGCCCAGGGTTCCCATGTCGCAGTAGATCATCGTGGCGAGGTCGAAGCCGTTTCCGAGGTCCGAGTCGAGGTAGTCGCCGACCAGGTACTCGATGCCGAGCCCGCGGAGGGCGGCGTGCCCCCGAGCGTAGCGGATCGAGTTTTCGGAGAAGTCGATGCCGGTAACCCGATGGCCGTGGAGGGCGTAGACCTCGCAGTAGAGCCCAGGCCCGCAGCCGAGGTCGAGGATCTTCGAACCGGCCGGGATGCGTTCCTCGATCCAGCCGACTGTCTTCAGGATGGTCGAGGGTCTCCTGCTCGCCGCGTCCGTATTGGGGTCCAGATGGGCCTCGAGCATGCGCGATGCGACGTAGGGCTCGGTCCAGAGTGAGAATTCGGCTTTCTCGAAGGGGACAGGCCGTCGCGTAGCGCTCGCGATCCGTGAGAGGTCCATGGGTTTCCTTTCAACAAGCTTCGAGGCAGTGACTACGGCCTGGGCGAAATCGACGCGGCGGCCTTCTCCATCGCTTGGGCCTTTTCGGTCGAGGCGATGACCGCTTCCATCACGGCCGACCTCAGGCCTTTCGCCTCCAGGGTCCTCACCGCCTCGATCGTCGTCCCGCCCGGGGAGCAGACGCGGTCCTTGAGCACGCCGGGATGTTCGCCGCTTTCGAGGACCATTTTCGCCGCGCCGAGGACGGTCTGGGCGGCGAAGAGGTAGGCCTTCTCCCGCGGCATGCCCTTCAGCACGGCGCCGTCGGCCATCGCCTCGATGAACATGAAGACATAGGCGCCGCCCGAGCCCGAGAGCCCGGTGACGGCGTTGAAAAGCCTTTCCTCGATTAGCTCAGCCCTGCCGACGGTTCCGAGCAGCTCCAGTATCCCTTCCGACACCCCCATCGGGACGTCGGGGGCGGGGCAGACGGCGATCATCGATTCGCCGACCTCGGCCTGGATGTTCGGCATGATGCGGATGATGTGGGTGCCGCGGGGCGCGAACTGGGCTATCCTCGCGATCGGCCAGCCGGGGGCCATGCAGACGAGGGTGGCGCCCGTCGGGTACATGGCAGCGAGGGCCTTGAGGGCCGCTTCGTAGACCTGGGGCTTGACGGCGAGAAAGACGATGCCGGTTCCCGAGACCGCCTCGTCCAGGGTCGCCGCGGCGAGACGCTCGGCGGTTTTCCTTCTGCCGTGATGGACCGACTTGACGAGCTCGGCCGATTTCTCGCGGTCGAGATCGAAAACCGACATGGGGCGGTCGGGAAATCCCTGGGCTATGCCGCGGAACAGGGCTCCGCCCATGTTGCCGGCCCCTATGAAACCGATACCGTTATTCATCGTCGTCCTCCGGAAGAAAGATCGTCGCCCTGGTCGATTCCCCGAAAAGCCTCGCGAGGACGCCCGGGACCTTGCCGTTCGTGAGCACCATCGGAATGCCGAATGCGTTCACCTTGATCGCCGCCTGGATTTTCGTCACGATGCCGCCGGTGCCGAAGCCGTTGGTCGCGCCCGCGTGGATCCTGCCGAGGATCTCGGTGGAATCGGTCACGGTCTCGATCAGGGCCGCGTCGGGGAACTCCTTGGGATTCCTGTCGTAGACCCCGTCGATGTCGCTCAGCAGGATGAGGAGGTCCGCGTCCCAGAGGTTCGAGGTGAGGGCGGCGAGGTTGTCGTTGTCGCCGATCTTGATCTCGTCGACCGAAACGGAATCGTTCTCGTTGATGACCGGTACGACGCCCTCGTCGACCAGCGTGAAGAGGGTGTTGCGGATGTGCAGGGTCCGGTTGGTATCCGAAAAATCCTCGTTCGTGAGGAGAATCTGGGCGACGTGGATGTCATGGGCTGCGAAGGCCTTGCGGTAGGAATCCATGAGCTCGACCTGGCCGATGGCGCAGAGGGCCTGCTTGTAGTGGAGGTCGCTCTTCCGTTTCCACTTGTTGATGGTCGCGATGCCGGCGATACCGGCGCCAGACGAGACGATGACGACCTGCTTTCCCGACTTGATCAGGTCGGCCGTATCGTCCGCGAGCTTGTTCATGAAATCGCGGTTGATGCTTCCGTCGGCGTTGGCGATCGTATTCGACCCGATCTTCACGACGATCTTTCGAGCGGCCTTTACCGTGCGGGAGAGAACGTCGGGTTTTTCCATGTTTTTATCCTCGGTCATACGCCGACTATAGCAGATGGGGGGCTCCGGCTCAAGGCTGGGGCGATGGGGGCCAGGGCAGGCCTCGTCCCGGCGGACGTAAAAAAACGGGCCGATCGGAGAAGCGGCTGCTTCCCGGATCGGCCCGGCAGGCGATCGCGGCCTTTCACGGCCGCGACCGATGTCCGCAGGTTACGGCTTGCGGCGCCTGAAGGGCTGGTCGCCCGAATCGGGGCGGCGCCTCGGACCCCGGTCGCCCGAATCGCTCCCGCGGGGAGGGCCGTTGCGCGAGTCGTCGTGGCTCGATCCGTAGCTTCCGCGAGAAGGCGCCCCGTAGCCCGGCCCGAAACTGCCGTGGTAGGCTCCGGCGCCGTGGTAGCCGCCGGAACCTTGGTAGCCGCCGGCACCGCGATAGCCGCCGCGGGCTCCGCCCCGGTCGTAGCCCTCGCGTCCTCCGCGATCGGGCTGACCGCCTCCCGCCTCGGGCCCCGCCCGTTTCACGAGGGGTTCGAGGCCCTCCTCGGAACGGAATTTCTTCAGGATCATCTCGGCTTCCTCGAAGGGAACCGACAGGAAGCTGCAGGTCTCGAAGACCTCGACATTATCGATTTTGCGGTCCCAGGTTCCGGCGCGGGTCTTGATGAGTTCGACGAGGCTGGCCCTCGTCATGCCGTCCTTCCGTCCCAGGGCGACGCAGAGCCTCGCCCGTCCGTGGGAATCGGGCCTCGCCTCGCGCGCGTCGCGGCCCTCGCGGATCGCGCCGTAGCGCTTCTCGTCGAAGGCGTCCTCGAAGGCGTAGCGGATCATGGCGGCGACGGCGCCCACGGGATCCTCGCCGCGGACGAGGGCCTCGGCCATGTCCCGGCAGCGCTCGGCCTCGGGGCTTCCGATCAGCTCGACCGCCTCTTCGAGCATGCGGGTCTTCTTCAGCGAAATGATGTCGGCCGCCGAAGGAAGCTTCTCCCGGCGGATGTTCGAGCGTGAGACCTTCTGGATGATCATCAGCGAGCGGTATTCGCTCGGGGTGACGAAGGTGACGGCCGTCCCCTGGTGACCGGCGCGGCCCGTGCGGCCGATACGGTGCACGTAGCTTTCGGGATCCTGAGGCAGGGCGTAGTTGATGACGTGGGTGAGGCCCTCGATGTCGATGCCCCGAGCCGCGACGTCGGTCGCGACGAGGATGGTCACGAGCTTCTTTCGGAACCGGTCGACGATCTTCTCGCGCTGCTGCTGGGACATGTCGCCGTTCAGGGCCTCGGCGTCGTAGCCGCGGTCGGAGAGCCGGGCCGCCACGTTCTCGGTGTCGTTCTTGGTCCGGCAGAATACCAGGCTGTAGAACTCGGACTCGAAATCGATGATCCGGGCGAGGGCGTCGAGCTTGTCCCCCTCGCGCACCTCGAAGTAGATCTGGTCGGTGAGGTCGGTCGTCAGATGGGCGCCGCCGGCGGAGACGAGCTTGTAGCCGGGCATGAACTTGTTCGCGATCGAAAGGATGCGCTGGGGCATCGTCGCGGAAAAGAGGAGGGTCCGCTTCTTCCCGGTGCAGGAGGAAAGGATCCGTTCGACGTCGTCGATGAAACCCATGTCGAGCATCTCGTCGGCCTCGTCGAGGACGACGTACCTGGCCTTCGAAAGGTCCAGGGTCTTCCGGTCGAGGTGATCGATGATGCGTCCCGGCGTGCCGACGACGATGTCCGTGCCTCGTTTCAGGAGACGGAACTGGGTTTCATAGGATTGCCCGCCATAAAAGGGTGCGACGATGAGGGACTTGGGTCCCTTGAGCGAATTGATCTCGGCCGCCACCTGGATGGCGAGCTCGCGGGTTGGCACGAGAACGAGGGCTCCGACGCCGAGGGATCCTTCGTGCTCGAGCTTCTCGATGAGAGGCAGGGCGAAGGCGGCTGTCTTGCCGGTTCCCGTCTGGGATTGACCAATTATGTCGCACTCGTCTGCGAGGAGGAGGGGGATGACATCCGACTGTATTCTCGTCGGCTCCTCGAAGCCCTTGGCGGCAATGACGGCGAGCGCTCTGGGCGAAAGCCCGAGAGACTCGAACGTTGCTTTCTCTTCCATGAAATTCCTTTGACGGCGGACTTTGTCCTTCCGTCGAATGTGATCGGTTCCGCCGATGAAACGGCGGTGCTTATCGTAGAACGTCGGTACGAGTCCGTATCCCGATGTGTTCGGCAGGATTCTGCGCGGACGGCCCGATTGAGGACCTTTCCGTCGATGGGCCCGCATCATCCGTCGGCATCTCGACGAACGAAAGGGTTTCTCCCATAATGACATATCGTGCCGAAAAAATCCAGACCCTGCGGCAAGGGCGCTCACGCGCCCATGTCATTGCAGTTCGCCGTGGTCAACTTCATGTAGACGGCACCTGGGAGATCCCATGCTTACGCCATTTCCGGACGGAAGGCTCGAAAGCCGATCGGACGTCTCTCTTCCCGTTTCCTCGAGCCGGCTCCAGGCCACGTTCTCGGGATCAGGCATCGAACACATCGCCGTCTGGGGAAACGGGGAGGTCGGAAGCCTGCACTTCCTCGAGCCGGTGCCAGAGGGAGCCCGCGTGAAAGTCAGGCCGGGCCTCTTCCGCGCCGAATGGGGGGAGGGATCCCTTTCGATCCGCTGCATTCCATCATCCCCAGCCATCGTCCTCGATTTCGAGGGATCCTGGTTCAAAGGCGTGAGGCTCGTTCCAGGCACCGTCCGCTACCTCGGGATCGACCCCGCCGTAAGCCGCACGGCGATGGCGGACGGCCTCATGTTCTCGATGGAACTCGGCTCCCTCGCCGTCAGGTGGGTGGGGTCGTCGGTCCGCGGCTCGACCCTCAGGGCCGGCGTTCCCTCCGATGGCCGGGAGGCTCTGTCCCGAAGCTTATTGATTTTCGCCGGAAGCGCCGCCGAGGTCGAGGCCCTCCTCTCCGGCGCCGACATAGACGCCCTCCGCCGGGATTGCGACGAAACCCTCGACTGGCTCTCGACCCGCTTCGTCTCGGGCGATCCCGTCCTCGGTTCGCTCTTTTCCCACTGCTTGAGCGCGGCGGTTTCGAGCGTCAAGCGCAACGAAAAGGGGGACTTCGCGGGGCTTTCGGCCGGAAACGGCTACTCCCTCCCCGCGAGAACCTATTACCGGGACGGCTACTGGACGATCCAGGCCCTGCTTCCCTTCAGGCCCGGGATCGTGAGGCTCGAGGTCCTCGCCCTCGCGCGGGGGGCCCACGATGACGGGGAATGCCCGAGCGGCGTCATCTTCTCCTCCCCCGTCGGCGTCAAACACTGGGAGGCGAGGAGAACGGCGACGGAGGAGTCGCGCAGGGAGAACCGAATCACCTCGGATTGGTGGAGCGACCACTTCGATTCCCCGCTCTACCTCGTCCTGATGGCCTTCGACTACCTCGAATGGACGGGAGACTCCTCGATCCTCGATGAGGATGTCGGGGGAAGGAGCCTCCGAAGCCTCGTCGCCCTCATCTTCGATCGGTACGATAGCCTCTGCGGGCCGGAAGGGGCTCCGCTCAAGCCCTTTCACGAACGGGACTGGGCGGACAACGTGTTCCGATCGGGGCTCGTCACCTACGATCTCGGCCTCTACCACGGGGCCCTGATGGCGGCCGCACGGGAGGCTTCGGGACGGGACCCCGCTTCGGCCGCGGCCTGGACGAGGCGGGCGGCCTCGGTCGCGAGGGTCGTGAGGGAGAGGCTTTGGAGGAAGGACGGGCGCCATCTCGTCGAAATGGAAACCCCCGAGGGCTACCGGGAGGAGCATCTCGCCCTCGACACCCTCGCGGCGGTGCGGTTCGGGGCTGTCGACGCGGCGGAGGGGAAGCGGATACTCTCATCCTGCAGCGCCGTTCTCGAAACCCGGAACAATAAAAGCCAACCCTACGGCGACTGGGGTGTCATGTGCGCCTTCCCGGCCTACGGGAAAGGCACGAGGACGAAGCAGAAATCCTCCTTCCCCTACCGGTACCACAACGGCTCGGACTGGCCCTTCCTGGACGGCATCTACGCCCAGCTCCTGATGGAGGCGGGCGACGGGGAGTGGAGGTATCCGCTTTCGCGGTGGTGGGAATACGGCCTCGCGCAGGGCTGGCCCGAGCCGGTCGAGTTCTACTCGCCGCCCTACGGGAAGGGCTCTCCCCTCCAGGGCTGGAGCTCGATGCCCGCCGCGGCCATGGTCATGGGAGGATTCGGCCTCGGGCCCGGCAGGACGCCCCGCCTCCCGCCATGGGGCGAGAGCGAGCTGCGCGGGTGCGAGATCGGCGGAAAGCCCGTCGACCTCGCCGCGCGCGGCAACCGGCTCCTTACTTCGTCACCACGCTGACGAGCTTGCCCGGCACGACGATGACCTTGGCGATGTCCTTGCCGCCGATGAACTCCTGGACCTTGGGCTTCGAGAGGGCGAGGGCCTTGAGCTCCTCCTCTCCCATGTCCTTGGCGACCTGGAGCTTCTCCCGGAGCTTGCCGTTGACCTGGACGACCACCGTCACCTCCTCGTCGACGCAGAGCGCCTCGTCCCACTTCGGCCAGGGCTGGTAGGCGATGGATGAGCCGTGCCCGAGCTTTTCCCAGAGCTCCTCGCCGAGGTGGGGGGCGAAGGGTGAGAGCATGAGGACGAAGGGCTCCCAGAGAGACCGGTAGAGCCTTTCCTCGCCCGTGATCTCGTTGATGAAGATCATCATCTGGCTGATCGCGGTGTTGAAATTCAGCGTGGCGGTATCGTTCGTCACCTTCCGGATCGTCTTGTGCAGGAGCTTGACGAGGCTGTCGGGCGGGGTTCCGCCGTCGAGGGGCTTTTCGGCGAGGCGCCACACCCGCTCGAGGAACCGGTTCATGCCGACGAGGCCCTTCGTGTTCCAGGGCTTGGAAACCTCGAGGGGCCCCATGAACATCTCGTAGACCCTCATCGAATCGGCGCCGTACTCCCTGACGATATCGTCGGGATTGATGACGTTTCCCAGCGACTTCGACATCTTGACCCCGTTCTCGCCCAGGATCATTCCCTGGTTGATGAGGCGCTGAAAGGGCTCGTTCGTGTTGACCAGTCCCATGTCGAAAAGGACCTTGTGCCAGAACCGGGCGTAGAGGAGGTGGAGGACGGCGTGTTCGGCACCGCCCACGTAGAGGTTCACCGGCATCCAGTAATCCACCTTGTCCTTCGAGGCCAGGGCCTGCCCGTTCTTCGGGTCGAGGTAGCGGAGGAAGTACCAGCTGCTGCCGGCCCATTGGGGCATCGTGTTCGTCTCGCGCTTCGCCGGTCCCCCGCACTTCGGACAGGTCGTGTTCACCCAGGACTCGATCGCCGCGAGGGGGGATTCGCCGGTGCCCGTCGGGGTATAGGACTTCACGTCCGGCAGGCGGAGCGGCAGGTCCTTTTCCTCGAGCGGAACGATGCCGCATTTCGGGCAATGGACGAGAGGGATCGGCTCGCCCCAGTATCGCTGGCGGCTGAATATCCAGTCGCGGAGCTTGAAGTTGACGGTCGATTCCCCGATGCCCTTTCCGGCAAGCATCGCGACGACCTCCCTCATGGCATCCCGGGTCGGGAGGCCGTTGAAGGCGCCGGAATTGACGGCGACGCCGTCCTCGTGGGTGCATTCGGCGGGGGTATCGAGGACGGGCGGAGCGCCCTCGGGTTTCCCGTCGGCACGGGCCTCGACGGCGGCCTTCGCCTCGGGGCTGTGGCTCGGGGCGACTACCTCGACGATGGGCAGGCCGAACTTCTTGGCGAATTCCCAGTCCCTCTCGTCATGGGCGGGAACGGCCATGATGGCGCCGAAGCCGTAGGAGATGAGAACGTAGTCGGAAATCCACACGGGAATCTTCGCGCCGTTCACGGGATTGATCGCGTAGGCGCCGGTGAAAACCCCGGTCTTGTCCTTCGCGAGGTCGGTCCTCTCGAGGTCGCTCTTCTTCGAAGCCGCCTCGACGTAGGCCATCACCGAAGCCTTCTGGGCATCGGTCGTGATCCGCTCGACGAGGGAATGCTCGGGGGAAAGGACCATGTAGGTCGCGCCGAAGAGGGTATCGGCCCGGGTCGTGAAGATCTCGATCTCCTCGCTCCGGCCGTCGAGTTTGAAGCGGACGTTCGCGCCCTCGCTCCGCCCGATCCAGTTCCTCTGCATCTGCTTGATGCTTTCGGGCCATTCGAGGCCGTCGAGGTCGGAGAGCAGGCGATCCGCGTAGGCGGTGATTTTCAGGATCCACTGCCTGATCCTCTTCCGGGTCACCTCGGAACCGCAGCGGTCGCACTTCCCGTCCTTGACCTCCTCGTTCGCGAGGCCGGTCTTGCAGGACGGGCACCAGTTGATCGGCGCCTCGGCCTCGTAGGCGAGCCCTCGCCTGAAAAGCTGGAGGAATATCCACTGGGTCCACTGATAGTAATCGGCTTGGCAGGTGGAGAGCTCCCGGTCCCAGTCGTAGGAAAAGCCGAGGGACTGGATCTGCTTGCGGAAGCGGTCGATATTATCCTCGGTCGTCGCCTTGGGGTGGGTTCCCGTCTTTATCGCATAGTTCTCGGCGGGCAGGCCGAAGGAATCGAAGCCCATCGGATGGAGGACGTTGTAGCCGTTCATCCGGAGGTATCGGGAATAGATATCGGTGGCCGTATAGCCCTCGGGATGGCCGACATGGAGGCCCTGAGCCGAGGGATAGGGAAACATATCGAGGATGTATGCCCTGCGCTCGACGGGGACCTTGGGATCCTCGACGGCACGGAAGGTTTTATGATCTTTCCAATAGCGCTGCCATTTGGGTTCGATGGTTTCGAAGGGGTATTTGCTGCTCATGATGGGTTTATAGTAGCGATTCGCGTGCCCGTGCGCAAGGCGATCATCCGCTCCACATAAAGCGACATTTTTGTAGGTAGGTAAAATCACCCTCCCACGCAACCGTAGCACGACTCCCTATCCGGTCTTCGCTCGACCGTCCCTCTTTCCCTCAAGCAGAGACGATATATCACGGTGAAACAAAGAATAACGCTTTAATGAAACGACAACCTTCCCGGCTCCCGTTTGTTGGCACGAAACCTGCTCTATCAACTGTATCGTTCCGCGTTACGTGATGGAACGGGGAGATGACATGAACGTGCGTTATTTTATGCCCACGCGGGTCTTCATCGGTCCGGGTTGCGTGAAGGCGAACGCCCCGAGATTCTCGAGCCTCGGCTCTTCGGCCCTGGTCATGACGGGAAGATCGTCGGCGAGGCTCAACGGCTCGGCGGGGGACGTCAGGGCGGCCCTCGAGTCGCTGGGCATCCGGTACCGATTCTACGAGGAGATCGAGCCGAACCCGACGATAGCCGACTGCAGGAAAGCCGCCGGGGTCGCGAGGGAATTCGAGGCCGATTTCGTCATCGGCATCGGCGGGGGATCGCCCCTCGACGCAGCCAAGGCGACGGCCCTTCTCGCGAGGAACGACCTCGTGGATTCGGCGATCTTCGCGAACTCCTACCCCAAGCCAGCCCTCCCCATCGTCGCCGTGCCGACGACGGCCGGAACGGGGAGCGAGGTGACCCAGTTCTCGATCCTGACGAACGACTCGATCACCAGCAAGAGCTCGATAGCCTGGGACGGGATCTTCCCCTCCATCGCCCTGCTCGACGCCGCCTACACCGAATCCCTGCCTCGCGCCGTCACGGTCAACACCGCCCTGGACGCCCTGTCGCACGCGATCGAGGGCTACCTCGCCAACAAGTCCGATCCGATGAGCCGGACCCTCGCCCTCGAGAGCATGGGCGTCATCTGCCGGAGCCTGAGGCGTCTCGAAGGGGCGTCGATAGCCCGCGAGGTTCGCGAGGACCTCCTCTTCGCCTCCAACATGGCGGGCATGGTGATAGCCCAGACCTTCACGACCGCCGTCCACGGCATGGGCTATTCCCTCACCTACTTCAGGCACATCGACCACGGGAGGGCCAACGGTCTCCTCCTGGGCGCCTATCTCGCCTTCATCGCACGGGATTTCCCCAAGCCCGTCGCCGAGGTCCTCTCGGCCTGCGGCGCCCCGAGCCTCGCCGCCCTCCGCGACCTTCTCGACGGGGTTCTCGGCGAACGGGAATCGATCGGCGAGGACGAGATCGCGCGGTTTTCATCCCTCGCCATCAAGACGGGCCACATCGCCAACACCATGAAGACGCCCACCGAGGGCGACCTGGCCGCAATCTACCGGGAAAGCTTCCGCTAAAGACGCCGGAATACCATCCCACGAATTCGCGGCTGATTTTCAAATCGCTCGCGTGATCCGTGAACGGCATGGTTCCCGTCGTCGTCGTTCGTCGTGCCCGGCCGGGTCCGGGTTTCCGCCGCGGCGTATCCGCGGACGGTTGGAAGGGGGTGATAGGGTAGGTGCCTGGGGCGCGCAAAGCGACTTTTCTGTGCCTTTGGTGCTTACGGACGTACACGTGGAAAGCCTCCCGGAGTTTCCGGGGGACGATCGAAAGAGAACCACAAGGAGCGTCACGATGACCAAGACCAATACCAAGGCCCTCCGCGAACGAGCGCTGAGAGTCACTCCGCTGGGAGTCAATTCCAATTTCCGCTTTTGGGGCGACGAGATCACCCCCTATGTAAAGAAGGCCAAGGGCTGCCGCCTCTGGGACGTCGACGGCAAGGAATTCATCGATTACCGCATGGCCTTCGGCCCCATCATCCTGGGCCACGCCTACGACGAGGTCGACGAGAAGGTGATCGAGGAGATCCGCGAGGGCGTCCTGTTCGCCATGACCGGGGAACTCGAGATCGCCGTCGAGGAGATGATGATCGACATGGTGCCCGGTCTCGAGTCCCTGCGCCTGGCCTGCTCCGGCACCGAGGCCACCATGCACGCCGTGAGGGTGGCGCGGGCCTTCACCGGCCGGGAGCTGATCCTGAAGTTCGAGGGCAACTACCACGGCCTCCACGATCACCTCCTCTGGTCGACCTACGCCCCCGCCGAGGCCTACGGCAATTCGAGGAGCCCCATCGCGATCCCGGGCTCGTCGGGAATCCCCGAGTCGATGGGCAACCTCATCATCACCCTGCCCTTCAACGACCGGGAGGTCTTCGAGCGGGCCATGTACGTCTACGGCAACTCGATAGCGGCCGTCGTCACCGAACCCTGCCAGGGGAACTGCGGGGCCATGCTCCCCGCTCCCGGCTTTCTCGAGCTCGTCCAGAGCAAGTGCCGCGAGTACGGCGCCCTGTTCATCCTCGACGAGGTGAAAACCGGCTTCCGCATCGGGAACGGCGGGGCCAGGGAGTACTACAAGCTGAAACCAGACCTCATGACCTACGCCAAGGCCCTCGGCAACGGCTACCCCGCCGCCGCCCTCGGGGGAAGGCGGGACGTGATGGACATCATAGGCCAGGGCGTGGCCCAGGGCGGAACCTACACCAACAACAAGCCCGGCATGGCCGGAGCCTGGGCGACCCTGAAGCTCCTCAAGGAAAAGCCCATCCTCAAGACCATCGAGAAGCGCGGGAAGCGCCTGATGGACGGGATCGACAGGATACTGACCGAGGAAGACATCGTCCATTGCATGAACGGCTACCCGTCCATGTTCTCCTTCGCCATCGGCATCGAGAAATCCCCGAACCAGAGGGCCTGGAACGAAAGCGACAAGGACATGTACCTCGAGATCATGGAGGCGATGTTCGAGCGCGGGGTGATGCCCGACCACGACGCCCGCGAGCCCTGGTTCCTCTGCTATTCGCACGAGGAGAAGGATATCGACGAGACGCTGACCGTGTTCCGCGATTCGGTCAAGGCGGTGAAAAAATGAAGATACTCCTCATCGGGGTCGGCGGCGTCGGCGAGGCGATAGCCGCGATCGCGAAATCCCGTCCCTGGCTCACCCAGATGGTCCTCGCCGATTACAACCTCGACCGGGCCCGCGAGGTCCAGGCGAAGCTCGGCGACTCGTCCTGGTTCCCGGCCGAGTCGGTCGACGCGGGCGACCGGAAGGCGATCGTCGACCTCGTGAAAAAGCACGACGTCGACCTCGTGATGAACGCCGTCGACCCGGTCTTCAACGAGGCGATCTTCGACGCCGCCTACGAGGCCGGGGTGAACTACATCGACATGGCCATGACCCTCTCGAGCCCGCATCCGGTGAAGCCGAACGAGCTGACGGGGGTCAAGCTCGGGGACTACCAGTTCGAGCGGGCCGACGCCTGGAAGAAGAAGGGCATCCTCGCCCTCGTCGGCATGGGGGTCGAGCCGGGTATGGCCGACGTGTTCGCCCGCTACGCCCAGGACAGGCTCTTCGACGAGATCGACGAGATCGGCGTCAGGGACGGGGCGAACATCGAGATCGAGGGCTACGAGTTCGCCCCCAATTTCTCGATCTGGACCACCATCGAGGAATGCCTGAATCCCCCCGTCATCTGGGAAAAGGCGAGGGGTTGGTTCACCACCGCCCCCTTCTCGGAGCCCGAGGTTTTCGATTTTCCCGAGGGCATCGGCAGGATCGAGGTCGTCAACGTCGAGCACGAGGAGGTGATTCTGGTTCCGCGCTGGCTCAACGCGAAGCGGGTCACCTTCAAGTACGGCCTGGGCGACAAGTTCATCGGGGTCCTCAAGACCCTGCGCATGCTCGGCCTGGACAACAAGGATAAGATTTCCGTCAAGGGCGTGAAGGTCTCGCCCCGGGACGTCGTCGCCGCCTGCCTCCCCGACCCCGCGCGCCTTGGCGACCGGATGAAGGGCAAGACCTGCGCGGGAACCTGGGTCTCCGGAACGAAGGACGGCAAGCCGCGCCAGGTCTACCTCTATCAGGTCGCCGACAACGCGGCGTGCATGGAGGCCTGGGGCTGCCAGGCGGTGGTCGCCCAGACCGCCTTCAACGCGGTGATCGCGATGGACCTCCTGGCCCACGGGATATGGAAGGGCAAGGGTGTCCTCGGCCCCGAGGCCTTCGACGCCGAACCCTTCATGGAAAGGATGGCCGAGTACGGGTTCCCGTACGGCATCAGGGAGATGAAATGATGACGGACAAGCTTTGGATAAACGGCGCGTGGATCGAAGCGAAGGACGGGACCCGCATGGCCGTCGAAAACCCGGCGACCGGCGAGATCCTCGCCGAGGTCGCCGACGCCGGCGAGGCCGACGTCGACCGAGCCGTCGCCGCGGCGAAGGCGGCGTTCACGGACGGCCGCTGGTCGAAGAAGGTTCCCGCCGAGCGGTCGAAGGCGATCTGGAAATTGGCCGACCTCCTCGAGGCGCGGTCCCCGGAATTCGCCAAGGTCGAGTCGGAAAACACCGGGAAGCCCTACCTTTTCCAGAGCCTCGGGGGTGACCTGCCCTTCGCGGTGGACAACCTCAGGTTTTTCGCCGGGGCCGCCCGGGACACCCACGGCAACCACGCCGGGGAGTTCGCCTCCGGCTACACCTCGATCTACCGGCGGGAGCCGGTCGGGGTCGTCGGCCAGATCGCGCCCTGGAACTATCCCCTGATGATGGCCGTCTGGAAGATGGGTCCCGCCCTCGCCGCCGGCTGCACCATCGTCTTCAAGCCGGCCCCCGGCACACCCCTCACCTCACTCATGCTCGCCGAGCTCACGAAGGAGGCGGGAATCCCCGACGGCGTGGTCAACGTCGTCACCGGGGGAAACGAGGCGGGAAAGGCCATCGTCGAGCATCCGGACGTCCGCATGGTGAGCCTCACCGGCTCCACCGCCACCGGCAAGGCCGTGATGAGGT
This sequence comes from Spirochaetaceae bacterium UBA1318, assembly GCA_002307015.1. Lineage (GTDB taxonomy): Bacteria > Spirochaetota > Spirochaetia > Treponematales > UBA1318 > UBA1318. Next base: position 43,497 of record DBTK01000071.1, read on the forward strand.
CGGCCGCGGAAAGCCTGAAGCGGGTCCACCTGGAGCTCGGCGGGAAGGCCCCCTTCATCGTCTTCGAGGACGCCGATCCGGCACTCGTCGCGGCCAAGGCCTCGCTCGCCGCGACCATGAACGCCGGGCAGGACTGCACCGCCGCGACCAGGATCTACGTCCAGAAGAGCAGGCTCAAGGCCGTGACCGAGGCCGTCGTCGAGGCGATGAAGGGCGTCAAGGTCGGACATCCCTTCGCGGAGGGCGTCCAGATGGGCCCCCTCATCAGCGCGGTCCAGCGGGAGCGGGTGTTCGGTTTCGTCAGGCGGGCGATGGCCCAGGGGGCCGTCCTCCTGACAGGCGGCGGGGTTCCCAAGGGCTTCGGGAAGGGCTACTTCTACGCCCCGACCGTGATAGCCGGGGTCGGACAGAACTGGGAGATCGTGCAGAACGAGGTCTTCGGGCCGGTCGTCACGATCCAGAGCTTCGACGACGAGGCCGAGGCCGCCACCCTCGGCAACGACGTAGCCTACGGCCTCGCAGCCTCCGTCTTCACGAAGGATGTGGCGCGGGCGATGAGGCTCTCGGCGAACCTGGAATTCGGCACCGTGTGGATCAACGACCACCTGCCGATCGCCTCGGAAGCCCCGCACGGGGGATTCAAGCAGTCGGGTTTCGGCAAGGACCTCTCGGCCGAGGCCGTCGGCGACTACCAGATCACGAAACACGTCATGATAGCCCGGTAAAGACCGGGCGCAGCATAGAATTTTCACCACGAGGACAGCCATGACCGAATCATACGAAAAGAATTTTCCGCATCTCTCCCCCGTCTGGTCCCACATCTTCCCGATCGAGGCTGAACGCGCCGAGGGCTCCTGGATCTACGCGACCGACGGAAGGAAATACCTGGATTTCACCTGCGGCATCGGCGTGACCAACACCGGCCACTGCCACCCCAGGGTCGTCGCCGCCATACAGAAACAGGCGGGCCTGTTCATCCACGCCCAGGCGAACATCGTCGTCCACCAGCCGATGCTCGCCTTCGTCGAGGAGCTGAGGACCATCCTGCCTCCCGAGCTCGACGGCTACTTCTTCTCCAACTCGGGGGCCGAGGCGGTGGAGGGAGCGTTGAAGCTCGCGCGGGCCGCGACGGGAAAGCAGAACGTGATCGTCTTCTCGGGCTCCTTCCACGGCAGGACCTCGGCGACGATGGCCCTCACCACCTCGAAGACCGGCTACAAGGCGGGCCACCAGCTCCTCCCCTCCGGCGTCTACATCGCCCCCTACCCCTATCCCCTCAAGCTCGGCATGGACGAGGAAAGGGCCTCGGCCTACTGCATCGAGACCCTCGAGGAGATGTTCGCCGCCCAGAGCGCCCCGAACGAAACCGCCGCCGTCCTCATCGAACCGGTGCTCGGCGAGGGGGGCTACGTGCCGCCGCCCAAATCCTTCATGAAGGCGCTGCGGGAGCTCTGCACGAAAAACGGCGTCCTCCTTATCTTCGACGAGGTCCAGTGCGGCTTCGGCCGGACCGGCACGTGGTTCGCCCGCGAGCACTACGACGTCCTTCCCGACATCATGACGGCGGCGAAGGGCATCGCGAGCGGCCTGCCCCTTTCGGGAATCTTCTCGAGCCTCGACCTGATGAAGAAGTGGCCGACCGGGTCCCACGGAGGAACCTACGGCGGCAACGCCGTCGCCATGGCGGCGGGGGTCGCGACCATCAAGGCGATCAAGGAAGAGAAGATGCTCGAGAACGCCCTCGTCCGCGGCGAACAGCTCAGGGCCGGCCTCAAGGCCATCGCGGCGAAGCACCCCGAACTCGTCGAGGTGAGGGGGCTGGGGCTGATGGTCGGCTCCGAGTTTTCGGTCGGCGGGGCGAAGGGCGCGAAGCCACTCGTGAAGGCCATCCTCAAGAACGCCGAGGACGGCGGCCTCCTCCTCCTCTCGGCGGGGACCTTCGACTCCACCGTCCGCTGGATACCTCCCCTCAACGTCACCGCCGCCCAGATCGAGGAGGGCCTCGGGATCTTCGGCCGTGCCGTCGACTCGGCCTCGAGGTAGGCATGGGAACCATCGACCGCTGCCGGCTCGGGCTTCTCTTCGCCGAGGAGGAAAGGCGCTTCGACCGCGGGCACCCGGCCTCCAAGGCCTTGTTCCGGCGGGCGAAATCCTCGCTCTGCGGGGGCTACCCCATGCCCTGGATGGCGAGGACGGCAGGGGCCTTCCCCCTCTTCGTGCGGGAGGCCTCGGGCGCCCGGATCACGGACGTAGACGGGCGGGGCTACGCCGACTTCTGCCTTGGCGACACCGGGGCCATGACGGGCCACGCCCCGCCCGCCGTCATCGAGGCAATCCGGAAACAGGCCGAGAGGGGAATCACCACCCTCCTCCCGGTCGAGGACGCGGTCAGGGTCGCCGAGGAGCTCGCCTGCCGTTTCGCTCTTCCCGTCTGGCAGTTCGCCCTGAGCGCGACCGACGCGAACCGCTTCGCCCTCCGCATGGCGAGGATGCTCACCGGAAGGCCCAAGGTCCTCGTCTTCAACTACTGCTACCACGGGACGGTCGACGAGTCCTTCGCCGTCCTCGACGGCGGGGGCCGGACCGCGGCGAGGCCGCACAACATGGGCCCCCAGGTCGACCCGGCGCTCACCACGAAGGTCGTCGAGTTCAACGACCCGGCCGC
>DBTK01000120.1:0-22797 GCA_002307015.1 Spirochaetaceae bacterium UBA1318
GACGGGCCGCTCGCGGTAGGCGATCCGGTCGGCGGGAAAGCGGTAAGGCTCTGCCTCCGGGATGGGAAGTCCGCCCGCCGACCGTCTCGGGGCCTCGTTCAGCCTGACGGTCACCCCGTAGATCACCCGTATGTCGCCCTTGTCGCGAGCGTCGAAGGATTTCCGGTCGATCGTGAAGGAAACCAGGTTTTCCTTCCCCGTCCTCAGCGCCCGGAGTATCGTTCGTTCGATATCCTCGGCCGAATGGTCGAGGGGCAGCTTCAGTTCACTCAGTTTATGCAGGGTCATCGCGGATTCATTATAGCCGGGAGAGCCTCTCCCGCCTACGGGAGGGCGCAGTATAGCCTATCAACACGCCTCGCGATAAAAAAAGCCGCCCTTCCGGACGGCTCGAGGCTCGACCGGCGCCGAGGCGCTGGCCGCATGCGGTTATTTCAGCAAACCGGCGTCGATGACGTAGAGCTTGAACGCGAGCAGGGTCGCCTTCAACTCCCCGAAATACTTGTAGGAGGAGAAGGTCGAGCCGGTGATCGTGTCGACCTTGTCGTTGAAATCCCGGTGGTAATCCATGCCGTAGAAGCGGGATTTGCCCTTGTCCGAGATCATGTCGGGATGATGGCTGTTCGCGTCCACCCAGAAGCTCTCCAGGGTCCCGTCCTTGCCGATGAGCATCAGCATGTCCTCGTAATGGGAGGCGATGCGGACATCCCTGGTCCACCACGCGTAGCCGACGAGCTTTCCGGCCTTGAGCACGGGATAGAAAAAGTAGTAATCGCCCATCTCGGCGGCGACGATTTTCTTCGATCCGTCGACCTTGTCACCCCAGCCCTGCTGCAGGATGATCTTCACGAAATCTCCGTCTGTGCGTACGGATTTGGCGGCGGGGGCCGCGGGAGCGGCGGCCTGGGCGAAGGCCAGGGTGCCGAGCAGCGACAGCGCCGCAAGTGCGATAACGAGTCTCTTCATGTATCCTCCAGAAACGTTGATCCCCCGATCCTATCGGAAAATCGCAAATAATGCAATATTCCATATATACGCAATCGACTATAACCCGTACACGGTTTCCGCGGCGAGCACCTGGATGCCCTTCCCGCCGAGGACCTCGATGGCCTTCTCCGGGTTCTCGACCCTCAGGATGACCAGGGCCTCGTCCTTCATCTTGCCGATGAAGGCGTACATGTACTCGATGGCGACGCCGCCGGCCTCGAGAATCCCGAGGGCGACGGAAAGCCCCCCCGGCACGTCGGCGACGCCGATGGCGATGACGGCCGTCCGGCTCACCGCGAATCCGGCATCGCGCAGTATCCTCTCGGCGTCGTCGGGCCGGTTCACGATGAGCCTCAGTACGCCGAAGTCGGCCGTGTCGGCGACGGACAGGGCCTTGATGTCTATCCCGTTATCCCCGAGGGTCTTCGTCACCTCGGCGAGGCGGCCCGACTTGTTCTCGATAAAAACCGATATCTGTTTCACCAACATTACAGTTTCCTCCGGTCGATGACCCGCTTCGCCTTTCCCTCGCTCCGCGCGATGCTCTTCGGTTCGACGAGCTTCACCTTCGCGTTGATGCCGAGGACCCAGTCCAGCTCTTTTCTGATCTTGCGCTCGATGTCAGCAATCTGCTTGATCTCGTCCGAAAACATCGAAGGCGTCATCTCGACGTCAACCTCGAGGACGTCGAGGTTGTCCACCCGGTCGACGATGAGCTGGTAGTTCGGCGTGGTCTCGCCGATGTGGAGCAGGACGCTCTCGATCTGGGAGGGGAACACGTTGACGCCCCGGATGATGAGCATGTCGTCCGACCGCCCGGTGACCTTCTCCATGCGGACCGTCGTGCGGCCGCAGTCGCAGGCCTCGTAGGTGAGCATCGAAAGATCCCGCGTCCGGTACCTGATGAGGGGGAAGCCCTCCTTCGTGATGGTCGTGAAGACGATCTCACCCTTCGATCCGGGAGGCAGGACCTCCTCGGTCTCGGGATCGATGATCTCGGGGATGAAGTGGTCCTCCTGGACGTGGAGCCCGTTCTGGCAGGAGCATTCGCTCGCGACGCCGGGACCGATGATCTCCGAAAGCCCGTAGATGTCGATGGCCATGATGCCGAGCCTCTCCTCGATCTGCTTGCGCATCTCCAGAGACCAGGGCTCGGCGCCGAAGACGCCGGACTTGAGCTTGAGGTCGCCCTTCTTGATGCCGGCCTCCTCGATCTCCTCGGCCATGTAGAGGGCGTAGGAGGGGGTGCAGGCGAGGGTCGTCGTGCCGAAATCGGCCATGATCTGGATCTGGCGCCTGGTGTTGCCGCCGGAGGCGGGAATGACGGAGGCGCCGATGCGCTCGGCCCCGTAATGGGCCCCGAGCCCCCCGGTGAAGAGCCCGTAGCCATAGGCGATCTGCACGAAGGATTCCCTCGTGACGTTGGCCGAAACGAGGGTCCTCGCCATCACCTCGGACCAGGTATCCAGGTCCTTCCGGGTATAGCCGACGACGATCTGTTTTCCCGTCGTCCCGGAAGAGGCGTGGATGCGGACGATCTCGCTCAGGGGAACGGCGAACATGCCGTAGGGATAGGTATCCCGAAGATCCTTCTTGTAGCTGAACGGCAGCTTCTTGAGGTCGTCCAGGGTCCTGATGTCCCCCGGCTCCAGCCCCCGAGCCTGCATTTTCTCCCGGTAAAACGGGACGTTGTGATATACCCGGTTCACGGCCGCGATCAGTCTCTCGGTCTGGAGCTTCATCATCTCGTCCCGGGGCATGCACTCGCATGTCCGGTTCCAATACAGCATGATTCCCCCTTATGATTCTATGCATAATAATGCATATTTATGCAATTTCGCAAGCCCTTTCGAAAAAGGAAATCGGCCTTGTGAAATGGACGGGTATTGGATACAATTTTGTGATGGTTCCTTTTGACGGGAGAACTCAATGGCTCCAAAAGGTGCGAAGGGTTTCCTTTTCCTGAACCGTCTCCTCTTCGAGCCGTCCAAGGAACTCGCCGGTTCGGACCGACGCCAGGCTCGGCTTCTCTCCGGTATGCTTTTTTTTATTGCAGCACTCCTCGCCGCCAGCCTTTTTTTCGAATCCATGCCCGTTCCGCACGGAAGGATCGTGCTTGCATTCGGCGCCGCGGCCCTCTTCGGCCTCTACTTCCTGAGCCGCACGAGATTCTACCTGACGACGGCCGGCCTCACGGTGGCGGTCTTCACGGTGATGAGCGGAGCCCTCTACCTGATGACCCGCCAAACCTCGACGATCAACAGCGTGGTCCCGGTCGTCTGGCTCATCCTGCCGACCCTCATCGGGTCGATCTTCCTGCCCCTCGTCGCGACGGCCGCATCCGCCCTCGTCGTCATTGCGGGCCTGGCGCTTTCAATGATTTCCCTTCCCCCGGTTTTCCTACCCGAGATGATCTCGGGACTGCTTTTCCTCGTGGTTTTTTCGGTCATGCTCGTCCTCATCGGGTACCACCGAAGGGCGGTCGAGAGGGAAAATCTCCAGACGATCAGGCAGAGCTTCCGAAACGCGGAGGCCGAGATCCGCGAACGGATCAAGGCGCAGACGGAACTCGCAGCCCAGGCCGAACACCTCAACTTCCTCAGGGAGATCGACATCCTCATACTCGAGGCGACTCCCCTCGACGAAATCCTGATATTCATACGGAATAAAATCCGGAAAGAGACAGGACGTCCCTACGCCGCAGTCCTGCTCTTCGACGCCGGACTCGCGGTCGCCACGGTCCTCGGGAATGATCCGGAAAATCCGGGCATGGCCAATTCACTCTCAGGTCAGACCTTTCCGCTGGGCGAGCTCGATCCTGACGGAATCGTCGCCGGAAAGATCGAGGAGGGCCGATCATCCTTCGTCATGGACGTCGATTCCATGAGCCTTCCGGAAGCGATGGAACGTGAAATCAGGCAGGCGAAAATCGGGGCTTTCCTCTTCATTTTCGTGAAAATAGAGGAGAACATCATCGGGTTGTTCGCCATCGGTTTCAACCGTGCCTCGGACGTCGACGAAAAGATCCTTCTCAAGACAACCGAGATCGCCAACCAGGCCAGCATCGCGATCCAGAACGACCGGATGCGCACCGGCTTGAAGGAACATGCGATGGCCCTGGAAAAATCCCTCATGCAGAAGGAAGTCCTGCTCAAGGAGGTCCACCACCGGGTGAAGAACAACCTCCAGGTCATCTCGAGCCTCCTCTACCTTCAGTCCCAGAAGGCCGACAACAAGAACATCGACGAGATATTCAGGGACCTGCAGAATCGCGTGAGATCCATCGTCGTCGTCCACGAGAGGCTCTACCAGTCGGCCGATCTCGCCAGGATCTGGTTCGCCGACTACGTCACGACCCTCGTCCGCAGCATGATGAGTTCCTATGCGATACCGCCGGACAAGGTCAACTTCATCATCGGAAAGACGGATATCCAGCTGGATGCCGACCTCGCCGTCCCGATCGGCCTCATCATCACCGAACTCGTTTCCAACGCCCTGAAGTACGCCTTTCCCGGAGACAGAACCGGCACCCTCTCCGTGGATTTCCTCACCGACGAGGAGGGGCTTTTGGAGCTGACCGTCAGCGACGACGGAATCGGCATGGCCGAAGGCTTCGACCCGGCGGCAAGCAAGACCATGGGATTGCAGATCGTCGACGTCCTTTCGCAGCAGGTCGGTGCATCGCTCTCCGTTACGAGGACGAAGGGTACCGCCTATACCTTCAGTTTCAGTCGACAAACCCCTCCATGGGATGCCGGTCACCCGAAATAACCGGCCGGGGCCCCCTGACTCGACCAAAAAAAACCCGCGCGAACCGTCGCGCGGGCATCCATCGGGATCGGGAAAGCCTACTCCGGCTCTTCCTCCAATTCGGGTTTCGCCTCCGGTTCCGGAACGTGGGCCGATGAGGGGCGGTTCTTTTCGAACAGGTAGAAGGCCGAGGGGACCACGAAAAAGGTCATGATGGCCGAGAACAGGACGCCGCCGAGCATGACCATGCCGAGGCCCTGGCCGAATTCCGCGCCCTGGCCCGATCCGAACACGAGCGGGAAACTGATGACGAGGACGGTCAGGGTCGTCATGACGATCGGCCTGAACCTGAGCCGGGCTGCCTCGACGAGGGCGTCCTTCAGCGGCATCTTGCCGATCCTCTCCACGACGAAGTCCAGGTACAGGATGGCGTTCTTCGCCGAAAGCCCTATCAGCATGACCATGCCCATGATGCCGAAGACGTCGAGGCCCGAGCCCTTCATGAAGACGACCCAGAGGGCGCCGACGAGGGCGAAGGGGACGGGAAGGAGAAGGTAGGCGGGATAGCGCCAGGAGTTGAACTGGGCCGCCATGACGAGGTAGCACAGGAACAGGGCGAGAAGGAAGACGGTCGTACCCGTCTGGGAAAGCTGCTTGGAAAGGGCGGCCATGCCGGTGCTGCCGCCGGAGCTCACGAAGACGCCGTTGTCGAGAAGCCCCTGGCTCGTGAGGTCGTTCTCGAGCATGGTCTGCATTTCGAGGACGGTCGGGGCGCCGGGCTTGAGGTTGATGTCGAAGGAGGCGCTGTACATCCGGTTGTACCTGGCTATCCGGTTCGGCGCCTCGTTCAGGACGAAGCTCCCGAGCTGGCCGACCTGGAGGCTCGTCTGGAGGGTCGAGGAGTAGACGGGCAGGTTGAGGATCGACTGCCCGCTCGCCAGGTAGGTCGGATCGATCTGGACCTCGATCGGGTAGCTGAGGCCGCCCGACACGACGTTCGACGCCTGGGTCCCCGAGGTGTAGGTCTGGAGGGTCGTCGCCACGGTGTTCGGGGTCAGCCCCGTACCCGTGAACCGCGAGGTGTCCGGAATGAAGTCGTTCTCGAGCGAGGTATCGGAGAGGCTCGAGTTCACGTCGGTGACCCAGGGGTTCTGCTGGATGGATTGGACGAAACGGGAATTGCCCGAGGTGAGGGCGTCGAGGTTCGACGAGACGAGGTCGATCGACATTCCCGCCCCCTGGTAGCCCATGCTTCCGCTCGCGTTCGCCGAAACCCGCGTCGAGGGCTGGTCCTTGAACAGGCCGAGGAGGGCGGCCCGGTATTTCGGAACCATCTTGTAGACGTTCGGCCTGGTTCCGACCGGGGTGAGGGTCACGGTCATCGAGCCCGAGTTCGAGGAAACCGCGCCGCCGCCGAAGCCGCCCGAGGAACCGACGACGGTCTGCACGATCGCCACCTCGGGCTGTTTCAGGAGAAAGGCCTCGACCCGGCCGACGTCCTCGTTCGTGAGGGCGAGGGGGGATCCGGGGGGAAGCCTCACCGATACGTTCATGCCACCGTTGTCGCTCTGGGGCATGAAGTTGAAGGGCATGTGGGGAAAGATGAAGACGGCGCTCCCGACGAGGAAGATCACCGAGCCGATGAGGACGGCGATGCTGTGGGAGATGATGCCGCCGAGGGATCTGGCGTATTTCTCGCGCACCCAGTCGACGACGGCCTCGGTCCCGTTGTGGAGGGTGGTCGTCAGGGCCTCGAGGAGGCTCAGACCGATCTTGAAAATGTAGTAGACGATGCCGAGGGCGAAGGGGTAGAGGACGATCGCGGGAATGAACACGTACTTCTTGTTCATCGCGGCGACCGCGACGAGGGCCAGGCCTACGACGATGCCGAAGGGCTTCTTCCATGCGGCAAGCCCCCACTTCATCGATTCGGGCATCAGGGTGAAGCTGCGGGCGAAATCGTGCCAGTCGAGCGACTCGGAGTTCGGGGTGTAGGCGAGCCGGACGGTGAGGAAGAGGATGGCCTCGAGAAGGGAGAAGAGGACGGCGGCCGCGAGACCGAGGGAAAACTGCATCAGGTAGCGTCCGGCGAATCCGCCCATGAAGCTGACCGGGATGAGCACCGACAGCAGCGAGAGGGAGGCGGCGACGACGGCGCTGAAAACCTCGCTCGCCCCCTTCAGGACCGATTCGACGAGGCCGAAGCCCATCGTACGGTAGCGCTCCACGTTCTCCGCGACGACGATCGAGTCGTCGACGACGATGCCGATCGCCGTGATCAGGGCGAGGAGGGATACCAGGTTGAGGGTGAAGCCGCTCAGCTTGTAGAGGATGGGCGAGGCGGCCAGGGCGATCGGGATGGCGAGGATGACCGAGAAGGCCGTGTTCAGCTTGCCCAGGAACAGAAGGACGATCAGGGCGACGATGAGGCAGGTCATGAAGAGCTCGCGGTAGGTCGAGTCGATCGAGGCCGTGATGGGACCCGTCGTATCGTTCGAGATGTCGATGGAGTAGCCCTTGGGGAGGTTCACCCGCTTGAGCATGGCGCGGAGGCTCGCGGCGACCGCCACGGAATTCGCGTCGGAGGCCTTCTGGACCGAAACGAGGACGACGGGCTTTCCGTTGACCCTGGCGTAATCGCTGGCGACGGCGACGTCCCGGACGCTCGCCACGTCGCTCACCTTGAGGCCCCGGCTCGTGTCGACGAGGACCTTCGAAATCTCCGCGGCGTTGGAGGGCACGTTCTGGGTCGAGAAGGTGAGGGCGTTGTTGTGGCTGATGATCGTTCCGATCGGCTGGTTGATGGCCGCGCTCGAAATCGACGAAACGACCGACTGGGGGGAAAGCTTGTAGAGCCTGAGCCTGTCCGGGTTCAGCAGGACCTGGAACTGCCTGGTCGGCCCGCCGTTCGTCGAGATGTTGGCGACGCCGTCGACCCTTTCCATCTCCGGTATCAGGGTGTTCTGCACGTAATCGTTCACGTCGCCGAGGCTCGCCCCGGATCCGGATATGCCGAACTGGACGATGGGCTGGGAATTCGGATCGAAGGTCTGGACGATCGGAACGCTGACACCCGAGGGAAGCTTGCGGACGGCCGCCGAGACGAGGGCCGCCACCTGGTTCGCGTCGTTGTTCTTGTCGGACGACTGGTCGAAGCTGATGATGACCCTGCTCGAGCCGACGGAGCTCGTGGAATTGATGTCGGTGATGCCGGCGAGCGTGGACACGGTGTTTTCGATGATCTGCGTGACCTGCTGGTCGATGACGCTCGGGTCGGCTCCCGAGTAGGTCGTGGACACGACGACGACCGGGATGTTGATGGTCGGGAACAGGTCGACGCCGAGGCCGAAAAGGCTGATGAATCCGAAGGCGACGATGGCGACGAAGATGCCGATCGTCAGCACGTACCTGGTGACCGAGAATTTGACGGCCGGATTCACCTTCTCGAATATCTTGGCTTCATAGTCGCGAACCTTGTTGCTCATTGCTTTCCTTCCTGGGCGGCGGGAGCCGACCCCGGCTTGCCGCCGGCCTGAGCTTTCGCGCCGCCGTTGGCGGATCCGTCGGCGGCCTGCGGAGAGGCCGAACCCGGCTTGCCGCCCGCAGCACCCGGCGCCTTGGCCTGTCCGTTCTGGGTGGTCACGGCCTGGACCGCGGAACCGGGGAGAAGGCCGGGCGGCGGGCTCAGGATGACCGTGGTCCCTTCTTCGAGGCCCGAGACCGCGGCGGCCGTCCCGCTTTCGGCGAGGATCGTTATCGGCTGGTTGACGGCCTTTCCGTCCCTGATCGCGTAGACGAAATCCTGATTCTCGTTCGTCTGGAGGGCGGCGATCGGCACGAGAGCCCCGTTCGCCAGGGTCATCGAGTAGGAAATGGTGCCGACGGCGCCATAGGTGAGATTTCCGGTGAAGGACGCGACCATGGGGACGATGCCGTTGATCGGCGCCGACGGCGCCTGTTTGACGCGGACCGGGTAGCTCTTCCCCGCGTAGGTGAACCTCAGGACCGTTCCGACCTTGAGGGAAAGCGCGTCGGCGGGAGCGACGCTGAAATCCACCTCGAGGTCACGGGAAACGATGATGAAGGCGGCGAGGTTCTGGCTGACGTACTCGCCGGGGGTCACGTTGACCGCAGAAATCTGGCCCGAGAAGGGGGCGCGGATCGCGGAATTCCGGAGGTTGAGCTGGGCCTGGAGGAGCTGGTTCGTCGCCTGGTCGACGGCTATCTTGAGCTGGGCCAGGGTCTGGGTATCGGCCTTCTGGTTCTGGTCGAGGGCGGTTTTCGCCGCCGCGAGGTTGGCCTGGGCCTGCTGGAGCTGGCTCTGGGCGCTGTCGAGGGCCGAGGCGGATATGCCGCCGAGCTTGAACATCGCCTGGGACGCGTCGAAGCTCTTCTGGGCCGACGAAAGGGCCGACTGGGCCGATTGGACCTGGAGGGCGAGCTTCGGGTTCGCCTGGGTCGTCGTGTCCTGGCCCGTCGCGAGGTTGATCTTCGCGTTCTCGAGGTTCGCCTGGGCGATCTGGAGAGAGAGCTTCAGCTGGGAATCGTCCAGCTGGATGACGGGATCGCCTTCCTTGACCCAATCTCCCGCCTTGTGGATGACGGTGGCGACGACTCCGGCGACCTGGGTGGCGACGGAGCTCTGGGTCGCCGGCAGCACCGTTCCCGCGGTGCCGTTTTCGACCACGAGGGGACCGATATGAACCAGGGCGCCCTGGACCTGGATCGGACCGCCCCGGCTGCGCGCGCCCGGTGCCCCCTGGGCTGCTCCGCCCTGGGCCGGACCGGCCTGGGCGGGTTTCCCCTGGATCTGGACCTGGTCCTGAGTCTGCGAAGAACCGGAAGCCTTGGCGCTGCACCCGGCAAAAGCCAGAACGACGACGACCGTCCCGGCGACGATCTGCGATCGAAGCTTAATCATGTTCATCTCCTAGTATCCCATCACATTTTGCAGCTGCAGCACCGCGAGCTGGGCGTTGCTCTTCGCCAGCGCGAACGAAGCCTGGGCGTTCGCGTCGTTGACCGCGGCGGTCATCATGTCCTGATTCGTTGCGGTCCCGTATTGGTTCTGGGTTTTCGTCAGTTCGAACTGGGCGTCCACCGTTTCGGCGTTGAGCTTGGCGAGGTCGAGCCTCTTCATCGCCAGGGAAACGTTGTTGAACGCATCGGTGATATCAGAGGCGATGCTCTTCCTCAGTTGGGCGCTCTGGGTCTCGTAGACCTTGTCCTGGGTCGACTTTTCGGCGATGGTCCGGTCGGCCAGGCCCGAATCCAGGATCGGCAGCCCAAGCTTGACGCCGAGGTTCACCTGCTCTGCGGCCTTCGAGGTCGTCCAGTCGTAGGCGTAATTGACCCCGCCCGAGACGCTCACCGAGGGAAGGTTCTGGCCCCTGGTCAGGGCGAGATCGACGGCGTTCGATTTCCGGTTGAGGTCTATCTGCCTGAGGTCGGTGCGCTGCTTCAGGCCCGTCGAAATCGCGTCCTCGAGGGTTGAAACGGGAACGGCCGGGTCCTCGGCCTCGGCCACGGAGAACTCGCGGTCATTGGCGAGGCCCACGAGGTTGGCGAGCTTCACCCGTGCGCTCCTCAGGTCGTTCCGTCCGCTTTCGACGTCGAGGGCCGCGCTCCGGGCGTTGACCTCGGCCGTCTTGAGGTCGATGAGGCTCGCCTGCTTCAGGTCGTAGACTGCCTTCATCTGGTTCAGTATCTGGTTCTGCTTGTCCAGGATGGTCAGCCTCACCGCGAGGGTGCGCTGGGCGGAAAGCATCGTGTAGTAGGCCTGCTTGACCTGATAAAGGAAACTGGACTTGCCGGAATCGGCGGTGAACTGCTTTCCCTGGAGGGTGAGGAGGCTTTTGTCGATGGCGGCCTGGGCCGTCCCGCCTACGTAGCCGTTCCAGATGGTCTGGCTGACGCTGACGCCGAGGGAACTGAAATTGCTCTTCGTCGCCGTGCTGCTCGTGATCGGCTGGATGCTCTGGGCGGCGCTCATGGTCGCGCTCGTCAGCGGACCCGAGGCGGTGAGGCTCCCCTGGGCGCTCTCGGGGATTCCGGGGGTAACGGAGAGAGGCGCGGCCTTGGAGAGGATCGAGGAGAGAACGGTCGGCGTCGAGGGCTGCATCTGGGAGGTTTCAAGAGCCTTTCCGTCGTAATAATTCTCGCCGACTCCGTAGCTCAGGGCCCCGGCGAGATTGAAGGAATTCTTCGCCACGTTCTCGGCGTGCACGGCCTTTCCGACGTCGAGGTTCCCCTCGAGGATCCTGATGCTGTCGCTCCCGGAGAGGGCGGCATCGATGACCTCGCGGAGGGTGACCGACGGAAGCGGGGTTTGTGCCGGCCCGGAGGCCTGTACGTCCTTCGCCGGATTCTGGTTCGCGGGAACCTGAGCATCCTGCGCAATTCCCGAGAAAACGGGAATCATCAAGGCGAAAAAAAGCACGGCTATTCTTTTCATTGCACCCAAAGCTACTATAAACGGCACACTTGGACAATTAACCCGTCATTAAAAGAAAATAACATTTTGTTATTTGAAAAGACAGGGTCGAGCCGGTTGCGGGAAGTGAAACGATCCGCAAATCGGCCCCGTAAGCGGGCGAATCCTGCACTATACTTGATCCCATGAAGCTGTACGCGGTTTTTCCGCTGATGATGTCTGCGGTCTGCCTCACGGTAGCCGTCAATCCCCTGCTGCTCGGAATCCGGAAAAAGAACGGAGACGGCAGCCTCGCCTTCGCCGTCAACTGCCTCGTCGTCATGGCCTACTGTCTCGCCTGCGCGGGCCAGTACGATGTCGACGGGCCCGGGCAGAGCCTTCCCTGGCTCCGCCTCGAGGCCATCGCCCTCAACCTCGCCGGATTCACCCTCGCCTGGTTCCTCGCCGAGCTGACGGCCATGATGCCGAAAACCCACCTCGCCGCCATCCTCCTCTGGTCCGCGACGAACGCCATCGTCCAGCTTGTCGGTTTCGGCGACCTCACCTGGGAATCCGCCACGTCCATCGTGCACACGGTCGGCCTTCCCTTCGGGGCGACGGTCGTCTACCGGGAAGTGGGATCCGGCATCCTGACCGACATCCAGCACCTGGCAGGTCTCGCACTTTTCGTCTATTTTTTCTCGATCCTCGTCAGGTACTCCCGGAACGGTCACCGCCACGAGGCGGGAAAACTCCTCGTGGCCCTTTTCATCCTCCTGGCCGGCTACGCCAACGACCTGGCGATCAACCTCGGACTCTATTCGTCGCTCTACCTCGCCGAATACGCCTGGCTCTCGATGATCGTCCTGGTCGGCTTCCAGCGAGCCGGCCTGATAGTGGAATCGACCCAGGCGAAACGGGCGCTGGCGGAAAGCGAACGCCGCTACCGGTCGATTTTCGAGTCCCTCCAGGACGTCTACTTCAGGACGGACGGAGACGGGATTATTCGCCTCATCAGTCCCTCGGTCAGGGGATTCCTCGGCTACGAACCTGAGGAGGTCATCGGCAAGCCGGATAGCTTCCTCTACGACGATAAAGGACAGCGTGATAACCTCTACACCCGGGTGAGAAGGTTCGGCGCCGTATCGGATTTCGAGGTCCGGCTAAGGGCTGGCGATTCGAGCCTCCGCGACGCGTCCCTCAGCGCCCACGCGGTTCGGGATATGGAGGAAACAGCGAGGGGGAGCCCGTCGCCGGGCTCCGGCATCATGCCGAAGTCTGGCCCCGACTATTGGTCGGGCGGCGTCGAGGGCACGTTCCGGGATGTCTCGGACCGCAAACGGGTGGAGGAGGACCTGCGTGTCTCGCTCGAGGAAAAAAACGTACTGCTGAAGGAGATCCATCACCGGGTCAAGAACAACCTCCAGGTCATCTCGAGCCTCCTCTACCTCCAGGAGAAAAATATGGGAGACCCAAAATTCGCCGCCGTCATGGAGGAGTGCCGGAGCCAGATCAATTCCATGGCCCTCATCCACGACGACCTCTACCAATCACGGGATGTCAGAAAGATCGATTTCGGAAAGTACCTGAAGAACCTGGTGAGCCGGCTCATCGCCTCCTACCGCAGGACCGAATCGATCGCCTTCATCCCCGTCGTTGAGGAAATTTCCCTGACGATAGAAAAGGCCATTCCCTGCGGCCTCATCGTCAACGAGCTCTGTTCCAACACCCTCAAGTATGCGTTTCCTCCGGATTCGCGCCTCGAGCGGAAGCCGGAATTGAGGATCGGGCTCCGCCGTCTCGAGGATGACCGCGTCTCGCTCACGGTGGCCGACAACGGCGTCGGACTCCCCGAGGGAATGGACTTCGTACGCAGTCCCTCACTCGGACTCCAGATCGTCCAGAGGCTCGTCCACCAGATCGGGGGAAGCATCCGCACGGAAGGGAAAACCGGGGTGGGCGTGGTGATAGAATTCCCCGAACAGGTGGGTTAGGCCATAAATTCGGGTAAATCGGCGCAATATCGGGTACATTAGAGGTAAGGCGGAAAATCATGGAAAAAGCCAGAATTCTAGTCGTGGAGGATGAAGAGCTCGTCGCCTTGGCCATCAAGACCTACCTTGACGGCATCGGCCACGAGGTGCCCCTGATCGTTTCGTCCGGAGACGAGGCGGTCCGCAGCATACCGGGCCTCGAGCCCGATATCGTCCTGATGGACATCCACCTTCAGGGCAAGATGGACGGCATCGAGGCCGCGACCATCATCAAGGACTCATACCACATCCCGGTGATCTATCTGACCGCATATTCGGACGCGGGCACCCTCGAACAGGCGAAGATCACCGAGCCCTTCGGCTACATCCTGAAACCCTTCGACGAGAGGATGCTCCAGGCGACCATCGAGATGGTCCTCTACAAGTCCCTCATGGAGAACGAGCTTCGCCGCACGAAGGAGAAGCTCGAGACCATCCTGAAATCGGTCGGAGACGGGATCATCGTCACCGGCATGAACGGTTACATCGAATACATCAACGCCGCCGCCCAAAAGCTGCTTCAGGCGACCGAGCCTTTCGCGAAACCGACCTCGGTTTTCCAGCTCTTCCAGCTCGTCGACGACATCACCGGAAACCCCGTTTCCATGGGCGTCGACGAGGTCTTGGCCGAGGGAAAAAGCGTCAGCCTCTCGGAGTGCACCCTGATCTCGAAACTCGACGGTCGCTTTCCCGTCGACCTCGACCTCGAGCCGCTTCGCGAGGAGGACGGAGCCATCAGGGGAATCGTGCTCACCTTCAGGAACGTGTCGGAGCGGCGGAAGATCCGCGACCTGATCGACCGGGAGCTTCAGGACGTGACGAACATCCACCGGAGCCTGCTTCCCCAGGACGGACAGAACTACGACGGGTTCGAAGCGAGGGGATTCATCCTCAACGCCACCTTCGGCGCCGGCGATCTCTACAACTACTACCGAATCGACGACGACCATATCGGCACCTACATCATCGACGTGATGGGCCACGGCGTCGCCGCCTCGGCCACGACCCTGATGCTCAACCGCCTCCTCGCCCCCGACATCGAGGGAGGGGGATGGCTGCCCATCCTCGACGTCGATTCCTGCGAGCCGAAGAAGGTCGTGGAAAAACTGAACGCCCTGTTCTGCGGAAACGGGAACCAGATGTTCTTCACGATCTGCTACGGCGTCATCAACCGCAAGACCAGGATCATGAAGATCGCCCGGGCCGGCCACCCCTACCCCTTCCTCTTCAAACGGGGAGGGGAGCCCCAGGAGCTCAAGACGGGAGGCTACGCGGTCGGGCTCTCAAGGGTCCTGGACGTGCCGGAAATCGAGTTCGAGTTCGGGCCGGACGACTCTATCCTGTTCTACTCCGACGGGCTCACCGAATGCGCGGGGCTTCACTCGGCGCAGTTTTCGAAAGAGCGCCTCGAGGCTCTGGTGACAGACGGGTCGTCGGGAAGCCTTGAATCCCTCATGCACCGGATCAAGAGCGAGGTCGTGCGCTGGCGCGGGATCGAGGCCTTCGACGACGACGTCACGGTCTTCGGCATCCGGCTCGTCGCCGACTGATATCCCCGAGGCAGGGGGGTGGATGACGGAGGTCCGGCGCCGCGACGAGCGGCGCCGGCGGGCACGGGGTCATTCGTGGTCGGGAACCGCCTCCTCGATCCGCTTCATGACCGAGTCGTCGAGCTTCGCCACAATGTCCATCGCCTTCATGTTTTCCTTCACCTGCTCGGGTCTGCTCGCTCCGGTGATGACCGTGCTCACGTTCGGGTTTCGCGCGCACCAGGCGAGGGCAAGCTGGGCAGTCGTGCAACCCAATTCACGCATTATCGGCTCGAGCCTCTTCACCGAATCGAGCCTGTCCCTCGTCATGGCCGAGCTCTTGAGCCAGTCGTAGCCGGAGAGGGCGAGGCGGGAACCTTCGGGAATGCCGTCGTTGTACTTGCCGGAGAGCACCCCCGAGGCGAGGGGGCTCCAGGTGGTCAGGCCGAGACCGAGGCCGGTATAGAGCCTCGCGTACTCCTTTTCGACGCGATCGCGGACGAAAAGGTTGTACTGGGGCTGCTCCATCTGGGGCTTGCGGAGGTGATGGCGTTCGGCGACCGCGTAGGCCTCGACGAGCTGGTCGGCGCTCCACTCGCTCGTCCCCCAGTACAGGGTCTTTCCCGAGGCGATGATGTCGCTCATGGCGAAGACGGTCTCCTCGATC
This sequence comes from Spirochaetaceae bacterium UBA1318, assembly GCA_002307015.1. Classification (GTDB taxonomy): domain Bacteria; phylum Spirochaetota; class Spirochaetia; order Treponematales; family UBA1318; genus UBA1318. The sequence continues at coordinate 15,379 of DBTK01000120.1, forward strand.
GGGGTGTCGGGATCGGGGCGATGGCAGAAGATCAGGTCGACGTAGTCCAAGCCGAAACGCTTCAGGGATCCGTCGATGGCCTCCAGGAGGTATTTCCGGTTGAGGGTATGCCACTCGTTGGGGTTCTCGCGGAGGCCCCAGAAGAATTTCGTCGAAACGAGGTAGCTGCCTCGGCGCCAGCCCAGTTTCCGGAGCGCGGCGCCCATGATCTCCTCCGACTTTCCGGCCTCGTAGGCCTCGGCGTTGTCGAAGAAGTTCACTCCCTCGTCGTAGGCGGCCTTGAGGCTGGCCGCCGCGGTGTCGACATCGACCTGCTTTCCGTAGGTGATCCAGGAGCCGAGAGAAAGGGCGCTCACCTTGATCCCGGCGTTTCCCAATCGTTTATATTCCATAACGTCCCCCTGTTCAGTATACATAGCACTTCCAGAATATACTGACGATCCTATTATTTGGCATTGAATTTATCCGCCGAGTCATACAAAGTTCTATTCGGCCGATTCGAACGGGTTCGGCCGGGATTAATGTCCGCGGAGCCGTTTTCAGATGTATACTGGTATGCGTTCGGGAGGTAGCTATGTCGATAAATATCGTTTTCTGGCTGATTGGGATTATCATCGTTCTCATCGTATTCTTCTCCGGCATACGGATCGTGAGGCCCACCCACCGCGCCCTTATCGAGCAATTCGGCAAATACCACCGCTTCGGCCAGCCGGGCTTCCACTGGGTGGTTCCGGTCATCCAGGTCATGTACAAGATCAACGTCACCGAGCAGATGGTGAACGCCGAACCCCAGGAAATCATCACGAACGACAACCTGAACGCCCGCGTCGACGCCCAGGTCTATTTCCGAGTCAAGTCCGACGAGGAGAGCGTGAAGGCCTCGACCTACCACGTCAACAACTACCAGGTCCAGATCGTGAACCTCGCGCGCACTACGCTGAGGAACATCATCGGCACGATGACCCTGAAGAGCGCCAACAGCGAGCGGAGCCGCATCAACTCGGAACTCCTCAAGACCCTGCTGAACGAGACGAGCAGCTGGGGCATCGACGTGGTCCGAACCGAGCTCAAGGAGATCGACCCGCCCAAGGACGTGCAGGAGACGATGAACAAGGTCGTCAAGGCCGAGAACGAGAAGATCGCGGCCATCGACTTCGCGACGGCGACCGAGACCATGGCCGACGGCCAGAAGCGCGCCGAGATCAAGAAGGCCGAGGGGATCAGGCAGGCCGAGATACTCAAGGCCGAGGGCGACGCCCAGGCCATCCAGCTCGTCAACGAGGCGGCGGACAAGTACTTCGTCGGAAACGCCCAGCTGCTGCGCCGTCTCCAGACGGTCGAAGAGGCCCTGAAGAACAACGCGAAGTTCGTCCTGCCGACGGACCAGGAGCTCGTCAACGTCATCGGCGAAATGGCAGGGGTCATCCCGCTCAAGGACAAGAAGGAAAAGCCGTAACAGGCCGTAACCCATACGGAAGGGAGCCGACCATGACCGATTTCATGAAGCTTGCGAAGGACGAGGCTGTCAGGGGCGTCTCGGAAAACCACGGGGGACCCTTCGGCGCCCTCGTGGTCCAGGGCGACCGGATCGTCGCCTCGGCGCACAACGAGGTGGTGCATACGAACGACCCGACCGCCCACGCCGAGATCCTGGCCATCAGGCGGGCATCCCGCGAACTCGGCCGGTTCGACCTCTCCGATTGCGTGCTCTACACCTCGTGCGAGCCCTGCCCGATGTGCCTCTTCGCGGTCTACTGGTCGCGGATCAAGACCGTGTACTACGGATGCACGAGGACGGACGCGAAGGGCATCGGCTTCGACGACGAATTCCTCTACGAGGTGATGAACGGCACGGCGTCGGAGAATCGGGTGGAACTGGTGAACCTCGGCCGCGAGGCCTGCCTCGACGCCTTCACCGTGTGGCTCAACAAGGACGACAAGGTACCCTACTGAGGTGGATGGATCGATGAAACCGGACGCCGTCATTCTTGCCGCCGGCCTCTCCTCGAGGGCGGGAGCCAACAAGCTCCTTTTCCCGCTCGGCGGCAGGACCGTCATCGAGGCCAGCATCGAACCCTTCCTCTCAACCTGCGGCAGGATCATCGTCGTGGGCGGCGCGAGATTCGAGGAGCTTAAGTCGGCCCTCGCCCGGCTCTCGCCAGGTGTCGAGGTCGTCCTCAACGACGACTACCTCTACGGCATGTTCTCCTCGGTCAAGGCGGGAATCAGGCGGGTGGGCTCAGACCGGTTCTTCATCCATCCCGGCGACTGCCCCCTCGTCCCCGCCTCGGTGCCGGAAAGGCTGCTCTCCGTCCGGGCCGACATCGTCCTCCCGGTTTCGGGGGGCAGGACGGGCCATCCCGTCCTCATCGACTCGAGGCTGATACCGGAAATCCTCGCGACCGACGCGGGCTCGAACCTCAGGGCCTTCATAGCCTCCCACGGCTTCGAAACCGTCGAGGTCGACTCGCCCGGCATCCTCCTCGACATCGATACGAGGGGCGACCTGGAAAAGGCGGAAAGGAACCTGAGCCGGGAACAGGGGCGGACCGTGGCTGACGCCCTCGCCCGCTCCGTGCCCAAGGTCGACAATCCCGAAAAGCTTTCCGGCCGCGCCGGATACATCGCCGACATGCCCTTCCCCGGCATGCTCCACGCGAAGACCGTCCGATCGACGAGGCCGAGGGCCCGGATCCTCTCGATACGGTTGCCAGAGATGCCGGGCGGCTATTTCACGGTCGACCGGAACGACATCCCGGGCAGGAACCGGGTCCACGTCATCCTGGACGACCAGCCGGTTTTCGCCGAGGAAACCGTCAACTACATCGGGGAGCCGATCATGCTCGTCGTCGGGCCGTCGAAGGCGAAGGTCCTCGAGCTCGCCTCGGCCGTCCGGATCGAGTACGGCGACCTCGCGGCCGTCTTCACGGTCGAGGAGGCGGAGGCATCAGGCGCCCCGATCGTCGGGGGAGAGAACAACCGCTTCGCCGAGTACCGCTACGGCAGGGGCGAGGCAACCCGGGTGATCGGGGAGGCCGCCTCGGGCGTTTCGGGATCGCGGGTGTTCGCCGACGAAATCTCGACGGGCTACCAGGAACACGTCTACCTCGAGCCCCAAGGCCTCGTCGGCCTCTACGACCGGGAGCGGGACAGGATCGAGATCCACGGCTCGATGCAGTGCCCGTACTACATCCGGAACGCCCTCGCCATCGCCTTCGGCTGGGAGCCGGGGCGGTTCAGGGTGGTCCAGACCTGCACGGGGGGAGGCTTCGGCGGCAAGGAGGAGTATCCATCCCTCCTCGCCTGCCAGGCGGCGGCCGCGGCCTACAAGACCGGGAAGCCGGTCGCCCTGATCCTGGACCGCGCCGAGGACATCGAGTGCACGACCAAACGCCATCCGGCGAGGATAGGCTTCCGCACTGCCGTCGACCCGGAGGGGAGGGTAACCGCCATGGAGGTCGAGGTGAGGCTCGACGCGGGGGCCTCGCTCGGGCTCTCCGGCGTCGTCCTCCAGCGGACGATGTTCACCGCCCCCGGGGTCTACCGTGTCCCGAACCTCGCCGTCCACGGCGTCGCCCTCGCGACGAACTCGGTTCCCGCCGGGGCCTTCCGCGGATTCGGCGCCCCCCAGGCGACGATGGCCATCGAAATCCACATGGATCACATCGCCTCCTCTCTCGGGATGTCCCCGCTCGAGTTCAGGAAGCGCAACATGGCGAGGAAGGGCGACCTCACCTCGACCGGGGGAACCTACGCCTTCGACGTGCCGCTCGAGGCCCTGGCCGAACGCGTCATCGCTTCATCCGGCTATCGTGCCAAGCGCGTCGAGTACGCCAGCGCCTGCCTGGCGCGCGGGACCACGGCCGCGTGCAACGGACTCGCCCCCCTGCGCGGGATCGGCATGTCCTTCTTCCTCCACGGCTGCGGCTTCACCGGCTCTGGGGAACGGGACCACATCAAGGCCAAGGTCCGCCTCGCGAGACGAGAGGACGGCACGGTCGACATCCTCGCGGCGAACACCGACATGGGCCAGGGCCTCCTCACGACCTTCCGAAAGATCGTCGCCTCGGCCCTCGGCCTTCCCCTGGAGCGGGTGTCCTTCGAGAAGCCCGACACCGACCGGGTGCCCGATTCGGGTCCCACCGTCGCCTCGCGCTCGATCATGATCGACGGGAAGCTCCTCGAAGACGCGGCCATCGAGCTCAAGTCCCGATGGGACGAACCCGGCGAGATCGTCGTCGAAAGAAACTACCGCCACCCCGACCGCATCAGGTGGGACGACTCAAGCTTCATCGGCGACGCCTACCCGACCCATTCCTGGGGGGTCAACATCGTCGAGGTCGCCGTCGATCCGGTGAGTTTCGAGATCACGGTCACCGGGGTCTGGGCAGCCTACGACGTCGGCCACGCCGTCGACGAGCGGATCATGCGGGGCCAGGTCGAGGGCGGCATCCTCCAGGGCCTCGGCTACGCCACGATCGAGGTGATGGAAAAATCCGGCGGCAGACTAAAGCAGCGGACGATGACCGACTACGTCATCCCCACCTCGCTCGACGCCCCGCCGATCGAGTCATCCTTCATCGACAATCCCTACCCCGACGGCCCGATGGGAGCCAAGGGCGCCGGAGAGCTCCCCCTCGTGGGGGCGGCCCCTGCCCTCGCCTCGGCCGTCGAGAACGCGCTCCAGGCGAGGGTGTCGAGGATTCCCCTCACGCCCGAATACCTCATGAAGGCGGTCCGCCATGCCGGTTGATGTTTCCTTCGTCCTCAACGGAAAGCCGGTCACCGTGACGGCCGATCCCCTCGAGCGCCTCCTCGACCTCCTCAGGGTGGAACTCGGCCTCACCGGAACCAAGGAGGGCTGCGGCGAGGGGGAATGCGGGGCCTGCGCCGTCATCGTCGACGGGGAACTCGCCGATTCCTGCCTCGTCGCCGTCGGGAGCCTTCAGGGTTCCACGGTCGAGACGATCGAGGGCTTCAGGGAAACGGAGCGCTTTCGCGTCCTCGAAAAAGCCTACGCCGACGCGGGGGCCGTCCAGTGCGGCTTCTGCACCCCGGGGATGATCATGGCCTCGGAAGCCCTGCTCAGGAAGAACCCCCGTCCCGACGCCGAGGCGGTCAGGGAAGGCCTCTCGGGGAACCTCTGCCGGTGCACGGGCTACGGCATGATCGTCGAGGCCGTCCTCGACGCCGCCGAGAAGGGGTCGGGATCATGGTAGAGGGCTTTTTCCCCGGCACGGTGCCTGAGGCGGTAAAAATCAGAGCGGACAGTGGCGCCATCCCCTTTGCCGGCGGCACCGACCTGATGGTCAGGTTCCGGAGCTGGTCGGGGCTCCCCCCCTCCGTCGCGAAGCCCGTGATTTTCCTTTCGGCTGTCCCGAAGCTTGTTGAAATGACGCGGTCGGAAACCCGGCTCTCGATCGGCGCGGGGGTCACCCTCTCGGCCCTCCTGGAGGAGGATTCGGTCCCGGCCGTCCTCAAGGCGGCGATGGCCCGTATGGCCTCCCCCGGGGTGAGGAGCCGGGCCACGATCGGCGGGAACCTCTGCAACGCCTCGCCGGCCGCCGACACCGTCCCTCCCCTCGTCGTCCTCGACGCCCTCGCCGTGATCGCGGGGACGTCTGGCGAACGGACGGTGCCGGTCGCCCGTTTCGCGACGGGACCGGGAAGGACTGTCCTCTCGGACGACGAGATCCTCGTCCGGATCGAAATCCCCCTGCCCCGTAAGGGAACGGAGTTCTCCTACCGGAAGGTCGGGACGAGAAGGGCGAACGCCCTCTCGAAACTCTCGGTAGCGGCGCTCTGGCGGATCGAGGGGGGAAGGCTCGCGGATTTCCGCATCGCCTTCGGGGCCGTCGCCCCTGTCGTGGTGAGGCTCCCGGAAACGGAAGCCCTGCTCTCGGGCCTCGGCGCGAAGGAAATCGGGAAAATCCTCCCGGAGATCGTCGAAGCCTACGCTTCGGTGCTTCGCCCCATCGACGACCAGCGATCGAACGCCGAGTACCGGAAGGCGGTCGCCCTCAATATTCTCCAATCCATACTGACGCAAGAGGCGGTAACGACATGAAAGAAAAACCGATCATCGGTCCCACGTTCGACGAGATGCTCCATCCCGACACCATCGACCCCGAAATCAGGAAACGGGCGGTCGCCGCGAAGACGGCCAACCCCCTCGACCCGGTCAACCTCTACAACATCGGATGGAGGAACGGCAGGAACGAGCCCTCGGCCTTCGTCATGCCCCGGGAGCTTACCGGGGTCGACGCGAACATCGTCGTCATCTACGGCAAGGACTTTCCCTCCGGCAGCCACAAGGTCGGCGCCACCTACTCGATCCTCGTGGAAAAAACGATACGGGGCGAGGTCGATCCGGCCAGGCACACCCTCGTCTGGCCTTCGACGGGAAACTACGGGATCGGAGGGGCCTGGGTCGGCTCAAGCATGAACTACCGCTCCATCGTCGTCCTTCCCGAGGGGATGAGCAAGGAGCGCTTCCAGATCATCCGGTCCTACGGGGCCGAGGTGATCGCGACGGCCGGAAGCGAATCCAACGTGAAGGAAATCTACGACAAGACGAAGGAGCTTTCGGGGGGCGATCCCGACCGGATCCGCATCCTGAACCAATTCCAGGAATTCGGGAACTACCGCTTCCACTGGTACGTCACCGGAAACTCGATGGCGGAATTCGCGCGGGAGCTCGGGGTCGGAAACGGCAGGATAGCGGCCGTCGTCAGCGCCGTGGGATCGGCGGGAACCGTCGCCTCGGGGGATCGGGCGAAGCAGCTTTTCCCCGAGTCGAAGAACGTCGTCGTCGAGCCGATCCAGTGCCCGACGATATCGATGAACGGCTACGGAAGCCACGACATCCAGGGCATCGGGGACAAGCACGTCACCTGGATCCACAACGTCATGAACACGGACGCCGTCATCCAGGTCGACGACACCGACTGCAAGCGCATGCTCCAGGTCCTCACGGATCCGGAGGGCATGAAGTACGTGGACGGTCTCTGCGGGCCCGGAACCGCGTCGAAACTCGCCGACAAGTTCGGGATTTCGGGCATCGCGAACCTCATCGGGGCGATCAAGACGGCCAGGTACTACCACATGACGGCGAAGGACAACATCTTCGTCATCGCCACCGACAACATCGAGCGCTACCGCTCCGTCATGAGGGACATGGACGCCACGTACGGCACGCTCGATGCCCGCGAGGCCGCCTCGAGGACTGACCGGATCTTCCATCGGCAGGAACCGTCCTTCGTCTTCGAGGGGGACGCGACGAACCGGGCGCGGTGGCACAACCTGAAGTACTTCACCTGGGTGGAGCAGCAGGGGCGCGACGTGGCGGAGCTCCGGGCGCAGTGGTCCGACCACGCGACGTACTGGGACGGCACCTTTGGCCTGGCAGAGCGGATCGAC
>DBTK01000120.1:22966-23117 GCA_002307015.1 Spirochaetaceae bacterium UBA1318
TGGGTCGAGCAGCAGGGGAAGACCGTCCAGGAACTCGACGCCCAGCGCTCGAGCTCGTTCTGGGAAGCCGAGCAGGCCCTGGTCCCCGAAACGGATAGGCTGATTAAAGAATATCGGGAAAAGAACCGGTGAGGGGTGAGGGGTGAGGGGT
>DBTK01000146.1:0-20038 GCA_002307015.1 Spirochaetaceae bacterium UBA1318
CACCCCTCACCCCTCACCCCTCACTAGTAATTCCCTGATCCTCTTCATCGCCGTTTCCCCGGGGTCGGTTTTCGGCCAGGGGCGGTAGGTCTTGTCCCGGGCGGTCATCAGGCGATGCCAGGGCTTCGAGGCGTCGTCGTACTCGTCGTGGCCGAATACGTACTCGATGCCGGGATAGACCCTCTCGAGGGCCAGGATCAGGGCGGCGGCCGATTCGAGCTGGCCTTCCTTTATGGCTGTGTTCGTCGCCGCCTGGATCTCGATTCCGACCGCGAGGTGGTTGTATCCGACCGCGTGGCGGGCGACGAAGGGGAGGGGCACGCGGGAGTAGACCGTGCCGTCCGTATCGACGATGAAGTGGGATCCGGTTTCGAGAGCCCCCCCCCTCGAGAGCTCAGGCCTCGTCTTTTCGATGGGGCCTGAAAAGCTCCTGATGGTTTCGGCGAGGCTCGCCGTATGGGTCGCATGGACGATGATAGCCCGCGGGGCGGCCATGAGAAACGAGTCGATGCCGTAGTTGGCGAGGCAGTAGGCCCTCGCCCTTTCCTCGTATCCCGGGTCGACCGCAAGCTCGTACCGGCGATCGATTCCCGGCGGGAAAGGGACGACGGGCGCGGCGGACGGGCTCGTTTGAGCGAAGGCCGCTCCCGCAACGAGCGCCGCCGCGAGGCCGAAGAGGGGCAAGACGCCCCTCCCATGGCCTAGAAGAAGGATACGGCCCCCTCGGGCCTGATCCTCAGGTGGGTGACGCATCCGGGGCCGAACACGGCCTCCATCGTCTCGACGTAGTCGGGGAGCCGCTCGGAGGGGATGTAGGCCTGGACGGTTCCCGCGAACCCGCCCCCGTGGACCCTGAAGCTCCCTTCGCCCTTCAAAAACTGGCCGGTGACGGCGAGCGCCAGGGTCACGCCCTGCTCGGCCGGGGAGCTGACGGCGAAGACGTTCTGCAGGATCTCCCAGGACGAGTCGCCCGAGCGCTGCACGTTCTTCAGGTAGCGGTCGACATCCTTTTCCTCCAGGGCCTCGACCATCTTCTCGACCCTTTTATTCTCCTCGAGGAAGTGGAAGGCGCGGAGGATGGCGCGGTCGCCGACCTTGGCCCTGAGCTCGGGCAGCTTCGCGAAGAGTTCCTGGCGCTTGACCTGCCTCATCACCTTCTTGCCGAAGAACGAGGCGACGGCCTTCATCTCGGTCGGGATCGCGGCGTAGTCGGCGGTGAGGTCGGCGTGGCTCCCCCCCGTGTTGACGACGACGAGGGCGTAGCCGTGCTTTTCGAAATCGAAGCGGATAGCCTCGATCGCCGGCTCTTCGGGGCTTTCGAAATCGATGGTGACGATGCCGCCTGAGGCGCTCGCCGCCTGGTCCATGAGCCCGCAGGGCTTGCCGAAGAATTTGTTCTCCGCGGCCTGGCCGATCTTGGCGATCTCGACGGCGGGGACGACACCCTTGTTGTAGAGGTGGTTGTAGACCGTGCCGATCAGGACCTCGATGGCGGCCGAGGACGAGAGGCCCGAGCCCGCGAGGACGGTCGAGGTGAGGCATCCGGAGAACCCGCCGACCGAGTACCCCCGTTCCTTCATCTCGGCGGCTATGCCGCGGATGAGGCTCTCGGTCTTGCCCTCCTCGTCCTTCCGGGGCTTCAGCTCCTTCAGGTTGACGACGAAGGGCTTGGGAAAGCCCTCGGAGTGGAGGGTGACGATGGGCGAATCGGTGGGGACGACGCAGGCGACCGCGTCGAGCTGGATCGAGCCGCAGAGGACCTTGCCGTTGTTGTGGTCGGTGTGGTTGCCGCCGAGCTCCGTCCGCCCCGGGGCCGAAAAAAACCTCATGTCGGCGACGGAGGCGGTGCCGAAGGCCGCCGCCGTGGAGTCGGCGAGGGCGTGGTAGCGGGCGATCTGGGCGGCCGTGTCGTCCTTTCCGTAAAGTCCCTCGAAGCGCTTTTCGCAGTCCTTCGAGTCGAGGTACTCGTAGACGTTCTTTGCCTTGCTCATTGTAACTCCTTGAAACTTCGCCAACATACGTTGGCTCGGGAATCTCCCGAGATAGCTCCAACGATCCGTTAACCGTTCACCGTTCACCCTTCCAGGTAATGGACGCCGGATGCCAGGCGGAGGCGGTCGGCCGCCGATTCGGCGGTGATGTCCCGCTGGGGCATGCCGAGGAGCTCGAAACCGACCATGAACTTTCGGACCGTCGCGGAGCGCAGCAGGGGCGGCATGTAGTGGGAATGGAAATGCCATTCCGGGTGAGCCTGTCCGTCGGTCGGCCTCTGGTGGATGCCCATCGAATACTGGAACGAGGTGAGGAAGAGGTTGTCGAACCTGATGCCCATCCCCTTCATGATGTCGGCGAGGTCCTTCCGCTCCGCGTCGCTCATCTCGTCGATGCCGGTCATGTGGCGCTTGGGCAGGATCATGGTCTCGAAGGGCCAGACGGCCCAGAAGGGAACCAGGGCCGCGAAGGAATCGTTCTCGAGGACGATCCGTTCCCGTTTCCGGAGTTCCAGGGCGAGATAGTCGCAGAGGAGGCAGGATCCCTTTTCCTTGCGCCAGGCTTTCTGGCTCTTCCCTTCCTTCTCGGGGATGTCGGGTATCGTCTCGCTCGACCAGATCTGGCAGTGGGGATGGGGATTCGAGTTTCCCATCATGGCGCCGCGGTTCTCGAAAATCTGCACGTAGTTGATGTAGGGGAGCTCCCCCATTTCACGGTACTGCTCCACCCAGACCTTGATCACCTTCTCGATGTCGGCCACGGCCATCCTCGGGAGGGTCATGTCGTGCCGGGGCGAAAAGTTGAGGACCTTGCAGAGCCCCCGTTCGGTTTTCGCGACGAGGAGTCCGCCCTCGTTCAGTTCCTCTTCGGGGGTATCCTCGAGCAGGGCCGAGAAGTCGTTCTTGAAGACGAACACGTCCTCGTACTTGGGGTTCATGACCCCGCCAGCCCTCTCGTTTCCGGGACAGAGATAGCAGTGCTCGTCGTACTGGGGCAGGGTTTCGCCGGTCGGTTTCTCGACCTGGCCGTTCCATGGCCGTTTGGTCCGATGGGGGGAGCAGAGCACCCATTCGTCCAGAAGCGGATTGTACCGCCGATGCGGGTTGTCGGATAAATGCATCGAGAGTCTCCTATTGGTTTTAAGCCGCGGCAATCATAGCACGGCCGTACCGGGGAAGTGAAGTACGGGGAAGAAAACCTTGACGCGGGGGTATTCCGGTACAAAAATACCGAGGGCGGACGAAAGTGATAATTGTAGCATTTACCGCTCGCCCCGAGGATGGTAGCCTGTTTCCGTTCCGTGCGGCTATCGACGGGTATGCGACAATGGATTCGAGGCAGGAGGAATCATGGAATTCGAGCTGAAGCCGGACTACGCGATGACGAAAAAGCGTTTCGACGCCTTCTGGGAGGGCGAACTGATCGACAGGGCCCTCATCTCGATGTACCTGCCGAAGGAAAGGCCGGTGAGGGCCGTGCCGAGGAAGAAATTCTCGAGCCATCGGGAGCGTTGGCTCGACATCGAGTACCGGATCGACGAGATCGACGCCCAGCTGTCGAATGCCGAGTTCCTCGGGGACGCCCTGCCCGTCGCCTTCACCAACATGGGGCCGGGAATATTCTCGGCATGGTGCGGCTGCGGCTACGAGTTCGGCGAGGACACGACCTGGACCGAGCCCATCATCGAGGACTGGGAGACCGATGCGGAAAAGGGAAAGCTGGACATGGTCAACCCCTTCTTCGTGAAGCTCGAGGAGCTCACCCGGGGCCTCATCGAACGGGGCGGGGGCCGCTTCATCACGAGCCTGACCGACTTCCATCCGGGCGGAGACCACCTCGCGGCCCTTCGCGACTCCGAGCGCCTGGCGATGGACCTGTTCGACAATCCCGAGGCGGTCAAGGCCATGCTGGCCCGGGCCCAGGGCGACTACTACCGGGCCTACGATCATTTCTACGGAATCATCCGCGAGGCCGGGCTTCCCGCCACGAGCTGGATCCCGGCCGCCGTCGACGGGCGCTACTACATTCCCTCGAACGATTTCAGCTGCATGATCAGCACGGCGATGTACGAGGAGTTCTTCCTCGACGGAATCGTCGACGAGTGCAGGTTCTACGACCGGAGCATCTACCACCTGGACGGACCCGGCGCCCTGAGGCACCTGGACACCATCCTGGCCATCAAGGACCTCGACGCCGTCCAGTGGGTCCCTGGCGCGGGGAACGAGGGCTTCGAGCGATGGATCTCCGTGTACCAGAGGATCCAGAAGGCGGGGAAGGGGATCTATCTCATGTGCGACGTTTCGGACCTGGACAGGATTTTCGAGACCCTGAGGCCCGAGGGGGTGTGGATCGCCTCGATCACCGGCGTCAACGACAGGGAAACGGCGGATTCGGTCTTGAAACGCGTCGAGAAGTGGTCATAATCAGTCCCATGAGCTGCATCCGGGTAATGATCGTGGACGATCAGGACCTCTTCGCTTCCGGCATCGATATTATCCTCAAGGGCTACGGCGAGAACGAGATATCCGTCGTCGACATCAGCGCGAACGGGGCGGAGGCGGTGAAGAACGTCGAGCGGGCGAAACCGGACGTGATGCTGATGGACGTGAGGATGCCCGTCATGGACGGCGTCGAGGCCACGCGCATCATCCACGAGCGCTTCCCGAACGTAAAGATCCTCATCCTCACGACCTTCGACGACGACCAGTACGTGTACGACGCGCTCAACAACGGCGCCATCGGCTACGTGCTCAAGAACGTGAAGCCGGAGGAGCTCGTCGCCTCCATCAAGGCGGTCCATGCGGGAAACCTGACGGTGTCCTCGGCCATCGGCTACCGCCTCGTCCAGAGCGCCCAGGAAGGCGCGCGCCGGAATACCCAGCGTCAGGTCGAGTACCTGGGCGACATCAACTTCCTGCTCAGGCATTTCGAGAACCTGCGCAGCCGGGAGGCGGAGATTCTCAATCTCATGATGCTCGACTACGACAACAGGCAGATCGCCGAGTACCTGTTCATCGCGGAACAGACGGTCCGCAACTATATCTCCGTGATCTATACGAAGCTCGGGGTGGGGGATAGGGCGCACGCGAAACAGAAGGTGAAAGAGGTGCTGAGCAAAGAGCGGGGACCGGCGATTTGAGTTCGGAACAGGCAAAAAGGCCATTCCACTTCCGCTTTCCCGAAAGAACCCTTCCGGTCGCCATCCTGGCGACGACCCTCTTCTTCCACGCCTACGCCGTGTTCGTCAAGCTCATGGACCGCGGGCCCTGGGCCTCGTGGTACTCCCTCGAGCTGGTCATCGACATGTCGGTTTCCGCACTGTTCGCCATCGCGGCGTTCTTCGTACGCAGGGCCACCATCTTCCGCCTCTATTTCGGCATCCGTTTCGTCCTGTTCCTCGTCGCCTTCCGGATCCTCGCCAGGCTTTCCATCCTGCCGGCCATCATGCTCACCTCCGTGTTCATCCTCGAGACGATGGTCTCGGACGAGAGAAAGCTTGCCCTCGCCCTTTCCTGCGCGGCCATCCTCGGATTCTGGCTCGGGATCGTGACCGAGGCCCATGAGCGGTACCTGTGCGTTTCCTACCTCGCGGCCGTCGTGCCCCTGTGCGCCTTTTCCTATTTCTCCGTCCATTACCGGGAAAACCTGGCCCGCATGTCGACGGACCTGGAGCGCAGCGAGGAGACCGTGAAGACCCTCATGACGGCCAACATGGCCTTCCAGCTCTACGCGAACAACGTCGAGTCGGAAAGCGTGGAACGGGAACGGAACCGGATAACGAGGGAGCTCCACGATTCGATCGGCTACGCGCTGACGAACGTCATCGTGATGATGAACGCCGGCAAGGTCCTCCTCAAGAAGAAGCCCGAGGACCTGAACGACCTCTTCGAGAAGGTGGGGAACCAGGCCGAGGAGGCCCTGGCGACGACCCGCCAGACCCTGCACCTGCTCCGCGACATCCAGTCTCCCGAGCCGATCGGCCTCCAGGCCGTCGCCTGCCTCGTCCGCAATTTCAAGAGCGCCACGAACGTGGACGCCGAGGTTTCCTTCGGCAACCTTGGCGTGAGCCTGGGAAAGAATCTCGATACGATCCTGTTCCGGATCGTCCAGGAGGGGCTCACGAACGCCTTCCGCCACGGGAGGGCGACGAGAATCAGGATCAGCATGTGGCATACCGAGAGCGAGATCCTGCTGACGATCCGCGACAACGGAAGGGGACTCGAGTCCGATTCGGCCCTCGTGGAGGGCATCGGTTTCTCCGGCATGCGCGAGCGGCTCTCCGCCTTCGGCGGCACCCTCATTCCGCGGAGCGTCGTCGACGGCTTCGAGCTCGGTGTGGTCATTCCCTACCATGTACGGGAATTGAACGACTGAAAGCCCGGCCTTCCGGTATTTTCAGTACAAAAATACCGAACGTCCCGAAAATGTGATAATTGTATCATTTACGGGTCCATGCCTGGATGGTAGCCTGTTCCCATCCGTTTCATCCGCGATGATGGTACGGAAAAAAGGGAGGTATGGATGAAAAGATCTATGATCGTTGCCTTGGTGGTTACCCTGTTCCTGACGTCGGCATTCGCCGAGCCGCTTCTGACCTACACGGCCTGGCCCCGAATGTCCGAGTCGGAAAAGTATCTGAACAATCCGAACGACGTGGTTACGCCCTACATCGAGAAGAAGTTCAACATAAAGGTGTCGGACGTTACCATCTCGAGCAACTCGATGCCCTTCAAGCAGCAGTTCAACGTCATGGCCGCCGCCGATTCTGTTCCCGATGTCATCATCAACAGCAAGGACGGCGTCGATTACGCGATCCAGTCCGGCCTCTATGCGGAGCTGGGCGGCTATATCAAGGATATGAAGAATTACAACAAGTATTTCGACAAGAAATACGCACGTAATTACCTGACGGATGGAAAGCTCTACCAGATATCCTGCGTCGAGCTCAATCTCAACGACCCGAAATACGACGCGGATCCCTACAACATGGGCGCTCCCAACTGGTGCATGTGGGCTCGCGAGGACATCCTCGCCAAGTGCGGCTACAAGTTCACCCCGCTCGACGAAATCCAGAAGAAGGCGACCCAGACCGGCACGAAGCCGACCGTCGACGACCTGAAGATCACCCCCGCGATCGATACCCCCGAGAAATTCGCCCAGCTGCTCCGCAAGATCAAGGCACTCAACCTCAAGGTCGGCGACCGCAGCGTCCAGCCTCTCAGCGTATCGAGCTGGCAGCAGTTTCACCTGGGTTGCATGTTCCCCTTCGGACACTGGCACCAGTACGATAACGGCGATGTCGAGGGCTTCCTCAATTCACCGGGAGCGAAAGACTGGTACATATTCCTCAACAAGCTGAACAACGAGGGCCTCATCGATCCGGATTGGCTCATCCAGAAGGAAGACCAGCTCCAGGAAAAGGCCTCCTCCGGTCTCGTGGCCGTCGGCATGTACCTTTCCGACATTCCCGCCGCTCGGGCGAACATGCTCAAGGTGAATCCGAGCTACAAGATTCGCTACATCCCCTGGCCCAAGAGCAACCCGAAAGAGGGCTTCTTCGACGTCTACGAGGGGGGCTACGAGCGGACCATCATCAGCAAGAAGGTGAAGGACATCAAGCGCCTCACCCAGTACTTCGACTGGTTCTTCTCCGATGAAGGCCTGGACCTCCTCACCTGGGGACCGCCGAATACCGGCGTCTGGACCATGCAGAACGGGAAGAAGGTTTTCAACAAGGACATCGAGCAGGACATGCTCACCTCGGCGAAGGGAAAGAAGGGCGCCGATTACTATGGCCTCTTCGACTCGTCGTCCTACATCATCCCCTACCTGAGCAAGGCCGCGCTCTGCGCACCCAAGCTCATGACGGGGAATCCCGTTTCCTACATCCGCAGCTACCCGGTCCAGCCCGACGTCTTCACCTGGGCCAGGTCCCTCTACGGTCGATTCGGCATGGATTATTCCGGCAACGGGTCGTACGGGGATGGCGGCGAGAATTCAAACGCCTACTCGACCTATTTCTGGAGCAACTGGCAGAACGACAGGGTTGCGAAGGTCCTGGGCAAGAAGACGGAGGCGGAATTCAACAAGGCCTGGGACGAACAGATGAAACTCGCCGATACCGAAGGCAAGGGCCCGGAGGCCAAGGCCGACATGGCGAAATGGTTCGGTTCCTCGAAATAGACGGCATTCGTGAATAGGACGGACGCCGGGACGGTACGCGTCGCTTTTCATCCCGGCGTCCTCGTATTGCCATTCCATGGGATGCGATCCATGAAAAGGGAAAGGTCAAAGGCTAATGGATAAGATATCGATGAGAAAGAAGGAGGTATCGGGAGTCCGCTATACCTTCAAGGAAATACGGCGGCACCGGATGTTCTACCTTTTTCTTCTTCCTGCCGCCGTCGTGTGCATCATCTTCTTCTACCGGCCGATGGTCGGCCTCATCATGGCCTTCCAGGACTACAAGATATCAAAGGGCATGTTTGGAAGCCCGATCGTGGGCCTGAAGTATTTCAAGGAATTCCTTCAGAATCCCTTTTTCTACCTCGCCCTGAGGAACACCCTCGTCATCAACGGGCTCAACATCGCGATAGGGTTTCCCCTGTCCATCATATTCGCCCTCGTTCTCAACTCGTTCGAGACCGGTCCCTTCAAGAAGGTGACCCAGACGATCAGCTACCTGCCTCACTTCATCTCGTGGGTCGTGGTGGCCGGGCTGGCCTACAAGCTCCTGGACAAGGAGTCGGGGGCCATCAACCTGCTTTTCGCCGCCGTGGGGGCAAACAAGGCTCCCTTCATGAGGCAGCCCGAGTCCTTCTGGCCCATCATAACGGTGGTCTCCATCTGGAAGGAACTCGGGTGGAACACGATCATCTTCCTCGCGGCCCTGTCCAGCATCGATCCCGAGCTCTACGAGGCGGCGATCATCGACGGGGCAACCACTTCCCAGAAGCTCTTCTACATCACCCTGCCCTCGATAGCCCCCGTCATCGGCATCATGTTCATTTTCACGATCGGGTCGCTATTCAGCTCGGGGAATGTCTCCTTCGACGCCATCTTCAACATGAGGAACGCCCTCGTCTCGGATACGGCGAACACGATCGACTACTTCATCTACCAGGAAGGCGTCGGGAAGAACCGCATTTCCTTCGCGGCCGCCATCGGCTTCGCCCAAAGCATCGTCTCTTTCGTGATCGTCATGGGGGCGAATTCCATCTCCAAGAAAGTGCGGGGCTACGGGGCTTTCTAGGCCCGAGTTCGCGAAGACGTAAGGGGTTTACGATGAACGTCAAGGACAAGCGGGGCTCCATGATCTACGGCATATCGATCAGGTGCATCCTTATCATCATTTCCATTTTGATGCTCTATCCTTTCTATTACTGCATTATTTACTCGTTCAGCAATTCGAAAGCGGCGATGGTCACGAACGTCGTCCTCTGGCCGGCGGGTTTCACCTTCGAGAACTACAGCTACGTCTTCGTCAACGGCATGGTGATGAACGCCTTCATGGTTTCCGTGCTTCGGACAGTGGCCGGAATCGCGTGGGCCCTGTTCTGTACCGGGCTCGCCGCCTACGCCATTTCGAAAAAAACCCTGCCGTTCAACCGAATGATCTCCATTTTTTTCGTCGTTCCCATGTACATCTCCGGTGGGTTGATCCCGACCTACGTGCTCTACCACGACCTCCATCTGTTCAACAACTTCCTCGTCTACATCCTGCCCCACGGCTTCTGGGCGTTCAACATGCTCCTCATGCGCTCCTATTTCGATACGATACCGCCGAGCCTGGAGGAGGCGGCCAAGATAGACGGGGCGGGGGACTTCAGGGTCCTCTTCAAGATCATCGTGCCCCTCTCCATGCCGATCATCGCGGTCATCGCCATGTACGTCGGGGTCTGGCACTGGAACGAGTGGTTCGAACCCCTCCTCTACGTGACGAAGCAGAACCTGAAGCCCCTCCAGTCCATCCTCCAGCGCATCATCATGGAGACCCTGGGGAGCGTCATGGAGGCCCAATCGGGCAGGGTGACCGAGCACGCCGTGTCGGGCACCTCCATCCAGATGGCGACCCTCGTCGTGAGCACGGTACCCATCGTGCTCATCTATCCCTTTCTCCAGAAATACTTCATCAAGGGCACGATGCTCGGGGCGGTAAAGGCATGAAACAGGACAGGGAAATACTTCGGGCACTGGCGGAGCGCTGCGCGGAGCTGGCCGGCCTCCCGGTGATGGCAGAGAGGAAGGCCAGGTGGTACGACCACAACGCGCTTAAGTCCGGGAAGCCCATGATCGTGGTGGAGATGGATACCTTCGAGACCGAGACCCTGCCGGTCCCGCGCTGCGAGGATCCCTTCGCCAGGGAGATCGAGGTCAACCTGAGCCGCTCCATCGTCCACCAGACCCTGATCGACGACGACGTGGTGGTTCCCGATTTTTACGGCGTCGACATGGACCTCGAGATCCGGGAATTCGACCTGGACATCAAGCGGATCCACGCGAGGGACGAGGAGGGCCGCGATATCGGGTTCACCTGGGAGCATCCGATCAAGGACATCGAGAGGGAGATCGGAAGCCTGAGGCATTCGACCTTTGCCTACGACGCCGGGGCGACCGAGGCGAGGCTGGCCTTCGCCGATTCGATGATCGGGGACATCCTTCCCGTTCGGCTCAAGAACGAGTCGCTCAGGTGGTTCGGCATGCCCAGCGCCAAGATCGTCGACCTCATGGGCCTCGAAGCCATGATGTACGCCTTCGCCGACTGTCCCGACACGATGAAGGCCCTCTACCGGTTCATCGCCGGGGACATGATTTCGTGCCTCGAGTGGCAGGAGAGGGAGGGACTCCTCACCCCCAACAACGGCAACCAGTACGCCGGCGCCGGGAGCTACGGCTTCACCGACGAGCTCCCCCGAACCGGCGGCGCGGGGAAGATCAGCTCGACGGGCGACCTCTGGGGCAACCTGAACTCCCAGGAGACGGTGAGCGTCTCCCCGGAGATGTACCGGGAAATCGTCTATCCCGCCTACGCGGAACTCGCCTCCCGGTTCGGCCTCGTCTACTACGGCTGCTGCGAGCCGGTCCACGCCATCTGGGAGGGCTGCCTCGCCGGGCTTCCGAACCTGCGCAAGGTCTCCATCTCCCCCTGGTGCGACGAGGCGATCATGGGAGAGGCCCTCCGCGGGGGGCGGGTCATCTACTCGCGGAAGCCGAGCCCCAATTTCCTCGGGGTCGGCAGGGATTTCGACGAGGAGGGCTTTTCCAGCCACATCGCGAAGACCCTCGAATCGGCCCGAGGCTGCGGTCTCGAGTTCATTTTCAGGGACGTCTACACCCTCTCGGGGGATACGGGCAAGCCCGCGAGGGCCGTCCGGATCGTCCGCGACCTCGTCGACCGGATGTGGAAATAGCCGGGGCGCGGAAACGGTCGGGCCCCTGACCGCCCGGGAAGGACTGGAATTTGACAGGGGCTTCCGGCGCCCCATATAGTTGACGCGAGCTGTGTTTCGTCCGAACCGCAGGGGGGCCGAATGCCGAAGGCGCCGAAACCGATCGCACGGGCGTTGAAACGCCCCGTTCTCGCCCAGGCCGCGTACAGCCCCGCTCTCGGGGCTCTCCTCCGCATCGCCGGGCCGGCCTACGCCCGCCTCGCCCTGAGGCTCCGGTCGACGGACTTCGTCCACGGCGAGCGCCTCGTCGAGGCCTTCAGGGATTTCCAGGAGGGGCGCTCGCGGCTCATCCTCGCCTTCCGCCATCCCTACGGGGACGAAGCCCAGCTTTTCACCCTCGCCTTCGACCTGCGCCTGGCCATCGAGGCGAGAAAAATCGGCAGGCCGCTTCCCCGGCGGCCCCACGCGACCTTCGTCCACGGCTACGAGGTTCCCTTCTGGAGCGGGCCCCTGGTCCGCTGGCTCCTCCCCCGCGTCGGGGCCCTTCCCGTCTACCACGTGAGGTACGTCGGCGAAAGCGTCAGGCGGCTCCGCCGCGCCCTCGTCGACGGGGAGTTTCCGGTCGCCCTCGCGCCGGAGGGCCAGGTGTCCTACCGCAGCGAGACGGTTCCCCGCCTCGAGCAGGGCACGGCCCGGTTCGCCTTCTGGTGCGCCGAGGACCTTGCGAAGGCGGGGAGGGTGGAGAAGGTGGTCGTCCTCCCCCTTTCCGTCCACGTCCGGCACGAGGAGTCCGACGCGTCCTCCCTCGGCGCCCTTCTCGGCGGGATCGAGCGGGGATGCGCCCTCGATCCGGGGCCGCGCGGGGGAGAGGTCGGACGGATCGCCCTCGCGGAACGGATGGAAATGATCGACGAGAGGCTCATCTCGCTCGCCGAGGATTACTACGGCCTTTCCCGTCGGGCCGCTCGCGGGGGGAAGAGTTCCCTCGATCCGACGGTACGCGAGGCCCGGCGCTCCGCGCTGATCGGGGAGGCGCTGAGGCGGGGGGAGGGGACGCTCGGCATCGAGCCCGAGGGCGATCCGATCTCCCGGGTCTACCGGATCAGGCAGGCGGGCTGGGACCGCATCTATCCCGAGGCAAGCGCCGGGACGGCCTCGCCTCTCGAACGGAGGCTCGCCGACCGGATGGCGGGGGAGGCCTGGTACGCGATGCGGCACATGGAATTCGTCGACCTCTTCTACTACCTCGACGCCGCCTACACCGCGCGGACCGAGGCCGGCGGGACTCCCTCGTTCGACCGCCTGGTCGAATGCGGCTACAGCCTCGCCGATCTCGCCTCGAGGCTGACGGGCGGCGATATCTCGCACCGGCCGAACGTCCTCGCCAAGCGCGCGACCATCGTCGTCGCGCCTCCCCTCGAGCTGGGATCGCGGCTCGACGGATACCGGAAGGACAGCCGCGGGACCCTGGAGAGGGCGACGGCCGATCTCGAGGCCTTATTCATGGGCTGCATCGAGGAGTATCGCCATGGGCACTGATGAAACGAAGGCTAAAAGCGGGGGGCTTTCCCTCGGGACGAAGCTCGGATTCGGAGTTGGCGATCTGGGCGGCAACCTGTTCTTCACGGCGATGGGGTTCTGGTCCCTCAACTACCTGACCGATACGGCGGGTCTGGCCGCAGCCGCCGCGGGGGCCGCCGTCATGATCGGCAAGATCTGGGACGCGGTGACCGACCCGATGATGGGATTCATCTCGGACCGGACGCTGAGCAGATGGGGAAGGCGGCGCCCCTACTTCCTCTTCGGGGCCCTGCCCCTCCTCCTCTCGATGTGGTGGTTCTTTTCTGCCCCTCCCTTCCGGTCCACGATCCTCGGCGCGGTCTGGGCCTCCTTCGCCCTCTGCGTCCTCAACACGGCCTACACCGTCGTCAACATTCCCTACGGGTCCCTCACCCCCGAGCTGACGAAGGATTACCGCGAACGCACCAGCCTCAACGGCTTCCGCTTCGGCTTCGCCGTCGTGGGGACCATTCTCGGGGCGGCGGCGGTCCAGCCCATCATCGGCCTCTTCGGCGGCGACCGGCACCGGGGCTTCTCGGCAGTCGGCCTGATCCTGGGGGCCGTCATGGCGGGAACGATCCTGACGACCTTCTTTTCGGTGCGCGAGCCGCCCCGATCCCGCGAGGAGAGGCCCACGGAGAGGTTCTTTCCGACCTTTCTCGCCGTCTTCAGGAACAGGCCCTACGTGATCCTCCTCGCCGTCTACGCCTGCAACCTGACCGGCATCACCTTCGTCCAGGGCATGCTCGTCTACTATTTCAAGTACGTGTACAACCTCGAATCGACGACGACGCTCGCCATGGTCAGCCTCCTCCTGACCGCCATGGCCTGCATCCCCCTTTCGGTCCTCGTCGCCGGTCGCATCGGCAAGAAAAGAACCTACCAGTTCGCCCTCCTCGTCATCGCGGTGTCCTGCCTGGCCCTTTTCGCCCTGGGCCACGTCCTCGGCCCCCGGTTCACCCTGGCCCTGATGGTATTCGCCGGGATCGGCATCGGCTTCGGCTACGTGCCGCCCTTCGCCATGCTCCCGGACGCGATCGAGATCGACGCGGCGAGGACGGGGAAGCGGAAGGAGGGCGCCTTCTACGGGATGTGGACCTTCACCTCGAAGATCGGGGTTTCCCTCGCCACCGTCGTATCGGGCCTGATCCTGGGGGCCATGGGATACATCCCGGACGTCGCGCAATCATCCGGTTCGCTTCTCGCGATCAGGCTCATCATCGGGCCTCTGCCCGCCGCGGTGCTCGTCGCCGGCATCGTCATCGTCGAGCGCTATCCCATCGACGAGACGGCCTACGCGGCCATCATGGAGGAGGAGGCGCGGCGGAAGGCACCCGACGGGACCGTGACCGAGGGAGGGGCCGCGGGGCCGGATGGGGATCGACCGGGAGGGGCTCCCTGAAAATTCTTTCCCGGTGTACAGACCCGGGCGGCTATTGTATGATCCTGAAAATCGTCTCGCCGCACCGGAGGGAACATGATCGTCCTTTGGATAATCCTCGGCGCTCTCGCGCTGGTCATCCTCGCTACCGTCGCTCGCGCCCTGCCCAAGGCTCCCTCCCGGTCCGCCGGTCCCTCCGGCGATGCGGGTTTCGGTCCCGCGGCCCTTCCTGCCCTGCCCGAGGGCGCCGCCGAACGGCTGGGCGAGGCCATCAGGATACCGACGGTCACCTACGCCCAGGAGGGAAAGACCGACCTTTCCCGGCACCGGCAGTTCATCGAATTCGTGAAATCCCGATACCCGCTCTCGGCCGGAAAACTCCTCGTGAAGGAGTTCGGCCCGATGGGGCTTCTCTACGTCTTCCCGGGCTCGGACCCTTCGCTCAAGCCTGCCCTCTACCTCGCCCATTTCGACGTCGTCCCGGCGGACAACGTGGCCGAATGGACCCATCCCCCCTTCTCGGGGGTCACGGCCGACGGCTTCGTCTGGGGCCGGGGAAGCCTGGACGACAAGATCCTCCTCGTGTCCATCCTCGAGGCCGCCGAGGCCATGCTCGCCTCGGGGGAGAGTCCCGTCCGCACCTCCTATTTCGCCTTCGGCGGCGACGAGGAGATCGGCGGCACCGAGGGCGCCCGCGTCATCGCCGCCTACCTCAAGGACCAGGGGGTCGGTTTCGAGTACGTTATCGACGAGGGCTCGGTCGTCGCGGAGGGCATGCTCGCCTTCCTGAAATCCCCCGTCGCCCTGATCGGCATATCTGAAAAGGGCCACGTCGATTTCCGAATCACCGCCCGGGGCGCGGGAGGCCACGCCTCCATGCCCCCCGCGAAGACGGCCGTCGGCGAGCTCTCGCGGGCCATCGACCGGCTCGTGAACCATCCCTTTCCGGCCCGTCTCACCTACACGGTGAAGGGCTTTTTCGCCGCCGTGAGCCCCTACGCGGGCTTCGGCGTCAGGCTCCTGTTCCGCAACCTCTGGCTCACCTCCCCCCTCGTGAAGGCGGTTCTCTCGAAGGGTTCGACCACGAACGCCATGATTCGGACGAGCGTCGCGCCGACCATGCTCTCGGGGAGCGACAAGGAGAACGTCCTTCCCGAGGTGGCGACCGCGAACGTCAACGTCAGGGTCCTTCCCGGCGAGACGATTGCCGGGACTTTGGGGCGGATCAGGTCCCTCGTCGCCTCGGATTCGGTCTCGGTCGAGATCGCCTGGCCCGAGGACGTGGCCGAGCCCCAGCGGGAATCGCCGACGGACGGCTTCGGCTATCGGGCCATCGTCGCCATTCTCGAGGACATCGCGCCCCGGGCCGTGGCCGTTCCCTTCCTCGTGATGGCGGCCACGGACTCGGACCACTACGCGCCTATCACGGACACGACCTACCGCTTCATGCCCGTCGCGATGTCCGACAGGGATCTCGCAAGGCTCCACGGAACGGACGAGAGGGTGAGCCTCGAGGACTTCGCCCGCTGCGTCGCCTTCTATCGCCGGCTGTTCACGCTGGGGAAACTTTGAAACAGGGAACCAACATGTCTGACAAAACCCAGGGCGACCGGGAAACGGCGCTCAAGATCGGCAAAAAGGCCTTCATCTCCACCATCGCCATCATCCTCGGCCTCATGATCGTCGCCGGCATCCTCACCTACGTGGTTCCCGCGGGAAGCTACCGGCACGAGGTTTCCCAGGGCGTGGACCGGGTCGTTCCCGGCTCGTTCTCCTACCACGCCCGCCCCGATTATCCGGCATGGAGGTGGCTCACCGCCCCCGTCGAGGTCCTCTGGTCGCCGGGCAACGTCCAGGTCATCACGATCATCATCCTGATGATCCTCATCGGCGGCTCGTTCACCGTGCTGGACAAGAGCGACATCCTCAAGGTCGCCCTCTCGATGGTCGTCGCCCGGTTCCGGAACAACAAGTTCGCCCTGATGGCAGCCGTCATCTTTTTCTTCATGTTCTCGTCCTCGGTCCTGGGCATCTACGAGGAGGCGGCGCCCCTGGTGGTCTTCATCGTCCCGCTGGCCCTCTTTCTCGGCTGGGACTCCCTCACCGGCCTGGGCATGAGCCTCCTGGCCCTCGGCTTCGGCTTCGCCGCGGCGACGATGGATCCCTTCATGGTCACCGTGGCCCAGTCGATCGCGGGCCTGCCCCTCTTCTCCGGGCTCTGGCTCAGGGCCATCTTCTTCGTCTGCATCTTCGCCGTCGTCTTCCTCTTCGTCAGCCGCCACGCGAAGAAGGTCGAGGCCGACCCCTCCTCCTCTCCCGTGTTCGAGGAGGACGAGAGGCTCCGCTCCAGGCTCGACGCGAGGAGCGCCATCGCCTCCGAGGAGCTGACGTCCGATCCCCGGATGGGGAAGGCCGTCCGGTGGCTCGGATCCTGGTTCGTGGCCGCCGTGGTCTTCATCCTCGTCGTCGGCCGCATCCGCTCGATCTCCATCCTGGCCTTCCCCCTGATGGGCGTCTTCTTCTTCGTCGCCTGCAACGGCGCGGGGAGGATAGCCGGCAACTCCTGGCGGAAGCTCGGCCGCTATTTCTTCCTCGGCATGGGATCGATCCTGCCGGCCATCGTGATGATCCTCATGGCGATGAGCGTGAAGCTGATCATCCAGAACGGCGGGATCCTGGACAGCTTCCTCTACGCCGCCTCGAGCCGCATGGCGGGAACGGGGCCCTACGTCGCCGTCCTCCTCGTCTACCTCCTGACCCTGGTGCTCGAGTTCTTCATCCCCTCGGCCTCTGCCAAGGCCTTCCTCATCATCCCGATCCTGGCGCCGCTGGCCGACCTCGTCGGCCTCACGAGGCAGACGGTCGTCCTCGCCTTCGACTGCGGGGACGGCTTCGCGAACATCCTGTACCCGACGAACCCCCTCCTGATGATCTGCCTGGGGCTCACGGTCGTGAGCTACCCGAAGTGGCTGCGCTGGACGGCGCCGATCCAGGGCATCACGGCCCTGATCTGCTTCGCCTTCATGGCCCTCGCCGTCGCGATAAAATTCGGCCCCTTCTAGCTATGGACAAAGGATTCGATTTGTAGTAGTCTTTTAGCTCTTCATCCGGAACCGTCCCAGGAGCAGTGAAGTATGTATTTTCCGCTCGAACAATTGATCGTGTGCGAAGGCAACATGTACGAGATCACGTGCGCAGCCATCAAGCGTGCGTATCAGATCAGCGTCACCGGCGATCCGGAACTGGACAACATGGAAGGCAAGGTCGTTTCCCTCGCCGCCAAGCAGGTTTTCAACAAACAGGTTGTGTATCAGCGCGAACCCCTCTAGCATTTCGGCCGTCCTTCTGTTCGGACCGACCGCGAGCGGAAAGACGGCCCTGCTCGACTCCCTGTTCATTCGAAATACCTTCCGCTTTCCCTTCAAGGCCGAGGTCATCAGCGCCGATTCGATGCAGGTCTATCGCGGCATGGACATCGGCACGGCCAAGCCCGACGCCGCCTTCAGGGCAGCTCTTCCCCACCACCTGATCGATATCCGCAACCCCGACGAGCAGTACACCGCGGGGAACTTCGTCCACGCAGCCGACACCCTCTGCAGCGTGGTTCTTTCGCGGGGAAAGCTTCCCGTCGTGTCGGGCGGGACGGCCTTCTACCTTAAGAATTTCATCTTCGGGCTTCCCTCGAGCCCGGCGGGGGACATCGCCGTCAGGGAAGCCCTCAGGGGCGAGCTCGCCGCCTCGGGCCTAAGCGCACTCCGCGAGGAGCTCGCCCGGCGGGACCCCGAGAGCGCGGCCCGCATCCATCCCAACGACGCCTATCGCATCCTCCGCGCCCTCGAGATAACGCGGTCGACCGGCCGGCCCCTTTCCTCCTGCGCCGTCCCGACCTCTCCCCGCGAGGGGACGAACCTCCTCGCGATCGGGATAAAGCGAGACCGTGAAACGCTTTACCGGCGCATCGACGAGAGGACCGAGGCCATGTTCGCCTCAGGTCTCGCCGGCGAGGTGAAGGGCCTCATCGCGAAGGGCTACGGCCCGGACGACCCGGGGATGAAGGCCATCGGCTACCGCGAGTTCTTCGAGATGGGAAGGTCGGGCTGCATGACGACGGCCGACGTGATCGAGCTCGTGAAACGCCGTTCGAGGAACTACGCCAAGCGGCAGCTCACCTTCTTCTCCTCCCTCCCGGGCGTCCGGTGGTTCGAGGCCGACGACGAGGCCGGGATCGCGCGGGTGGTCGGCGAATTCGCCGAACGAGTTTTTACGGCTTGACGCGAACACTCTTTAGGTGCATAGTAGCCTTGCATCGCTCCGAAATCCGGATGAGCAGTAGTGCTTTACGCTGGAGGGGCGGTAACGAAATCGTAAAGGAGCCGAAACCGTGCCCTGCGGAAGAAAACGAAAGCGACAAAAAATCGCAACCCATAAACGGAAAAAAAGACTCAGAAAAATGCGCCATAAAAACAAGAAGTAGGCGTTCCCGTTTATGTAATTTAAAAGGTCGTTGCTCCCCCGGGAGGTAACGGCCTTTTTTTTGCCCGTGGGGGGACGGATCAGGCCGGTTTTCGCCCTGCCCCTGCGATAGGCTTTGCGGAATGGGGTACCAAGCGATGGAAACCGATTCGATACTGCAGAACGTCAATTCGCCCGAGGACATCAAACGGCTCTCCTACGGCCAGCTCAACCGCCTCGCCTCCGAGATCCGGGGCTACATCATCAGGGTCGTCGCGAAGAACGGCGGCCACCTGGCGTCGAACCTCGGCGTGGTGGAGCTGACCCTGGCCCTGCACCGGGTATTCGAAACCCCCCGCGACAAGATCATCTGGGACGTCGGTCACCAGTGCTACGCGCACAAGATCGTCACCGGCCGCAGGGAGGATTTTCCCACGCTGAGGCGTCGGAACGGGGTGAGCGGTTTCCCGAAACGGAGCGAAAGCCCCCACGACTCGTTCAACACGGGACACTCCTCGACCTCGCTTTCGGCGGCCCTGGGCCTGCTTCTCGGCCAGGAGCTTCGGGGCGACGCCGAGGGCAAGGTCATCGCCGTGATCGGCGACGGAGCCCTCACCGGCGGCATGGCCTTCGAGGCCCTCAGCCACGCAGGCCAGGTCGGGAAGAACCTGATCGTCGTGCTCAACGACAACAAGATGTCGATCGGGCCGAACGTCGGGGCGATGTCCCGCTACCTGAGCCGGCTTTCCGCGACCGCCATCTACCAGAACTTCCGGAAGCGCTTCGACTACATGGTCACCTCGATCCCCGTCGTCGGGAAGCGGCTCTACGCCCTTATCTACCGGGGGAAGCGGGCGGTGAAGGCCCTCTTCTACAAGGAGAACCTCTTCGCCGACCTGGGCTACGAGTACGTGGGCCCGATCGACGGCCACAACATCCCGAAGCTCGTGCAGGTGTTCAAGGACGTCAGGAACCTCGAAAAGCCCGTCGTCGTCCACATCATCACGCGAAAGGGGAAGGGCTACCGCCTGGCCGAGAGCGACCCGGCCGCCTTCCACGGCATCGCCCCGTTCTCGATCATCGACGGGACGATCGAGGTGAAATCCTCGAGGACCTTCACCGAGGCCTTCTCGGATGCGATGATCGAGCTCGGGTCCGCCGACCCGAGGGTCGCCGCGGTGAGCGCCGCCATGACGAGGAACACCGGGCTTTCCCCCTTCCAGGCGAAATTCCCGACGAGGTTCTTCGACGTCGGCATCGCCGA